>NZ_JBEOTA010000013.1:0-248591 GCF_040303265.1 Streptomyces sp. NPDC096040
CTCCTGCGTCGGCTTCGGGATGTGCGTGTCGGGGCCGAACATCGCCTTGGCCAGGCCTGCCCGGAGCCGCTGGGAGCCCGTGGCCTTCCGCCCGTGGCGGTGACGGCTCCGGCGCCCGGCTCGTCGACCTTCGTCACGGCTTGAGGAACCCGGCCTCGTTCAGGACCTGCTGGCCCTCGGTGGACTGCACCAGCGCGATGAACGCCTTGGCCACCGTCGGGTTCGGGGCGTTCTTCAGCAGGGCGATCGGATAGTCGTTGATGGCGTCGGCGGACTCGGGGAACTCCACGCCCTCCACCTTGTCACCCGCGGCCTTCACATCGGTCTTGTAGACGACCGCGGCGTCGGCCTCCTTGAGGACCACCTTGTTGAGGGCGGACTTCACGTCCTCCTCGTAGGAGACCGGGGTCAGCTTGAGCTTGCCGGCGTCCAGGGCCTTCTGCGCGGCGGCCCCGCACGGCACCGTCTTGTCGCAGAGGACCACCTTCAGCGACGAGTTGGTCAGGTCCTTCAGCGAGGTGACCTTGGTGGGGTTGCCCGGAAGGGTGGCGATCTCCAGCTGGTTGCGGACGAAGGTGGCCGGCGTGGTGGCGGTGTCCTTCTTGTCCGTCACGGTCGCCATCGTCTTGGCGCTCGCGGCGGCGAAGACGTCGGCGGGGGCCCCGCTGGTGATCTGCGCGGCGAGGGTGTCACTGCCGCCGAAGCTGAAGTTGACCTTCGTGCCCGGGTGCGCCCTCTCGAAGTCCGCCTTCAGCGTCGTGAAGCTCTCCTTGAGGGAGGCCGCCGCGAACACGGTGATCGAGCCCGACAGCTTGGGCGACGCCGACGACGAGGTGTCCGACTTCGTCGACGCGGAGGAGGCGTCGTTCGAGGAGGAGCAGGCGCTCAGGGCCAGCAGGGCCGCGACCGAGGCACCGGCCAGCTGGAGCGTCCGCCGGGTCCGGCGCGCGGAACGGGTCATCACGAGTGAACTCCTCTGAATCCAGATGGAAAAGCTGTCGCGCCCTGCTGCGACCTGTCTATCAGCCGCCAGCAGATGATACTGCCGCATGTGCCAGGCGTAAGTCTTCTGTCACATCGCATGAGCTGCACACTTATGACTTGGACCTGGCATGTGCGTTTGTACGGAGGTGTGCCGTGGGTAGCGTCATCCAGGAGGTGGCCGCACATGACGCTCGCCGCACTCGACCTCACCGGGGACCTGGCACGGCCGGCCCGGCTCACCGTGCCCGACCTCCTGCGCCGGCCCCAGCACCGGGTGCGGGTCAGCTTCGAGTGCGCCACCAGCGGCGTTCAGCACCACCGCTTCACCGGACCCCTGCTGTACGACGTCCTCAGCGACGCGGGCCCGGGGTTCGACCCCGCCCGGCGCAAGGACCGCCTGCGCTTCCTGATCGCGGTCACCGGCGCCGACGGGCACCACGCGCTGCTCTCATGGGCGGAGATCGACCCGGATTTCGCTCACGCCCCCGTTCTGCTCGCCGTCAGCATCGACGACACCCCGCTGGACCTGGCCGGCCCGCAACTGGTCCTGCCGCAGGACCGCTGCGGGGCCCGGCACATCAGCGGCATCACCGGGATACGGGTGGACGGGGCGTACGGCGGCTGGCATCCAGTGCCCGCCACACCCGGTCGCGCGTCAGCGGCAGCTCCGTGAACCGCACGCCGGTCGCGTCCCGCAGCGCGTTGGCCGGCGCCGGGGCGACCGGATTGAACGGGCTCTCGCTCATCGACTTGGCGCCCAGCGGCCCGATGGCGTCGGCGGTCTCCATGAAGTGCGCCTCGGTACGCGGGATGTCCACGTACTGCGAGAGCCGGTAGCGGCGGAAGACCGCCGTCTCGACTGACCGCGCGCGTCCAGCCGTACGTTCTCGAAGAGCGTGGCTCCGAGCGCCTGCGCGACCCCGCCCTCCACCTGGCCCCTGCACTGCATCGGGTTCATCACCTTGCCCGCGTCGGCCGCGTGCACACTGCGCAGGATGCGGATCTCGCCCGTGCCGGGGTCGACGGCCACCCGGAACCACTGCGCACTGAGCTCGACGCCGACCGCACGGGCGGCGACGTACAGCTCCTTGAGGGGGAGCCGCCCGCCCGGATGAAGGACGGCCTCCTGCGCGAGCCGCAGGTCGGCACGCGGGACGCGCAGCTGGGCCGCCGCGAAGTCCAGGAGCAGGTCGGCCAGGGCGCGGGAGGCGCGCGGGTGGCCTTGCCCGCCACCACGGTGCCGGTGGAGGCGAACGCGCCCGTGTCATGCCGTACGACATCGGTGTCGGACTGGCGGATCGTGATCCGGTCGACGGTGGTGGCGAGTTCGCCGGCCGCGATCTGGCTTGTGCCGGTCCCGGCGCCCTGGCCGGGGCCCTGGCACAGGCGCGTTACGCGTTCACCTCCGCTCGCGGCACCGCCCCGGACGCCTCCGCCCTCGTCGACGCCACCGCGCTCACCAGCCTGGCGGCGTTGCTCACCGGAGTGCGGGCCGACGTCCGCGCGGGCTACAGCCGGATCGTCCTCGGCCCGCTGCTCACCGGCGAACGGGCCGCCTCCGCCGCGCTGTTGAGCACCCTGGAGACCTTCCTGGCCTGCGACGGCTCCTGGGCGCGGGCCGCCGAGGCGCTGCATCTGCACGTCGACACCGTGCACTACCGGATGCAGCGGGTGGAGCACTTCACGGGGCGTGATCTGTCCCGGCTGAGCGACCGGCTGGACCTGTGGGCGGCGCTGATGTGCCGCTGACGGCGTCAGACGCGGTCGATGTGCACGTTCGTCGACTTCACCCGGGCGGTGGCCTCCATGCCGACCTCCAGGCCCAGTTCCTCGACAGCCTCGCGGGTCAGCAGGGAGACCAGGCGGTGCGGGCCGGCCTGGATCTCGACCTGGGCGGCGACGTCGCCGAGCTTGATCGCGGTGACGATGCCGGGGAAGGCGTTGCGGACCGAGGTGTAGGAGGCGTCCTCCTCGACGGTGCCGGCCCTGGCCAGTTCGACGGAGAACGCGGCGAGGTCCGTGCCGTCGATGAGCCGCCGGCCACCCTCGTCGCGATGGGTGGTCATCCGGCCGGCGTCGGCCCAGCGGCGGGCGGTGTCCGGGCTGACGCCGAGCAGCCGTGCCGCCTGGCCGATCGTGTAGGACTGCATGTGGTCACGATAACGGGGCGTGCGGACAGGACGTCTGCCGCAGTTGATCTGCCGACGACTTCGGCCCGGGTGGGATGTCAGTCGGATGTGGCAGCGTCCGTCGTGGTCAGGTGAGGCCGGATGCCTTCAGGACCGCTTGTGCGTTGGTGTCGTCGATCTCGTGGCCGAGCCGGGCGAGTACCTCGGTGCCCCGGCGCAGGGTTCCACGGGCCAGGGAGCGGCTCACGCCGGTGTCCAGTTCGTGCCAGAGCAGCGGATTCGCGCGCAGGACGTTCGGGTCGAGCTCCAGCCGGTGGCCGGCGGTGTCGCACAGGACCAGATGGGCGGAGACGTCACCGTACTGGCCGACGTAGACGAGCGAGTCGGTACGGACGGTACGGCGGCGGAGGGGGCCGCGTACGGCCAGCCAGCCGGGGCCCGCCGTGACCCGGGCGGGCAGCAGCATGGTGAGGATGGCGGCCGACAGGGTGACCCAAAGCAGCGCGCGGACCGGGGTGAGGGTGCCCGCGTCCCAGTCCACCAGGAACGTCAGGCCGCCGAAGCCGAGGGCACAGCCGACCGCCAGGCGTGCGCTGCCGCGCCAGGTGCGGTCGCCGGCTGCCCGGCCCCTGCGTCTTCTGTCCTCCATGAGGCCGACGGTAGGGGCCGGTGGGCGCTGGGGAACGGCGGCTGACGGGGTTCTTATGCGGACGGAGCGGTTATTGACGGGGTTCTTACGCCGTGGTCCGTTTTCCGGAGTGGCCGCTCAGCCCGTGTGGACGCGCGGCCGTCGCGAGCGGTCCGGCTCCGCCTCGCGCAGTACCTCCCGGGTGACCGGGGCGACCTCGCCCTGGCCGAAGAGGAAGAAGCGCAGGAAGTTGGCGAACGGGTTGCCCTCGGTCCACTCGAAGTAGATGTGGGGGATGCCGGCGGTCTCGTCGCGGACGTGCAGCAGAAGGGCGGCCAGGGCGTTGGGGATGGACGCCGACTCCAGGGTCAGGACGCGGTAGCGGTTGTGCAGGACCTCGCCGCGGACGGTCAGGCTCGCCTCGAACTCGGAGGGGTCGGTGACCGTGACCTCGACGAAGACGAAGTCCTCCTGCTCGGGCATGTCGTTGTCGGCCCGGATCTGTTCGATCTTGTCGCGGTACTCGGCCTTGTCGCGTCGGTCCGGCTCATTGGCGATGAACCGCATCTTGCGGCTGGCCATATCGCGGATGAATCGTTCCGCCATGTCGTCGAGCGTCACGCTCGTCACGCGCAGCTCGAAGGCGCGGGCAAGGCGCGACAGCAGCGAGACGAGGATGATGCCGACGATGAAGCAGGCACCGATCTTCACACCGTCAGGTCGCTCGATGACGTTCACGACGGTCGTGTAGAGGAAGACCGCCGAGATGATCCCGAAGGCGACGGCCCACTTCTGCTGGCCGGCCTTGCGGGCGGCGATGGTCACCGCGACGGCGGCGGAGCTGATCAGCACCAGCACACCGGTGGCGTAGGCGCCGCCCTGCGCGTCGACGCTGGCGTCGAAGATCCAGGTGACCAGGAAGGCAATCAGGGTGAAGACGATGACCATCGGGCGCACCGCGCGCGCCCAGTGCGGTGCCATGCCGTAGCGGGGCAGGTAGCGCGGCATCAGGTTGAGCAGGCCGGCCATCGCGGAGGCGCCGGCGAACCACAGGATGCAGATGGTCGAGACGTCGTAGACCGTGCCGAAGGCGTTGCCGAGATACTCGTGCGACAGGTAGGCGAGCGCACGGCCGTTGGCGTTGCCACCGGACTTGAACTCGTTCTCCGGAATCAGCAGCGTCGTGATGAAGCTGGTCGCGATCAGGAAGCAGCTCATGATCAGGGCGGCCGTGGTGAGCAGCTTCTTGGTGTCCCGGATCCGGCCGGTGGGCCGCTCCTCGGTGTCGCCGGGGTCGCCCTGGACGTGCGGCATGACGGCGACGCCGGTCTCGAAACCGGACAGGCCGAGCGCCAGCTTGGGGAAGACGATCAGAGCCACGCCGATCATGACGAAGACGTTGCCGTGTTCCGTGGTGAGGGCGCTGGTCCAGTCGGTGATGACATGGCCCGCGGTGGCCACGTGGTACAGGCCGACGATCACGACGACGACGTTCAGCGCGAGGTAGATGCCGACGAGGGCGACCGCGACGCCGATGGCCTCCAGGAAGCCCTTGAGGAAGACCGCGCCGAGCAGTGCCACCAGGATCAGCGTGATCAACATCTGCTTGCCCTGGAGGAAGTCCGTCAGATGCGGGTTCTCCACCAGGTGGGTGGAGGCGTCGGCGGCCGACAGAGTGATGGTGATGAGGAAGTCGGTGGCGGCGAAGCCCAGCAGGGTCAGCACGAAGAGCTTGCCCTGCCAGAAGGAGAGCAGCCGCTCCAGCATCGCGATGGAGCCCTCGCCGTGCGGGCTCTCCTCGGCGACGCGCCGGTAGACCGGCAGGGCGCCGGCCAGGGTGACGATGACCAGCACGATGGTCGCGATCGGGGACAGCAGACCGGCCGCGAGGGCCGCGATGCCGGGCTGGTAGCCGAGGGTCGAGAAGTAGTCCACACCGGTCAGGCACATCACCCGCCACCAGCGCTGGCCCTTGTGCGCGGCCTCGGGCTGCGCGTGGGGCCCGGTGTGGCCGCCGCTCTTGCCCATGTCGGACAGCCCCTCCAGCATCCAGGTGCGCAGGCGACTGGGAGGGGGATGTTCGGTCGTGGCCATCGGTCGGGCTCCTGGTGTCCGGCGCGCTGAGTGCGGGGTGGTTCGATTCCGGCCATCACGCGGACGGCGGCACCAGCGTATGCAGAGAGTGACGCGTGGGCCCACGGATCAGCGGCCCGAGGGCGTCAAGCTCGCGTTAAGAATCGCACGGCAGGCGGTGGCGGAGCATCAAGAAGAGGTGGCCTGAAGGCTGGAACAGGGCGTTCGGCTGTACGGGGACAGCGGCCCAGGATGGCCGGGGCCGGACACCGAGCGTTATCCCGTGAGGCTGTGGGCGGGGCCTGCCGCACGGAGGCCGGAGGCAGGGGGTGTTTCGCTGTCCCCGGCCGTACCGCCGGTGGTGCTTGGGCCTGTCTGACAATTCCCGTCTGCCTCGCGACGCCATGCACGCACTCTCGCCGCACCGGGCGCCGACCCAAGTACGTCCAGTACGAGGGCCTACGTCCGGGGGACCCCCAGAGCACGCACCTGACGCCGCGAGGTCGCCCTCCGGGCGACGTGTCGGACAGGCCCTGGCGCTGACCGGCCCTGGTGCCGTGGTTGGCCTTCGGCCGGCAGCCTGTCGGGTGGCCCCTCAGACGTCCGCCAGCCTCGCCTCCTCCAGGTCGAGGGACCGCTGAAGCCGTCTTCGGGTCGTGTCGCTGATCGTGTGCTCGTCGTACAGCCGCCGCAGCTCCGCCGCCTCCACCGCGATCAGGTCGCGGCGCAGCTGTCGGTAGACCAGGTCGGCGGACTCCACCGTGCTGTCGGCGAGGCGGTCCCGGGCGTCGTCGAGGCGGGCGTTGAGACCGCGCCGGAGCCGGTCGATGACCACGCCCGGGACCGCCTCCAGCTCCGACAGCTCCTCCAGGCGCCGGATGCCCGCGTCCGCCAGCCGGCAGCGGGCGGCGGCCTCCTCGCGCTCGGTGTGGTCGGGCTCAAGGGCGATGCCGGAGCGGCGTACGACGGAGGCCAGGCTGAAGCCCTGCACGACCAGGGTGACGACCACGACCGAGGTGGTCAGGACCAGGACCAGTGGGCGCTCGATGAGGGCCGAGCCGTCCTTGGCCGTCACCGGGATCGACAGCGCGGCCGCCAGCGGCACCACACCCCGGGTACCGGCCCAGGTCAGCACCACCGGCACCCGCCAGTTCGGCCGCTGTATGCCGCCCTTGCGCTGTACCACCGCCGACAGCGGCGCCAGCCACAGCAGCCGTACCGCGATCAACGTGCCGGCGACCGCCAGCGCGTACAGCGGCCACGCCCGGTCGCCCTCGGACAGTGCCCGCACCTGGGCGGGCAGCGCCAGCCCGATCAGGCTGAACACCACGCTCTCCAGCAGGAAGACCACCGTGCCGTAGACGGCGTGCAGCTGGAGCCTGATGCGGGCGTTGGTGAGCCGGTCGCCGCGGCCGCCCAGGACCACGCCCGCCACGACCACCGAGGTCACGCCGGAGGTGTGGGCTGCCTCCGCGAGGACATAGGCCGCGTACGGCGTGACCAGCGAGATCACCGTCTCCAGGACCGGGTCCTCGGTGCGCCGCCGGATCAGCGCGACGACACCGGCCACGACCGCGCCGATCAGCGTGCCGCCGCCCGCCAGCAGCAGGAACTCGCCGCCCGCCGCGCCCCAGTTCGCCGCCGCCGAGGCCACCGCGACGCTCACCGCGACCCGGTAGAGGACCAGGGAGGTCGCGTCGTTGAAGAGGCTCTCCGCCTGGACCAGCATCTGCACCTTCGGCGGCAGCGCCAGCCGGCGCCCCAGGGCGGTCACCGCGACCGGGTCGGTGCTGGCCAGGATCGCGCCGAGCACCAGTGCCATCTGCCAGGACAGCGGGGTGACCAGGGAGGCGACCACGCCGACGGCCGCGGCGGAGGCCAGCACCAGGCCGACCGCGAGCACCCCGACCGGCTTCCACACCGCGCGCAGCTCCCGCCAGGAGAGTTCCTCCGCGCTGGCGTAGAGCAGCGGCGGGAGGACGACGAGCCCGATGACGTCCGGGCTGATCTGGATCGTCGGAGTGCCCGGCAGCAGGGCCACGGCGAGGCCCGCGACCACGAGGAGGGAGGGGGCGGGAATCCGCCAGCGACGGGCGAAGGTCGCCACCACCGTGGCCAGTACCACGAGTGAAAGAACCGTACCCACGCTGCGCATGCCGTCCCCCTGGGGCTGTACGGGAGCCACTCTGACTCCCCGCCGACCAGACTTCCCGGCACACCGCCCTCACCCTATCCCGGAGTGCAGCCGTCAAGACAGTGTCAACGTCCTCGTCAGCGGCGCCAGAGACGCGTCAAGACGCCGACTCCGGGCCTGGCGGAGCGCTTCTCTTTGAGGTGATGAACGATGTACCGCGCGGACGACTGAAGGTCTACCTCGGGGCCGCCCCAGGGGTCGGCAAGACCTACCGCATGACATCGACGTCCACCGGGTCACCCACGAGCGTGCGGGCCGCGGCACCCTCCTGCCCTCCCGCCGCCGCACCCTCTCCACCCGCCGTCTGATCGCCGGCCCGGTCGCCGGGCTCGTGCTCCCGGTGCTGCTCACCGCCGCCCTCGCCCAGGTGCGCGGCACCGTCAACCTGACCAGCGAGGCCCTGCTGTTCCTGCTCGCGGTGGTCGGCGTGGCCTGCATAGGAGGGGTCACCTCCGCCGTGATCGCCTCCGTCACCGCGTCCCTGCTGCTCAACTACTGGTTCATCCCGCCCATCGGCCAGTTCACCCTCGACGATCCCAACGCCCTGCTCGCGCTCGGGGTGTTCGCGGTCGTGGCCGCCACCGTGGCCGGGGTCGTGGACCGCTCCCTGCGTCTGTCCCGGCGCGCGGCCCGGGCCACCGCCGAGGCGGAGACCATGTCCTCGCTGGCCGGCAGCATCGTGCGCGGCGGGCAGACCATCCCGGCGCTGCTGGAACGCACCCGAGAGACCTTCGGCATGGACTCCGCAGAACTCGTCGACGAGCCGCCCGACGCCGTCGACGCCACCGCGGTGCCGGCCGGCCCCGGCAACTACCTGGTCCTGCGCGGCCGTACGCCCTCCGCCTCCGAGCGACGGGTGCTTGCCGCGTTCGCCGCGCACGTCGGCTCGGCCGTCGAACGGGCCCGGCTCGCCCAGGCCGCCGCCGAGATCGAACCGGTGCGCGCCGCCGACCGGATGCGCACCGCGCTGCTGCGCGCCGTCGGCCACGACCTGCGCACCCCGCTCGCGGCCGGCTGGGCGGCGGTCACCTCACTGCGCAGCCGGGAGGTCGAGTTCTCCCCGGAGGACCGCGAGGAACTCCTCGCCACCGCCGACGAGTCCATGGCCCGGCTCAGCCGTCTCGTCGACAACCTCCTCGACCTCAGCCGCCTGGAGGCCGGGGCGCTCCCCCTCAGCCTGCGGGCCACGGCACTGGAGGAGGTGCTCCCGGGGGCACTGGCGGACATCCCGGCGGTCGAGGTGCACGGCGAAATGGAGAACATGCCCCCGCTGCTGGCCGACCCGCCGCTGCTGGAACGCGTGATCGCCAACCTGGTCGGCAACGCGGCCCGCTACAGCCCGCCCGGCGCGCGGGTGCTGGTGACCGCGAGTGTGCTGGCCGGGCGCGCCGAGCTCCGGGTCGTGGATCGGGGTCCGGGTCTGCCGGCGAGCGGCCGTGACCGTATCTTCGAGCCCTTCCAGCGGCTCGGCGACACCGACAACACCAACGGCCCCGGCCTCGGACTCGCCCTCGCCCGCGGGCTCACCGAGGCGATGAACGGCACCCTGACCCCCGAGGACACCCCGGGCGGCGGACTGACCATGGTCGTCTCGCTGCCCCTGGCCGATCGGACCCAACCCTTCCTGACACCGCAGCGCGTAGGAGGTGCCTGATGACCACCGCAGTCGACCTGGGACCCGCGACCTTCAGATGGCCCATGCCCACCAGGGACCGGGTCGCCCTCGCCACAGGCCCCGTCGCCCCCTTCCTCGTCTCCGTCGCCCTCGTCCCCTTCCGCACCGGCCTGTCCCACACCAACGCGGCCCTGATCCTCGTCGTGGTGGTCGTCGCCGTGGCCGCGCTGGGCAGCCGCACGGCCGGAGCCGTGGCGGCGCTCTCGGCGGCGGCCTGGTTCGCCCGTGGCGCAGCCGCAATCGGATACAGCTTCCTGACCCGGCCGTACGAGACCTTCGACATCAGCGCCACCGCCGACATCGAGACGGCCGTGCTGCTGCTCGTCGTCGGCCTGATCGTGGCCCAGCTCGCGGCCCACGCCCGCGAGCTGGAACGAGCGGCGCACGCTGGGCCGCCCCATCGCCGCGTACGTCCGTGAGGTCACCGCGTCCGAGCCGGCCACCCAGGTGACCGTGCTGATCCCGGAGACCGAGCCCGAGCGGCTGTGGCAGCGGCTGCTGCAGAACCAGCGTGGTGCCGTCGTCGCGCACGCTGTGCGCAAGGAGACCGACGCGGTGATCTGCCGGCTGCGGTTCCTCCTGTCCTGAGGCCTGCCCTGACGCGTCCGTTGCGCCTGAGGCCCGCGTTCCCCCTGTTCAGGGGGTTTCGGGGGCCGAACGGCGGTTTCCGGTCGCGGGTGGGCCGGGCGGGCGTAAGAGTCCCGTCAAGGGCGCGAACGCCGCCGTAAGGGACCCGTCAACAGCAGCCGAATCCGGCCAGAAAGACGCTTTCCTCTAACCGTCCGAGTCCGTTCCGAACCTCATCCAGGAGTTCACGATGGCCGATCTGGCCTTCGTCGTCACCGTGCTCGCGGGTTTCGCGCTGGTGGCCCTCATCGCCAAGGGGGTGACCAAGCTGTGACCGCCGAGAACATCGTCGGCCTCGTCGTGGCCGTCGCCCTGCTGGGCTATCTCGTCCTCGCCCTGATCTTCCCGGAGAGGTTCTGAGACAGCAATGGGTCCCGTAACCGCCGCCGTGCTCCAGCTCGTCGCGCTCATAGGCGCGCTGGCGCTCTGCTACATCCCCTTCGGCAACTACATGGCGAAGGTCTACTCCTCCGACAGGCACTGGCGGGTCGAGAAGTGGATCTACAAGGGCATCGGCGCCAACCCCGACACCGAGATGCGCTGGCCCGCCTACCTGCGCGGGGTCCTCGCCTTCTCCGCGGTCAGCGTCCTCTTCCTCTACCTGCTGATGCGGCTCCAGGGCATCCTGCCCGGCTCGCTCGGCTTCTCCTCGGTCAACCCGGCGCAGTCGTTCAACACGGCCGTCTCCTTCGTGACCAACACGAACTGGCAGTCGTACTACGGCGAGCAGACCATGGGGCACGTGGTGCAGACCGCCGGTCTGGCCGTGCAGAACTTCGTCTCCGCCGCCGTCGGCATCGCCGTGGCGGTGGCCCTGGTACGCGGCTTCGCGCGCTCGCGCACCGGTGAGATCGGCAACTTCTGGACCGACCTGGTCCGGGGTGTCATCCGCATCCTCGTGCCGTTCGCCGCGATCGCCGCGATCATCCTGGTCGCCTGCGGTGCCATCCAGAACTTCTCCGGCATCCACGAGGTCGGTCAGTTCCTGGGCGGCTCGCAGCAGTGGAACGGCGGCGCGGTCGCCTCCCAGGAGGCCATCAAGGAGCTGGGCACCAACGGCGGCGGCTACTTCAACGCCAACTCCGCCCACCCGTTCGAGAACCCCACGCCCTTCACCAACCTCTTCGAGATCTTCCTGATCCTGCTGATCCCGTTCTCGCTGACCCGCACCTTCGGTGTGATGGTCGGCTCGGTGCGGCAGGGCTACGCGATCCTCGCCACGATGTTCGCCATCTGGCTGGGCTTCGTCGCCCTGATGATGTGGACCGAGTTCGCCCACCACGAGGGCGCGCTCCAGATCGCGGGCGGGGCGATGGAGGGCAAGGAGGTCCGCTTCGGGGTCGGCGCCTCGTCGATCTTCGCGGTGTCGACCACCCTGACCTCGACCGGCGCGGTGGACTCCTTCCACTCCTCGTTCACCGGCCTCGGCGGTGGTATCAACCTGCTCAGCATGATGCTGGGCGAGATCGCGCCCGGCGGTACCGGCTCCGGCCTCTACGGCATCCTGATCATGGCGGTCATCGCGGTGTTCATCGCCGGTCTGATGGTCGGCCGTACGCCCGAGTACCTGGGCAAGAAGATCGGCTCCCGTGAGATCAAGCTGTCGGCCGTCTACATCCTGATCACCCCGGCGCTGGTGCTCGTCTTCACCTCGATCTCCATGGCCCTGCCGACCCCGCCGCACTCCATGCTCAACCCCGGGGCGCACGGCTTCTCCGAGGTCCTGTACGCCTTCACCTCGGCGGCCAACAACAACGGCTCGGCCTTCGCGGGCCTGAACGCGAACACCGACTGGTACAACACCATGACCGGACTCGCGATGCTGTTCGGCCGCTTCCTGCCGATGGTGTTCGTCCTGGCGCTGGCCGGCTCGCTCGCCGAGCAGCGGCCCGTCCCGGCCACGGCCGGCACCCTGCGCACCGAGAAGCCGCTCTTCACCGGCCTGCTCGTCGGCGCGATCCTGATCATCACCGGTCTCACCTACTTCCCGGCCCTGGCGCTGGGCCCGCTGGCCGAGGGGCTGGCGTCGTGACCACCCGAACGGAAGCCCACGAGGACACCATGTCCACACCCACCCTTGCGCCCCACCAGGACGCGCCGACCGGGCACAAGCCCGCCGAAGGCCGCGTCGGCGCGGGCCTGTTCGACTCCAAGCAGCTGATCAAGTCCCTCCCCGAGGCCTGCCGCAAGCTCGACCCGCGGGTCATGGTCAAGTCGCCCGTGATGTTCGTGGTGTGGGTCGGCTCCATCCTGACCACCGTCTTCTCCTTCAAGGACCCGGGCGACTGGTTCGGCTGGGCCATCAGCGCCTGGCTGTGGCTGACCGTGATCTTCGCCAACCTCGCGGAGGCGGTCGCCGAGGGCCGCGGCAAGGCCCAGGCCGAAACCCTGCGCAAGGCCAAGACCGACACCGTCGCCCGGCGGCTCGTCGGTGACACCGAGGAGCAGGTGCCCGGCACCGAGCTGAAGATCGGTGACCTGGTGGTCTGCGAGGCCGGTGACATCATCCCCGGTGACGGTGACGTCATCGAGGGCGTCGCCTCGGTCGACGAGTCGGCGATCACCGGTGAGTCGGCCCCGGTCATCCGGGAGTCCGGCGGTGACCGGTCCGCGGTCACGGGCGGTACCAAGGTGCTGTCGGACCGGATCGTCATCAAGATCACGACGAAGCCGGGCGAGACCTTCATCGACCGGATGATCAGCCTGGTCGAGGGCGCGGCCCGGCAGAAGACACCCAACGAGATCGCGCTGAACATCCTGCTCGCCTCGCTGACCATCGTCTTCCTGCTGGCCGTCGCCACCCTCCCGCCGTTCGCGGACTACGCGGGCACCCATCTGACGATGATCGTGCTGGTCGCCCTCCTCGTCTGTCTGATCCCGACCACCATCGGCGCGCTGCTCTCCGCGATCGGTATCGCCGGCATGGACCGGCTGGTGCAGCGCAACGTCCTCGCCATGTCCGGCCGCGCGGTCGAGGCCGCCGGTGACGTCTCCACCCTGCTGCTCGACAAGACCGGCACCATCACCCTCGGCAACCGCCAGGCCTCCGAGTTCGTGCCCGTGAGCGGCACCACCGAGGCCGAGGTGGCCGATGCCGCCCAGCTGTCGTCGCTGGCCGACGAGACCCCCGAGGGCCGCTCCATCGTCGTACTGGCGAAGGAGAAGTACGGGCTGCGTGAGCGGCACCGGGGCGAGCTGGCGCACGCCGAGTGGATCGCCTTCACCGCCCAGACCCGGATGTCGGGTGTGGACGTCGACGGCCGGAAGATCCGCAAGGGTGCGGCCGGTTCGGTCATCGCCTGGGTCCGTGAGCGGGGCGGCACCGTCGCCGAGGACGCGGACACCCTGGCCAACCGCATCTCCGAGTCCGGCGGCACCCCGCTCCTGGTCGCGGTCGAGGACGCCGAGGGCGCCCGCGTCCTGGGCGTCATCCACCTCAAGGACGTCGTCAAGGACGGCATGCGCGAACGGTTCGAGGAACTGCGCCGCATGGGCATCAAGACCGTCATGATCACGGGTGACAACCCGCTCACCGCCAAGGCGATCGCCGAGGAGGCGGGCGTCGACGACTTCCTCGCCGAGGCCACCCCCGAGGACAAGATGGCCCTCATCAAGCGGGAGCAGGCCGGCGGCAAGCTGGTCGCGATGACCGGTGACGGCACCAACGACGCACCCGCGCTGGCCCAGGCGGACGTCGGCGTGGCGATGAACACGGGTACGTCGGCCGCCAAGGAGGCCGGCAACATGGTCGACCTCGACTCCAACCCGACCAAGCTCATCGAGATCGTCGAGATCGGCAAGCAGCTGCTGATCACCCGCGGTGCGCTGACCACGTTCTCCATCGCCAACGACGTCGCGAAGTACTTCGCGATCATCCCGGCGCTGTTCGCGGCGGTCTACCCGGGCCTCGACAAGCTCAACATCATGCACCTGTCCTCGCCCAACTCCGCGATCCTGTCCGCGGTCATCTTCAACGCGCTGATCATCATCGCACTGGTGCCGCTCTCCCTGAGGGGCGTCCAGTACCGGCCGGTGAGCGCGGACAAGATGCTGCGCCGCAACCTCACGATCTACGGCATCGGCGGGCTGATCGCCCCGTTCATCGGCATCAAGATCATCGACCTGCTCATCTCCCTCATCCCCGGGATCGGTTGATCCATCATGAACAACTCGGTTACGAACACGGCCCGGTTGCTCGGGGCGGGCCTGCGCGCCCTCCTCGTGCTGACCCTGGTGACGGGCGTCATCTACCCGCTGGTCATCACCGGCATCGCCCAGGCCGCGTTCCACAACAAGGCGAACGGCTCCGAGATCAAGTCGGACGGCAAGGTCGTCGGCTCGTCCCTGATCGGGCAGTCGTACAACCTGCCGCTGAAGAAGGGCCAGGAGACCCCGGACGCGGACCTGAAGTGGTTCCAGGGCCGCCCGGCCAACGGGCTCGGCAGCAACAGCGTCAACACCCAGTACAAGCTGATCCTTTCGGGGGCGACCAACCTCGCCGCCGACAACAAGGTGCTGATCCAGCAGGTGAAGGACGCCCAGGCCGCGGTCGTCAAGGACAACTCGGTGCCCGGCTACACCGTCAAGGTCTCCCAGGTGCCCGCCGACGCCGTGACGTCCTCGGGCTCCGGTCTGGACCCGGACATCTCCCCGGCCTACGCCGAGCTCCAGGTCCACCGGGTCGCCGCGGAGAACAACCTCTCCGTCGACCAGGTGGAGAAGCTGGTGAAGGACCACATGGACGGCCGTACCCTCGGCTTCATCGGGGAGCCCCAGGTGAACGTCCTCGAACTCAACATCGGGCTGAAGGAACTGATCAAGGGCAGCTGATGACCCGAGTGCTGGTCGTGGAAGACGACCCACAGCTCGTACGGGCACTCGTGATCAACATGCAGGCACGCCAGTACGGAGTGGACGCGGCGCCAGACGGCGCCACGGCCCTCCGGCTGGCGGCCGCGCGTCAGCCGGACGTGGTGATGCTCGACCTCGGACTGCCCGACATGGACGGGGTCGACGTCATCAGGGCGCTGCGCGGCTGGACCCGTGTACCGATCCTGGTGCTGTCGGCGCGTCAGGCCTCCGACGAGAAGGTCGCCGCGCTGGACGCGGGCGCCGACGACTACATCACCAAGCCGTTCAGCATGGACGAACTCCTCGCCCGGCTGCGGGCTGCGGTCCGCCGTACCGAGGAGGTCCCGCTCGCCCCCGAAACCACCCTGGTGGAGACCGCCGACTTCACCATCGACCTCCTCGCCAAGAAGGCCGCACGGGCCGGTCACGACGTCCGGCTCACCCCCACCGAGTGGCATCTGCTGGAGATCCTGGTCACCAACCCCGGCCGGCTCGTCACCCAGAAGCAGCTGCTGCGGGAAGTGTGGGGAGTCTCGCAGAGCAACAAGACCAATTATCTGCGGGTATACATGGCGCAGCTCCGCCGCAAACTGGAGGCGGACCCCTCGCACCCCCGGTACCTGATCACCGAGCCCGGCATGGGCTACCGCTTCGAAGGATGACATGGCACGCGGCAGGCTCCGGATCTACCTCGGTGCGGCTCCCGGCGTGGGCAAGACCTACGCCATGCTCTCCGAGGCCCACCGAAGGATCGAACGGGGCACCGACTGTGTCGTCGCGTTCGTCGAACACCACGGGCGGCCGCGCACCGAGGTGATGCTGCACGGCCTGGAGGAGATCCCGCGCAGGGAACTGGAGTACCGCGGCGCGGTGTTCACGGAGATGGACGTCGACGCCGTCCTCGCACGCCGCCCCCAGGTCGCCCTCGTCGACGAACTCCCGCACACCAACATCCCGGGCTCCCGCAACGCCAAGCGCTGGCAGGACGTCGAGGAACTGCTGTCCGCCGGGATCGACGTCGTCTCCACCGTCAACATCCAGCATCTGGAGTCGCTGGGCGATGTCGTGGAGTCCATCACCGGGGTACGCCAGCAGGAGACGGTCCCGGACGAAGTGGTGCGCCGCGCCGACCAGATCGAGCTGATCGACATGTCCCCGCAGGCGCTGCGCCGCCGTATGGCGCACGGCAACATCTACCAGCCGGACAAGGTCGACGCGGCCCTGTCCAACTACTTCCGGCCCGGCAACCTCACCGCCCTGCGTGAACTCGCGCTGCTGTGGGTCGCGGACCGGGTCGACGAGTACCTGAACGAGTACCGCAGCGAGCACCGGGTCTCGAAGATCTGGGGGTCGCGGGAGCGGATCGTGGTCGGCCTCACCGGCGGCCCGGAGGGGCGGACCCGCGGCCCTGGCACCGGTGACCGTCGTGGGCCGGCACTGCGAGGCGGGGGACATCCTGGCCGCCGACGCCGAACTCCCCGCCGACCTGCTCGCGGTTCCGGTGGCCAGTGCCCACCACCTCTCCATGGCCTCCGGCTACAACCTGGTGGGCCGTCCGCCGGTCACCGCGGTCCGTGACGGCCACGCCCGGCTGCTGGTCCGCCGTGAGTCCATGGAGGACATCCGCCGCCGGGACGTCGGGCTATAGGGCTGTCTGACAGTTCCCGTCTGCCTCGCGACGCCGCGCACGCACTCTCGCCGCACCCGGCGCAGACCCAAGTACGTCCAGCACGAGGGCCTACGCCCGGCAACTCCCCCAGCCTCCGGCCGGGGGGACCCCCAGAGCACGCACCTGACGCCGCGGGGCCGCCCTCCGGGCGACGACGGGAACTGTCAGACAAGCCCCTAGCCCGACCCCGCAGGGCCGCCGCGAAGGCTCCCGGGCGGGGTGGCCATCCCTCACTCACGCCGGCCGGCCCGTCCGGGTCTCACGGGGCGGGCCGGACGGGCACGGAGGACACTGTTGCCGACCGTCCCACCGGCCGTGATGAGGTCCCGATGGCGTATGGCCTGGCACGTCGTGAACTGAGACCCAGGGTCCCGCTGCGCCCGGGTGAGGGCGACAAGCACGGTCTGACCAGCCTGGAAGGGCTGGCCGCGCTGTCCCTGGACGCGCTCAGCTCGGTGGCCTACGGCCCCGAGGCGATCGTGCTGGCCCTGGTGGTCGCCGGCACCGGGGCGCTCACCGCCACCCTGCCCATCACCCTGGCGATCACCTTTCTGCTCGCCGTGCTCGTCGTGTCGTACGGCCAGGTCATCGCGGCTCACCCGGACGGCGGTGGCGCCTACGCCGTCGCCAAGGCGGATCTCGGTGCCAACGCGAGCCTGCTCGCCGCCGCCAGCCTGGTCGTCGACTACGTGCTCACCGTCGCCGTCAGCCTCGCCGCCGGCGTCGACGCGCTCGCCTCTGCCTTCCCGGTGCTGGGCCGCGACAAGCTGCTCGTCTGTCTGATCGGCCTGGCCTTGCTGACGGCCGTGAACCTGCGGGGCGTCGCCGAGAGCGCCCGGGTGCTGATGCTGCCGACCCTGCTGTTCATCGTGGCGATCCTCGGCGTGATCCTCCTCGGTCTGCTGCGCTCGCACCCGGTCGCCGTCGTCGGCACCCACCAGCCCGTGCACGCGACCGAGGCACTGAGCGCGCTGGTGATCCTCAAGGCGTTCTCGTCCGGCTGCTCGGCCCTGACCGGTGTGGAGGCCATCGCCAACGCCGTACCGACCTTCCGGCCCCCCAGCGTCAAGCGCGCGCAGCGCACCGAGTTGATGCTCGGCGCGCTGCTCGGGATCATGCTGATCGGCGTGGCGGTCCTGATCCACCGCGACCATGTGGCCCCGCGCGGCGGGGTGACCGTCCTCGCCCAGCTCACCGCGGGCGCCTACGGCACCGGCTGGCCCTACTACGCCACCAGTCTCATCGTCACCCTCGTCCTGGGCCTGGCCGCCAACACCAGCTTCGGCGGGCTGCCGGTGCTGATGAGCCTGCTGGCCCGCGACCACCGGCTGCCCCATCTCTTCGGCCTGCGCGCCGAACGCCCGGTCTACCGCTACGGCGTTCTGGCCCTGGCCCTGCTGGCCGCGCTCCTGCTGCTCGCCACCGACGCCGACACCCACCGGCTGCTCCCGCTCTTCGCCATCGGCGTCTTCATCGGCTTCACCCTCAGCCAGTTCGGCCTGGTCCGGCACTGGGCGACCCGGCGGCCGCCCGGCTGGAAGCGCCGGGCGCTGATCAACGGCACCGGCGCCCTGCTCACCACCCTGGCCGGCGTCATCCTGCTGTTAACCAAGTTCCTGGCCGGCGCCTGGGCGGTCGTGATCACCGTACCGCTGCTGATGCTGCTGTTCGCCCGCATCCAGCGCTACTACTCCGAAGTGGGTGAGGAGCTGGGCCTCGGGCGCATCCCGCAGCCGCCACCCCGGCACACCGGCAGCCTGGTGATCGTGCCGATCGGCGAGGTCAGCAAGCTCGCCCGGCACGCCCTCGGCGCCGCTCTCGCCCTCGGCGACGAGGTGGTGGCCGTCGCGGTGCACGCAGACCCGGACAGGTCCCGTGCGCTGGAGGAGGCCTGGCAGCGGTGGAACCCCGGAGTGCGCCTCGACATCGTCAACAGCCCGCACCACTCCCTGGTGCAGCCCATCGTCGAGTATGTGCAACGGGCGGCGGAGGGCGGCCGTCAGGTCGCCGTCCTCATCCCCGAGGTGGAACCGACGCACCGCCGTTACGAGATCCTCCAGAACCAGCGTGGCCTGCTCCTCGCCACCGTCCTGCGGGCCCGCACCGACGTCGTGGTCTGCCTGCTCCCGTACCGCCTGAAGCTGTAGAACACCCGCCTTGTCGGGCCTCGGACAGCCCCTTACAGTGCGCCTCGTAATGTTCGACGACCTCGCCGAAACTTTCGGCGACGCCTGGGGAGGGCACCCACATGCGGACGTACGACAACCCGGTCATCCCCGGATTCCACCCCGACCCGAGCGTGTGCCGGGTGGGGGAGGACTACTACCTGGTGTGTTCCAGCTTCGAGTACTTCCCCGGCGTCCCGCTCTTCCACAGCCGGGACCTGGTGCACTGGCGGCAGCTCGGCAACGTGCTGGACCGGCCCGGGCAGTTGACACTGGCCGACGGCACTCCGGCCTCGGCCGGGGTCTACGCCCCGACGATCCGGCACCACGACGGGCGCTTCCATGTCGTCACCACCGATGTCAGTGGCGCCGGCACCTTCCTGGTCAGCGCCGAGCGGCCCGAGGGTCCCTGGTCCGACCCGGTGTGGATCGACGTACCCGGCATCGACCCCGACCTCGCCTGGGACGAGAACGGCGACTGCTGGTGTGCCGTGGCCGGAAACGCCATCGCCCGGATCGACACCCGGAGCGGGAAGGTGCTGGAAGGCCCGCTGCCCCTGTGGTCGGGGACCGGCCTGCGGGACCCGGAGGCACCGCACCTGTACCGGGTGGGGGAGTGGTGGTACCTGCTGATCGCCGAGGGTGGTACGGCCCTCGGGCACGGGGTCTCGGTGGCCAGGGCCCGTTCCCCGCGCGGCCCCTGGGAGCCGGCGCCCGGCAACCCGCTGGTCTCGCACCGGGGCACCGGGTCGCCGATCCAGTGCACCGGGCACGCCGACCTGGTCCGGGCGGCCGACGGCAGCTGGTGGGCGGTGCTGCTCGGAACCCGTCCGCGAGGCTGGTTCCCGGAGTTCCATGTGCTCGGCCGGGAGACCTTCCTGGCGCCGGTGGAGTGGGTGGACGGCTGGCCGCACATGGGGGAGATACGGGAGCGCGCGACCGCACCGGCGGCCTGGCACCCGGTCGAACGGCCGCCCCTGCGCGACGACTTCACGGCCGACGCCCTCGCACCGCACTGGATCTCCCCGCGCAGCCGGCCGGACGGCTCCTGGTCGCTCGCCGAACGGCCCGGGTGGCTGACGCTCACGGCCACCGGGGACAGCCTCGACCGGCCCGGGCACACCTTCGTCGGCCGCCGCCAGCAGCACCCGGACTGCCGCGCGGCCGCCCTGCTCGACCCGGGTCCGGCACGCGCGGGTCTCTCGGTCCGTATCGACGAGGCCCACCACTACGACCTGGAGGTGGCCGGGGGAGTGGTGAGCGCGGTCGCACGGATCGGGCCGTTGCGGCAGACGCTCGCCGAACGCGCCGTACCGCCGGGGCCGGTCACCCTCGTCATCGAGATCCGTACAACCCGGGTGCCGCCGCCCACCGCCGTCGCGCCCGGGAGCTCCGGTACGACCGGAGTCCGTCCGGCCGGCCCCGATGCAGTGACCCTTTCGATCGAAACGCCCGACGGTGTCGTTCGGCTGGCCGAACTCGACGGCCGGTATCTCTCCACCGAGGTGGCGGGCGGCTTCACCGGCCGGGTCATCGGCATGTACGTCACCGAACACCGGGCCGCCTTCGACTGGTTCGAATACACGCCCATCAGCTGATGCGCGACACCTTGACGCTCCTGATCCTCCTTTCTAGAGTCGCGGTTCGGAACGTTCGGAGAAAGTGTCGAATGTTTCGAAGACATAGGCGCTGAGCCCTCGAAAGCTTCGAGTCTCCGGAGAACCATCGATCAGGACGGCGTCGGTCGTCCCGTACCTCAAGGAGCGCATCATGGGCGACCCGGCACTGTCCCGTCGCGGTTTCCTGGCGGCCACCGCGGCCGCCGGTCTGGGCATGACCGCCCTCAGCGGCTGCGGCGGAGGCTCGGACGGAGGATCGTCGGGGGCCACCACCATCGAGTGGTGGAACATCTCCACGACCAACCCGACCAAGGGCGTCTGGGCTGCCCTCGCCAAGAAGTTCGAGGCGCAGAACCCCAAGGTCAAGGTAAAGATCGTGCAGTTGGAGAACGACGCCTACAAGTCGAAGATGACGGCCCTGATCGCCTCCGGGAAGCTCCCCGACATCTTCCACACCTGGGGCGGTGGCGTCCTCCGGCAGCAGGTCGACGCCGGGCTCGTCAAGGACCTCACCGACCCCACCAAGTCCTGGGCCGAAGGCTTGCTCCCGGTCGCCAAGGAGCCGTACCTCATCGACAGCAAGACGTACGGCATCCCCTTCGACATCGGCATGGTCGGCTTCTGGTACAACAAGGCACTCTTCAAGAGGGCCGGGATCAGCACACCCCCCACCACGTGGAGCGCCTTCCTCGACGCGGTGAAGAAGCTGAAGGCCGCCGGCATCACCCCCCTCGCGCTGGCCGGCAAAGAGAGCTGGACCGGTATGTACTACTGGGCGTACCTGGCGATGCGCACCGCCGGGATCGACGCACTCAAGAAGGCCGACGACGACAAGGACTTCACCGGCGACGGGTTCGTCCAGGCCGGACAGCACCTCAAGGACCTGGTCGCCCTGGAGCCTTTCCAGAAGGGCTTCCTGGGCGCCGCATACTCCACCCCGACCGGCCAGGCCGCCACCGTAGGCAACGGCAAGGCCGCGATGGAGCTGATGGGCCAGTGGGCGCCGGTGGTCGAGGCAGACGCGGGCAAGGGCGTCGGCGCGAACCTGGGCTTCTTCCCGTTCCCGGCCGTGGAGGGCGGCAAGGGCACCATCACCGAGGTGTTCGGAGGCGGTGGCGGACACGCGCTGCGCGCCGACGCCCCACAGGCGGCCGTCGACTTCCTGAAGTTCTTCGCCTCCGAGACCACGGACGTGGAGTTGGTGAAGAAGACCGGCGTGCTGCCCGTCGTGCCTGCCGCCGAGAGCGCGCTGACCGACACCAACCTCAAGCTCGTACAGGCCCAGTTGAAGGCCGCCACCGGCTTCCAGCTCTACCTCGACCAGGCCTACGCCCCCGCCGTCGGGCAGCAGGTCAACGACAGCGTCGCCGGTCTGATCGCCGGGTCCAAGTCGCCTGAAGACGTGGCCCAGGCGATCACCAAGACCGCGAAGGAAGAGCAGTAGGCCGGCCGATGACCTCGACCTACCTGTCCGGCACGCGGTCGGGACCGGACGCCCCGCCCCAGCCGCCCCCGTCCGCCGGCCGGACCCGCTCCCGGCGCCGGCTGCTGCACTGGCTCACCGCGATGGGCTTCCAACTGCCCGCCCTGGTCCTGTTCGGCGTGCTCGTCCTGCTGCCGATCCTGTTCGCGCTCTACGCCTCGTTCTTCCGCTGGGGCGGCTTCGGCATGCCCTCCGACTACACCGGCACCGACAACTTCACCCGGCTCTTCCAGGACGACGTCTTCCTCGGCGACCTGTGGCGTTGTCTGCTCCTGGTCCTGCTCTCGCTGGCGCTGCAACTGCCGTTCGCGCTCGCCATGGCGGTCCTGCTCAACCAGAAGATCCGCGGCCGGGCCGTCTACCGGATGCTGTTCTTCGCGCCCTATGTGCTGTCCGAGGCGATCACCGGTGTGCTGTTCGGCATGATCTTCGCGCCCGGCCAGGGGCTCGCCGACCATGTGCTGGGCGCCGTCGGGCTCGACGGCCTCGGCGGGGAGTGGTTCTCCGACCCCTCCACCGTGATGGCCACCCTCTTCCTGGTCATGACCTGGAAGTACTTCGGCTTCCACATGATGCTCTACCTGGCCGGACTCCAGTCCATCCCGGCCGAGTTGACGGAGGCGGCGATCGTCGACGGCGCGAACCCCTGGCAGCGCTTCCGCCATGTCACCCTGCCGCTGCTCGCCCCGACCCTGCGCATCAGCGTCTTCCTGTCGGTCATCGGCTCCATCCAGCTCTTCGACCTGGTCTGGGTGATCACCGCGGGCGGCCCCGACCACCACTCGGAGACCATGGCCGTGACCATGTTCCAGTACGGCTTCAAGCGCTACCAGGTCGGCTACGCCAGCGCGATCAGCGTGGTCATGTTCGCCATCAGCCTTGTCTTCGCCCTCGCCTACCAGCGGTTCGTGCTCCGCCGCGACCTGGCGGGCGCCACCACGAACATGAGGGGAGACGGCGCATGAGCGGCCGTAGGACGACCGTACGGAACCTGCCCCTGCACCTGGTCCTCGTCGTGGTCGGCGCGGTGATGGTCGTACCCCTGCTGTACGCCGCCCTGTCCGGGTTCAAGTCCACCGGCGAGCTGTCCCGCAACCCGGTCGGGCTGCCCGACTCCTGGATCCTCTCCAACTACACCGACATCCTCGGCTCCGGCGCGTTCTGGCGGCTGGTCGGCAACAGCACGCTGATCGCGATCGGCACGACCGTGCTGGTGGTCGCCGTGTCGGCGCTCGCGGCCTTCTCCTTCGCACGGTTCGCCTTCCGGGGCCGTGAGGTGCTGTTCACGGTGTTCACGATGGGGCTGATGTTCCCCTTCGCGGTGGCGGCCCTGCCGCTCTTCCTGCTGCTGCGCTCGATGAACCTGCTGGACAACCCGCTGGGCGTGATCCTCCCGCAGGCCGCGTTCGGACTGCCGATGACCATCATCATCCTGCGCGGCTTCTTCCGGGAGATCCCCGGCGAACTGGAAGAGGCGGCCACGCTGGACGGCTGCGGGCCGTTCGCCTTCTTCTGGCGGATCCTGCTGCCCATGGCCCGGCCCGCGCTCGGCACGGTCTCCGTCCTCGCGGTGGTCACCAGCTGGAACAACTTCCTGCTGCCGCTGCTGGTCTTCACCGACTCCACCTGGTGGACCATCCCCATCGGCGTCCAGCAGTTCCAGGGCCAGTACTCCTCGGATACCGCCCGGGTCTTCGCCTATCTGGTCCTCGCCATGGTTCCCGCCCTGGCCTTCTACTCGGTCGCCGAGCGGCAGCTCGTCGGCGGCCTCACCGCAGGCGCCACCAAAGGCTGAATCCGCACTCCCCACTGATCGGAGTCGCACGATGTCCCGCACACGTATCAGACTCGCCGGTGCCCTCGCGGCCGTGCTGGTGGCGGCGGGGGTGGCCACCGGCCCCGCCGCCCAGGCGCACGGCCGGCAGCCCACCCTCGCCGAGCTGGCCGAGCGCCACGGCCGTTACTTCGGCAGCGCCACCGACAACCCCGAACTCACCGACACCGCCTACACCAGGCTGCTCGGCACCGAGTTCGACATGATCACGCCCGGCAACGGGATGAAGTGGTATGCCACCGAGCCGCAGCAGGGCGTCTTCGACTGGACCAACGGCGACGAGGTTGTCGACCTCGCGCGCAAGAACCACCAGCGGGTGCGCGCCCACACGCTGGTCTGGCACAGCCAGCTGCCCGACTGGCTCACCTCCCGCGACTGGACGGCCACGGAACTGCGGGCGGTGCTGAAGAAGCACATCCAGACCGAGGTACGGCACTACCGGGGCAAGGTCTACTCCTGGGACGTCGTCAACGAGGCCTTCAACGAGGACGGCAGCTACCGCGAGACCCTCTGGTACAAGACGCTCGGCCCCGGCTACATCGCGGACGCGCTGCGCTGGGCCCACCAGGCCGACCCGCACGCCAGGCTGTACCTCAACGACTACAACATCGAGGCCACCGGCCCGAAGAGCGACGCCTACTACGCGCTCGCCCAGGAGCTGAAGGCCGAGCACGTGCCGCTGAACGGCATCGGCTTCCAGGCCCACCTCGCCCTCCAGTACGGCTATCCGTCCACCCTGGAGGAGAACCTCCGCCGCTTCTCGAGACTCGGCCTCGACACCGCTCTCACCGAGGTGGACGTGCGGATGCAACTGCCCGCCACCGACGAGAAACTGGCCGAGCAGGCGACCTGGTACGCCGATCTGACCAAGGCGTGCCTGGCGGTACGCCGGTGCGTGGGCGTGACGATCTGGGACTACACCGACAAGTACTCGTGGATCCCGGCGTTCTTCCCGGGCGAGGGCGCGGCCCTGCCCTGGGACGAGCGACTCGCTCCCAAGCCGGCCTACTTCGCGCTGCGCCAAGCACTTGACTACAGGGGGTGATCAACCCTGTACGCACATCGGGGCCGGTGCGCACCATGTGTGTGCGTCCGGCCCCTGCTTGTCACCGGGCGGAGCGGCGGGGCCGCCCGGGGGTGGTGCGGTGCTGGTCAGGCGGCGGTCATCACGCTGCCGGCACCGAGCGGGCGGTGCGGGGCGATGATCTGGCCGTCGGGCAGAAGCTCACCGGTGTCCTCGAAGAGGAGAACGCCGTTGCACAGCAGGCTCCACCCCTGCTCCGGGTGGTGCGCCGTCAGGCGGGCGGACTCCCGGTCGGCGGATTCTGCTGTCGGGCACGGTGGCTGGTGCTGGCACATGAGTGGGGTCTCTCGCTCTGTCGTGGTCATCTCGGTCCCCCGTGGTGATGAGTCGGTCGGAAACCAGTGTTGCCCTCCGGGCGGTGTTCCGCAGGGATTTCGCCGCACCGCTTCTCAATGGTTGGAGACGCGTCACCCGCGCGGACGGTTCACCTCGGCCGGGCTGTCGATTCGGGTGGTTTTCCATGGCCGGATGGAGCTGGTCAGGACAGCGGAGAAGGGGTATCGGGCTCTTAGGAGCGGCTAATTGCTCGTACGAGCGGCTTCCGGTGTCCCAGGTATTGACTTAAGGAAATACGAGCGTACCCCGTCACTCTTTCAAGGGTGGCGGGGTACGGCGGGTGACGTTCTCAGGCGGGTGTGATGAGCAGGGGGGCAGGGGTGACCCGATGGGTCAGCACCGGGAGCAGTTCGGCCACCGGGTGCGGCCGGTGGGCCGCGATACCGGGCGGGGCCGGGGCGAGCGGGACGAGCAGGTCGTTGGCGGCCGGGTGGCCCTCGGCGCCGTCGGCGGTGCAGTCGCCGTGCAGCCACAGGGTGAGCATGTAGAGGCCGGGCAGGGACAACAGGCGTGGCTGGTAGGTCTGTTGCAGGGCCTCGGCCTGGTGCAGGGCCCGCTCGGTGGAGGTGATGTAGGGCCCCTCGAAGAAGTGCGAGAAGGCCCAGCCGTCCGGGGTGAGCATCGTCTCGGCCGCGGCCACCGCGCGGTCGCCGCAGCGAATCAGGAAGCGCCAGCCGGCCAGTCGGGTGGCGGACACGCCCTCCGGGGTGATCCGGTCCAGGACGTGCACGGGCAAAGGGAGTTCGGGGGTCGCGGGTCCCTGAGCGGTGCGCAGGGAAGGGGTGCGGGCCTCGCGGACCGCGGTGGGCGAACCGAGGGCGGTGAGGACGGAACGCAGGGCGGGCGCGGGGGCAGGGGGGACTTGCAGCGGCATGGTGGGTCGCCTCTCATTCGACAGGCGCGGTGGCGCGAGGGCGGGGGCGGACGGCGCTGTCAGCTCACAGGGAGGTCAGAGAGGCGGGGGCCCGGTTCGGTGAAGAGAGGTGCGGGCGTTACCTGCCGCACGTCATTCAGACGGCAGGAACCAGGACCGTGGGCGCCAGCCTTCTGCCTTGTTCGCGGAGTTTATACGACGCCTGTTCAGACGGTGTTTCACCGGCCCGTTCGACAGAGCAGAACAAGGCGCAATTCAGCCGTTGATACGCGCGGAATCCTCCCGATTTCCGGCCCACTGCGACCGCGCTGACCTCGTAATACTCGGTTCTCGCGGTCGGCCGAATGTCGTCGGCGTTTTTCACGAGGGCAACGGGGAACCCGAAGTTGCATGATGCCCCATGCCCCGGGAATGTGCCGCATGACACATTCCAACAGAGTAGCGGCTACCTGTGCCGCGCGCGACGTTATCGATCGCTTCCACGGGGCATCATCACAGCTGGACCCGGGACCAACGGCGGCCGGAACCTCGGTCCGCCCTTTCGAGGAGGGACGCTTCGATGGGGGAGAAGGTCGTGGCGGGCCGGTTCGACCTGTCCGATCGCCAGCGCTACCGTGAAAAGCTCCGCAGCTGTCTGTCGGGGCTGGAGCGGCTGCTGGTGGAGAAGCGGTTCGACCGCCCCAAGAACCTCATGGGCGTCGAGATCGAATTGAATCTCGCCGGTGCGGACGGCATGCCGAGAATGTTGAACGGACAGGTTCTGGAACGTATCGCGAGCCGAGATTTCCAAACAGAACTCGCCATGTTCAATCTGGAAGTGAACATAGCTCCACACCGGCTCGGCGGCCGGGTATTCGACCGGCTCGACGAAGAACTCCGGACGTCGCTGGCGTACGCCGACCGCAAGGCGGGCGAGGTGGACGCCGGGATCGTGATGATCGGCATTCTGCCCACGCTGGAGCGGGACGACCTGGTCTCCGCGAACCTCTCCGAGGTCGACCGGTACACCCTGCTCAACGATCAGATCGTGGCGGCCCGGGGTGAGGACTTCATGCTCGACATCGAGGGCGTGGAGCACCTCACGTGCACGTCGAAGTCGATCGTCCCCGAGGCCGCCTGCACCTCCGTCCAACTGCACCTCCAGGTCACCCCCGACCGCTTCGCCGACGTGTGGAACGCGGCGCAGGCGGCGTGCGCCGCGCAGATCGCCGTGGGCGCCAACTCCCCCTTCCTCTTCGGCCATGAACTGTGGCGGGAGTCCCGCCCCCCGCTGTTCCTCCAGGCCACCGACACCCGCCCGCCGGAGCTCCAGGCACAGGGCGTACGTCCGCGCATCTGGTTCGGCGAACGATGGATCAGTTCGGCGTACGAGCTGTTCGAGGAGAACCTGCGGTTCTTCCCGTCGCTGCTGCCGATCTGTGACGAGGAGGACCCGCTGGCCGTGCTGGACGCGGGCGGGGTGCCGAAGCTCGCGGAACTCGTCCTGCACAACGGCACGGTGTACCGCTGGAACCGGCCGGTGTACGGCGTCGCCGACGGCGTCCCGCACCTCCGCGTCGAGAACCGTGTCCTTCCGGCCGGGCCGACGATCACCGACGTCATCGCCAACGCGGCGTTCTACTACGGCCTGGTCCGTGCCCTCGCGGAGGAGTCACGACCGGTGTGGACCCGGCTGCCGTTCGCCACGGCCGAGGCGAACTTCGACGCGGCGTGCCGGCATGGCATCGACGCGCGGCTGGTGTGGCCGAGGAGGGGCCGGTACGGCAGCGGTACGACGGAAGTGGACGCGGTCACCCTGGTCCGCGACGAGTTGCTGCCGCTGGCGGCGGCCGGACTGGACGCGTGGGGGGTGGAGGCCGCCGACCGGGACTTCTACCTGGGCGTGATCGAGGAGCGGTGCCGGCGGCGGGTGAACGGGGCCTCCTGGCAGGCGGCGACGTTCCGTCGGGCGGTGGAGCGGGGGTTGCCGAGGGCCGAGGCGCTGGCCGCGATGACGCGGCGCTATGCGGAGCTGATGAATGCGGGGGAGCCGGTGCATACGTGGCCGGTGGGGTTATTGGAGCCGGCGCTGTTGGGGTGAGGGTGATTGCGGGGGTGGTGGGGGCGGCGCGGTGAGGTGACGGGTGCGGCGCCGCGGGGGCTGGTCGCGCAGTTCCCCGCGCCCCATACGGGACGCTGAGGCTTGCGGTTGCCTGCCAGGATGACCGTGCGGATCCGGGACGGGGCGTCGACCTCAGCGGGACCGGGCGTTCCGGGTTTCTCGGTTTTGCGCAGTTCCGGTCAGCAGCGCTGACGGGGGTCGGCCGCGCCCGCCCGGGGTTGATCGGGCAAGCTGTGACGTCCCAGGGCGATGGGGATTGCTCAACCCGAGTCAGGAGTGCAGGTGGAGGCGGAGCAGGTGGCCGATTCGTACCCACAGGAGCGGCCCTCGCAGCGCATGTTCAGGGACGAGACACTGCTCGTTCTGGGGCTGTCGCTCGGTGCGAGTGGAGTGTCCGCCCTGATCAGCTTTGTCGGATCGGTCACCAAACCGGGCGGGCTCAAGGATCAGGCGGCGACCCTCAACGCCTCCGCCGCGCCGGGCCGCCCATGGCTGGATCTCGCCTGGCAGCTGTTCGGCATCGCGAGCGCGCTCGTCCCCGTCCTCCTGGTCGCCCACCTCCTTCTGCGCGAGGGGGCGAGCCTGCGCACGCTCGGCTTCGACCGCACCCGCCGCTGGCCCGATCTCGGGCGCGGGGCGGGTGTCGCGGCGGTGATCGGCAGCACCGGAATCGCCTTCTACCTGGCCGCACGCGGTCTCGGCTTCAACCTCACGGTGGTGCCGGAGGCGCTGCCGGACGTGTGGTGGAAGTATCCCGTGCTGATCCTCTCCGCGATGCAGAACGCGATCCTCGAAGAGGTCATCGTCGTCGGCTATCTGCTGCGCCGGCTGGACCAGTTGGGGTGGAGTGCGGGCACGGCCCTGGTGGCCAGTTCCGTACTGCGCGGGTCGTACCACCTCTACCAGGGGATCGGCGGGTTCGTCGGCAACATGGTGATGGGCGTGGTCTTCGTCTACCTGTACCGGCGGTGGGGCCGGGTCGGTCCCCTGGTGGTGGCGCACTCCCTGCTCGACATCGGCGCGTTCGTCGGCTACGCGCTGCTGGCGGGCAAGGTGGGCTGGCTGCCTACGGCGTGAGCAGTTCCCCGTCGATGACGGTGACGGCCCGTCCGGTGAGCAGGGTGCGGTCGCCGCGCAGCGAGGTGCGGACGAAGCCGGTACGGCGGGAGGCCTGGAGCCCCGTCAGATCGGGCCTGCCGAGCCGGCCGGACCAGTGCGGTGCGAGGGCGGTGTGCGCACTGCCGGTCACCGGGTCTTCGTCGATACCGACGTTCGGGAAGAAGCAGCGGGAGACGTAGTCGTAGCCCTGGGCCGGGTCCGCGGCGCGGGCGGTGGCGATGATCCCGCGCGCGGAGTAGGTGCCGAGGGCTCTGAGGTCGGGGGAGAGGCCGAGCACGGTCTTCTCGTCGGCGAGCTCGAGAAGCAGGTCGCCGACGTTCGGGCCGGTGTCGAAGGCGGCGACGGGTTCGGCACTCAGCGCGTCGGCGACACCGGCGGGGGTGTCGACACGGGTGAGCGGGGCGGTGGGGAAGTCGAGGGTGATCGCCCCGTCCGCGCCGGGCGTCGCGATCAACACCCCGCTCCGGGTGGCGAACCGCACGGGCCCCGGGTGCGCCCCCGTCGTGGCGATCACATGGGCGGTGGCGAGTGTGGCATGCCCGCACATCGCGACCTCCGTCACCGGGGTGAACCACCGCAACGCCCAGTCGGCGTCCCCGCCCTCGGGCAGGGGGTGTGCGAACGCGGTCTCGGCGTGGTTCACCTCCATGGCGACGTTCTGCATCCACCCGTCATCGGGGAATCCGTCCAGCAACACGACTCCGGCCGGGTTCCCGGCAAAGGCCCGCTCGGCAAAGGCATCGACGATTCGAATCCGCATGCCCCGAAGCTAGGGCTTCTACGACTCCACCGCCCAAGGCCAATCCGGCCCCGTTGGACCTATTTCCCTCCACTGGACCTGCCTCGGGGAGAGGGGGACAAGGGGACCTGGCGCGCACCCACGAGAAGGGGCGAGCACGGGCGCCGTGCCGGGGACGGGGGGACTGCATGGGCCGCCGCCCCGGCTGTCCGATCGCGAGCTACGACGGCGCGCCCCTCAGGGGCGCGGGGAACTGCGCGGGTCACCGCGACGGTGCCACACTGGCTGTCCGATGGCGAGTTATTACGGCGCGCCCGTCGGGGGCGTGGGGAGTTGCGCGGGTCACCGCGACGGTGCCGCACTGGCTGTCCGTTCGCGAGCTACGACGGCGCGCCCTTCGGGGGCGTGGGGAGTTGCGCGGGTCACCGCGATGGTGCCGCACTGGCTGTCCGTTCGCGAGCTACGATGGCGCGCCCCTCAGGGGCGCGGGGAACTGCGCGAAACCGTGCGACGGCGCCGCACCGGCCAGCCGGACGTCCGCTCCGGCGGCGCCCCTGTCCCCGGCAACGAGAAGGGCCGACCCTTTGGTGCCGGGGCGGCCCCTCTGCGCGGCACGCTCAGTCCGTACCCAGTTCCATCGCTGCCCGGTCCAGCAGTTCGTCCGCGTCCGGCGCGGCCTCCCCGCGGGACGCGATCGCCTCGGCGCCGCCCTCCGGCATGCTGCCGATCAGCCCCGTCGCCGCGGCCTGCGCCGCCCCGATCGCCGGGTTGGTCGAGCCGATCAGGCCCAGCCCCGCGTACTGCTCCAGCTTCGCGCGGGAGTCGGCGATGTCCAGGTTGCGCATGGTGAGCTGACCGATCCGGTCCACCGGACCGAACGCCGCGTCCTCGGTGCGCTCCATCGACAGCTTGTCGGGGTGGTAGCTGAACGCCGGACCCGTCGTGTCGAGGATCGAGTAGTCCTCGCCGCGCCGCAGCCGCAGCGTCACCTCACCGGTGACCGCCGCGCCGACCCACCGCTGCAGCGACTCTCGGATCATCAGGGCCTGCGGGTCCAGCCAGCGGCCCTCGTACATCAGCCGGCCCAGCCGCCGCCCCTCGTTGTGGTACTGGGCAACCGTGTCCTCGTTGTGGATCGCGTTCACCAGCCGCTCGTACGCGGCGTGCAGCAGCGCCATGCCCGGCGCCTCGTAGATCCCGCGGCTCTTGGCCTCGATGATCCGGTTCTCGATCTGGTCGGACATGCCGAGGCCGTGCCGGCCGCCGATCGCGTTGGCCTCCATGACCAGCTCGACGGCGGTCCCGAACTCCTTGCCGTTGACGGTCACCGGCCGGCCCTGGTCGAAGCCGATCGTCACGTCCTCGGGAAGGATCTCGACCTCGGGGTCCCAGAACCGCACGCCCATGATCGGGTCGACGGTCTCGATGCCGTTGTCCAGGTGCTCCAGGGTCTTCGCCTCGTGCGTGGCGCCCCAGATGTTGGCGTCCGTGGAGTACGCCTTCTCGGTGCTGTCCCGGTACGGCAGCCCGTGCGCGAGCAGCCACTCGGACATCTCCTTGCGGCCGCCGAGCTCGGTCACGAAGTCCGCGTCCAGCCAGGGCTTGTAGATCCGCAGATGCGGGTTGGCGAGCAGCCCGTACCGGTAGAACCGCTCGATGTCGTTGCCCTTGAAGGTCGAGCCGTCGCCCCAGATCTGGACGTCGTCCTCCAGCATCGCCCGCACCAGCAGTGTGCCGGTGACGGCACGGCCGAGCGGGGTGGTGTTGAAGTACGCCCGCCCGCCCGAGCGGATGTGGAACGCGCCGCAGGTCAGCGCCGCCAGGCCCTCCTCCACCAGCGCGGCCCGGCAGTCGACCAGGCGCGCGATCTCGGCACCGTAGGTCTGCGCGCGGCCGGGCACCGAGGCGATGTCGGGCTCGTCGTACTGGCCGATGTCGGCGGTGTAGGTGCACGGAACGGCGCCCTTGTCGCGCATCCACGCGACCGCGACCGAGGTGTCGAGCCCGCCGGAGAAGGCGATGCCGACGCGCTCGCCGGCGGGAAGGGAGGTGAGGACCTTGGACATAGGAAGAGTATGCACCACACCGCATGGTCATGCAACGCCGCAGTTCGTGGCTGAGCGGGTCGCCGGACGGATGGGTGGAGAGGTTGCCATTCGATCGGTTCCGATATATCGTTGGCACATCGCGAGCGATACGCGACAGATCAACGATGGAATGGAGTGATTGCGATGCGTTCCCACGGACATGAGCGTGGACATGGAGAGCGACAGGGTCGCCGTGCGGCCTTCGGGCCCTTCGGGCCGGGTGGCCCCGACTTCGGCCCCGGCGGGCCCGGTTTCGGACCCGGGCACTGGGGGCCGCGAGGGCGTGGCGGTCCCAGGGGAAGGGCGCGGCGCGGTGACGTACGGGCCTCGATCCTGGCCCTGCTGAAGGACCGCCCGATGCACGGCTACGAGATGATCCAGGAGATCGCCGAGCGCAGCGGCGGTGCGTGGAAGCCCAGCCCCGGCTCGGTCTACCCCACCCTCCAGCTGCTGGAGGACGAGGGCCTGATCACCAGTGAGAGCGAGGGCGGCAAGAAGCTGTTCTCCCTCACCGACAGCGGCCGTACGGCCGCCCACGAGGGTCCGGACGCCCCCTGGGAAGAGGCTTCCCGCGGCGTCGACTTCGAGGCCCTCGGCGAGATCCGGCAGGCCGGCTTCGGTCTGATGGAGGCCTTCGGGCAGGTCTGGAAGACCGGCAGCAAGGAGCAGCGCGAGAAGGCGCTGGCCGTCATCAACGAGACCCGCAAGAAGCTGTACCTCATCCTCGCCGACGAGGACTGATCCTCGTGGGCACGGCGAACAGGGCGCCCGGTGGAGAGATCCGCGGGGCGCCCATCCGTCGTCTCGGGACAGGACTCAGGCCACCAACCCGGCCAGCTTGCGCAGCGACTCGTTGAGGGCCGCCGTCGCCGAGTCCTTGAGCTTGCCCGCCATCAGCGACACCGCCGCGCCCGTGAACTCGCCGTCGATCCGCACCACCGTCGCGTCCCCGTCCGGGGTCAGTGTGTAGCGGGTCGCGACGGTCACCGCCATCGGGCCCTTGCCGCGGATCGCCAGCACCCCCGCCGGCTCCAACTCCTCGATGGTCCACTCGACCTCCGCCGGGAAGCCCATCAGCTTCATGTTCTCCTGGAAGGTCCCGCCCACCGCCAGGTTCTCGGGGCCGCCCTTCGGGAAACTGGTGTGGGTCGCGTTCCACTCCCCGTACGCCGGCCAGTCGGTGAGCTGTGCCCACACCTTCTCGGCCGGTGCCTGGATGCGTGCCTCCGCGCTGACTTCGGCCATGCGACCACCCCTTCGTATCGGGCTACGATGTCGCGGAACGTAGCCGCAGGGCCTCGAACATTCAATACTGATGAACCGTCAGGAAATGTGCGGATCCTCGGCCATGCCCGGAGTCTCAGCCCACCCGCCGTATCTCCGCCGCGCCGAACAGGTCCCACGCCCGCGGGAACGCGCTCTCGTCGTGACAGTGCCACGCTTCCCAGAACAGGTCCGCGAGCAGTGCGTCCTCGGGCGCGTACACCCGGTACACGTACTGCCTGCCGTCGACCGCCGGCAGCGCGACCAGCCAGCAACCGCACGCGCTCTCCACATCGACGACAGACGTACGAGCGGTGTGCGGCGGTTGCGCACGAGGCGCACGGCAAGACGGCGCGCGCCCCCGCGGGGGAATCGGCCTGATCTCATCCGTAAGGAGGAGATTCCGGCCGTCGCCGTCCACTCTTCGTGGGACGTGAAGATGCTTCCCCTCGGCGATGACTCAAGCGCTTGCCGTTGATGAGGTAGGGGTGTGCAACCCCGTATCCCCCGCCAGCCCGTCCAGGACCAGGGCAGCATCCACGCGGACGACGATGCCGGGCTCGGCGACGAGCTGGCAGCGGTGGTCGCCGGTGCCCGTCGGCGGGCCGTGCGGGACGGGGACCGCCAGGTCGACACCGCTCATCTGCTGCACTCCCTGATCGAGTACGACCCCGAGGTCCGTGCCGTCATCGGTGACGCCCCGCAACTCGCCCGTCTGCTCGGCTATCTCGTGCAGCGCAGCATCGGCTACGGGCTGCGCTGGCAGAGCGGGGTCGAGGACTCCGGCGCGATCCCGGCCCTTCCGCAGGCTGCGGCGATGGGCGACGGGGCGTGGTCGCCGGTGGCTGCGGCCGCCCTGGAGTACGCCCGCAGCCGCGCCCGGCGCCGCACCGCCGACCAGGCCGACGGCACCGATCTGCTGGCGGGCCTGGTCGTCGACCCGGAGTCCCGGGCCGTGGAGGTGCTGGAGCGGGCCGGAGTGGCCGCCCCTGCCCTGGCCGTGCGGATCGACGGGGACGGCGGAGTGCGCGACACCGAGGCGGAGAGTCGCACGTCCAGCCGTTGAGACAGGGGTCAAAGGGGGTGACGCTCATGTCGCCCCCTGTCATCATGTGCCGGTGCGTATCACCGACAGCAGTCATGGAAGGGGCCTCGGGCTCTCCCTCGCCCTCGGATCGGCGCTCGCCTTCGGCGGCTCCGGCGTCGCGGCCAAGCCGCTGATCGAAGCCGGACTCGACCCGCTGCACGTGGTGTGGCTGCGGGTGGCCGGGGCCGCCCTGGTGATGCTGCCGCTAGCCGTCCGCCACCGTGACCTGCCGCGTCGTCGGCCCGCGCTGATCACCGGGTTCGGCCTGCTCGCCGTCGCGGGTGTCCAGGCCTGCTACTTCGCCGCGATCTCCCGCATCCCGGTGGGGGTGGCGCTGCTCGTGGAGTACCTCGCCCCCGCGCTGGTGCTCGGCTGGGTCCGCTTCGTACAGCGCCGGCCGGTCACCCGCGCCGCCGCCCTCGGCGTCGTCCTCGCGGCCGGCGGCCTCGCCTGCGTCGTCGAGGTGTGGTCGGGGCTGAGCTTCGATGCGCTGGGGCTGGCGCTGGCCCTGGGGGCGGCCTGCTGTCAGGTGGGCTACTTCGTGCTCGCCGATCACGGTGGGGGCGACGGGGTGGATCCCCTGGGGGTCATCGCGTACGGGCTGCTGGTGGGGGCCGGTGTGCTGACGGTCGTGGCACGGCCGTGGGCGATGGACTGGTCGGTGCTGGCCGGCTCCGCGCGGATGAACGGGTCGACGGTGCCGGCGGCCGCCCTGCTGGTGTGGATCGTGCTGGTCGCGACGGTCGTCGCCTACGTCACCGGTGTGTTGTCGGTACGGCGGCTGTCCCCGCAGGTCGCCGGGGTGGTGGCCTGCCTCGAGGCGGTCGTGGCAACGGTGCTGGCCTGGGTGCTGCTGGGGGAGCGGCTGGCGGTGCCGCAGGTACTGGGCGGGGCCGTGGTGCTGCTGGGCGCTTTCATCGCGCAGTCGTCGGCTCCGGCGAAGGAGTCGGTGGTGGGCCGGAGCGCGGTGGAGGAGCGGGTCGCCTCGACGCCTGCGGGGTGACCGGCCCGTCGGCGGGTGCGGACGTTCCGTGGCGGGTCGTGCCCCGCTACGGCCCGCACCCCTGCCGAGGGGGCGCGTCAGCCCTTGCCTGACGTGCGTCAGCCGCGCTCGAGGTACGACGGAACCGGGACGTCCGCCGCCAGGTCGCCGTTGGCGATCGGAGCGTCGTAACCCTTCCGCAGCGGCACCACGCCCGCCCAGTACGGAAGGTCCATGTCCTCGGGCTCGTCGTTGGCGCCGCCCGTGCGGGTCTTGGCCGAGACCTCGGCCAGGTCCAGGCGGATCACCGCCGTCGCGGCCAGTTCCTTCCGGTCGGCCGGACGGGAGTCGGCGGAGCGGCCCGGCACCACGTGGTCGACCAGGGCGGCCAGCGCGAGGCGCTTCTCCTCGGGGTCGGTGACCTGGTGGGCGACTCCGTGCACCACGACCGAGCGGTAGTTGATCGAGTGGTGGAAGGCGGAGCGGGCCAGCACCAGGCCGTCGACATGGGTGACCGTGACGCACACCGGGAGCCCGGGGTCGGCCTGGCCGGTCATCCGCAGGGGGCGCGAGCCCGTCGAACCGTGCACGTACAGCACCTCGCCGACCCGGGCGAACAGCGTGGGCAGCACTACCGGCGCGCCGTCGCGCACGAACGCGAGGTGGCAGACATACCCCTCGTCGAGGATCGAGTGCACCACTTCCTTGTCGTACGACGCCCGCTGTGCGGAGCGGGTCGGGACGGTGCGGTCGGTCGGGGTGTAGGCGCCGGGCTGAGCCGGTACGGTCCCCTGCACGGCGGGCTCGGTGGTTTCCATTGCGCATCTCCATTGTACTAGTGCATAATCGGCTTTGTGCTAGGAGAATATCGGATCGAAGGCCGGGGCGCAGCGGAGATTGCGGCCAGCGTCGAGCGCGCGGTGGGCGCGGGCGAGCTGGAGCCGGGTCAACTGCTGCCACCGATGCGGGAGTTGGCGACCGGGCTCGGGGTGAATCCCAATACGGTCGCGGCCGCCTACCGCACCCTGCGCGAGCGCGGGGTCATCGAGACCGCCGGCCGGCGGGGCAGCCGCGTCCGGTCCAAGCCGGCCACCACCGGGCGGGATCAGATCCGGGTCGACGTCCCGGCCGGCGTACGCGACCTGTCCTCCGGCAACCCCGACCCCGCGCTGCTCCCCGCCCTCGCGCCGGTCCTGGCGGCGATGGCGGCCGACGAGAACGAGCGCGCACCGGTCCTCTACGGCGCCGACCCCGTCGAGCCGGAGCTGGAGCGGATCTCGCGCGCCGAGCTCACCGCCGACGGCGTGCCCGACGGGCCGTTCACCGTCACCTCCGGCTCCCTCGACGCCGTCGAACGAGTCCTGCTGGCGCACCTCAAGCCGGGCGACCCGGTCGCCGTCGAGGACCCCGGATGGGGCCGCACCCTCGATCTCATCCCCGCGCTGGGGCTGCGCACCGTCCCGGTGGCCGTCGACGACGAAGGGCCGCGCGCCGACAGCCTGCGCCGGGCGCTGGAGTCCGGGGCGCGCGGTTTGATCGTCACCGCCCGGGCGCACAACCCCACCGGCGCCGCGGTGAGCGCCGCACGCGCGCGTGCGCTGCGTGCCGTGCTGCGCGACCACCCGCACACCGTGCTGATCGAGGACGACCACGGCCACGGCATCGTCGACGTCCCCCTGCACCCTTTGGTGGGCGGCACCCGGCACTGGGCCTTCGTCCGCTCGGTCGCCAAGGCCTACGGCCCCGACCTGAGGCTGGCCGTCATGACCGGGGACGAGGTCACCGTCGACCGGGTGCGGGGCCGGCAGCGGCTGGGGCCGGGCTGGGTGAGCCGCCTGCTCCAGCGCACGGTGGTCCGGATGCGAACGGCCGGCGCGGTGCACGGCCCGCAGGTGGCGGCGGCCTACCGGGCCCGCCGTGAACTGCTGATCGACGCGCTCGCGGACCACGGCATCGAGGCCCACGGCCGCAGCGGCATGAACGTCTGGATCCCGGTCCCGGACGAGACGGGCGCGGTGTCCCGCCTGCTGCACGAGGGGTGGGCGGTGTCCCCGGGAGCGCGCTACCGCCTGGCCTCCCCGTCCGGCATCCGGATCACCGTCTCGACATTGACCCCCGAGGAGACCGGTCCGTTGGCGGCGGCCGTGGCCGCAGCGGTCACACCAGCGAGGGGCCGCATTCAAGCCTAGGCGGGTTCAGACGTCCTTTGGGGCCGCGGACGGTGCCCTTGCCGTCCGCCCTGCTGGTGCCGACGTCGTAGCACGATCGGGACTTGACGATCAGTTCCTCTTAGAATCGCTTACATGTTGAACCTGGAGCGCCTGCGCACTCTGGACGCCCTCGCACGGCACGGTTCGGTGAGCGGGGCCGCCGAGGCCCTGCATGTCACCACGTCGGCGGTGTCGCAGCAGATGGGCAAGCTGGAAAGGGAGGTGGACCAGCAGCTCCTCGCCAAGAACGGCCGGGGTGTGCGGCTCACCGACGCCGGCCGGCTGCTCGCCGAGCACGCGGCCCGGATCCTCTCCCAGGTGGAGGTGGCCCAGTCCGACCTCGAGGCGCACCGGGGTCAGGTCGTCGGCGAGCTCGGCGTGGCGGCGTTTCCGACGGCCGCCCGCGGCCTGTTCCCGACGGCGCTGGCCGCCCTGCGCGCCCAGCACCCGGCGCTGCGCGTACGCTCCAGCGAACTGGAACCGGAGAACGGCGTCGCCGGGGTGGTGCGCGGCGACCTCGACCTCGCCGTCGTCCTGGACTGGTACAACAAGCCGATGCCCCTGCCCGACGGGCTGGTCAAGGCACCGCTGCTGGACGACCCCGCCGATGTGGCCCTGCCGGTCGCGCACCGGCTGGCCGGACGGGACGAGGTGGACCTCGGGGAGTTCGCCGACGACGAGTGGATCACCTGGGGCGAGGGGGAGTTCTGCCACGAGTGGCTGATGTTCACCCTGCGCTCCCGCGGCATCGAACCGCGCATCGGCCACCGCGCGGCCGAGACCCACACACAACTCAACCTGGTGGCCGCCGGGTTGGGCGTCTGTGTCGCCCCGCTGCTGGGCCGCCACCCGGTGCCGGAGGGCGTCACCATGGTGCCGTTGAAGCAGCGGGTGCGCCGCCATGTGTATGTCGTCTGGCGGGCCGACGCCGACCGCCGTCCCTCGATCCGGGCGGCGGTACAGGCCCTGCGGGGCGCGGCAAAGACGATCTCCTGAACCGCCCCGCGACCTGCCGAACAAGCGGACCGTGGCCGCTCAGCGCAGTACGGCAGCCAGCAGGTCGGTGCCCAGGGCCGTCAGATCGGGCAGGCTGAGGGTGTAGCGGACGTAACGGCCGTGGCGCCGGGCCGTGAGCAGGCCCGCGCGGCGCAGGACGGCGAGGTGGCGGGAGACTTCGGGCCGCGCTCGCCCTCGCCGGCCTGGTGCTCACCGCGTCCTACCTCGGCTTCCTCGCGGTCGCCGCGCCGGGACCCGGCTGGGGCGCCCCGGCCCTCGCCGCGGTGTCCGTGGTCTGCACCCTCGGCGAGATCGTCTACGCGGGCAGCGCCACCGCACTCGTGACCCACCTCGCCCCGGCCCATGTCCTGGGCCGGGCCCTCGCCCGCTTCCAGCTCTCCACGGGGTTCGGCCTCGCGGTCTCCCCGGCGGTCATCACCACGCTCGCGTCACGCGGCCCGGCCGCCCTCTGGGGCACCCTGGCCGCGGCCACCCTCCTGTCCGCCGCGGCCGCCGCCGAGTAGGCCCGGGACGCGACGCTCGTCAGCCCCCCAGTTTGCGGAAGTCCCAGGAGGCGATCTTCGCCGGGGTGAGCCGGGCCCAGGCGTGCCGGCCGTCGTGGGGCATCTCGTCCAGACCGAAGTTCTTGCGGGCGAACAGCGTCTCGACGTAGTCGAGTTCGGCGACCAGCTCACCGGTGCGCGGCACCTCGCCCACGAACTCGACGGTCCCTCGCAGCTCCACGCCACGCAACTGGTCGTACTCCTCGCCGGAGTCGACGACGACCGCCACCCGCGGATCGCGGCTCAGGTCCTTCCAGCGCTGGCTGCGCACCACCGAGTAGAGCCACAGCGACTTGCCGTCCCAGGCGAACCACAGGGCGCTGACATGCGGGGCGCCTGTCGCCGAGATGGTCGCGACCCGGCAGGTGCGCTGTGTTGTGAGGAACTCGTCCAGCTCACCGGGCGTCATCATGATCTTGCGGCCCCGGCGCTGAGTGACGGTCATGCGGCCCCCTCTTCTTCCGTTCCCGCGGAATGCTGGTTAGTCTCGCCCGCCCCGCACCAAGGCGGAAGGGGGCGTCACATGCCGTCGTACGAACGGCTTGCGGAACTCATCGATCCCGTGAGCACCGTCCTGCTCACCGTGGAGTGCCAGCAGGGCGTGGTCGGGCCGCGGAGCGCGCTGCCCGAACTCGCGCACGAGACCAGGGCGTCGGGCGCCCTCGGCAACATCGCACGGCTGGTCGCCGCCGCGCACGACGCCGGCGTCCAGGTGATCCACGCGCTCGCCGAACGCCGCCCCGACGGCCGGGGCGCGAGCCGCAACGCCCGCCTGTTCCGAGCCGCCGAGCGGCTGCCCGTACAGCAGCTCTCCGGCACTTCGGCGGTCCGCGTCGCGCCCCCCATCGAGGTCTCGGATGAGGACCTGGTCGTACGGCGGCTGCACGGTCTGTCGCCGATCCAGGGGACCGACGTCGACCCGCTGCTGCGCAACCTCGGCTGCCGCACCCTGATCGTCACCGGGGTCTCGGCCAACGTGGCCGTCCCCAACGCCGTGTTCGACGCGGTGAACCGGGGCTACACGGCCGTCGTCCCGGCCGACGCCATCGCGGGAGTGCCCGCCGAGTACACCCCCGCGATGGTCCGCCATACCCTCGCGCTGGTCGCCACGGTCGCGACCACGGACGAGGTGCTCGGCTGCCTCAAGAACCCACGCAGGCGGCCCTGAGCCGAGGGTCAGGCCAGGGTGATCCGGTCGCCCGAGACCGTGATGTTCGCGGCCGTCAGACCCGTGGTCGCCGGGCCGTGCTTCACGCTGCCGTCCTCTATGGAGAACTGGCTGCCGTGGCAGGGGCAGACGATCGCCCCGTTGGCCACGCTGGTCACCGGGCAGCCGGCGTGCGGGCACTTGGTCGCGAACGCCTTGTAGGTGCCGGACGTCGGCTGGGTGACGACCACGGCCTGGTCCTTGAAGATCGTGCCGCCGCCCTCGGGGATGTCCGAGGTCTTGGCGAGCGCGGTGCCGCCGGCGGCCGCGGTGGAGGTGTCGGTCGAGCCGCCGCCCGAGCCGTTGCTGTCCTGGGTGGTGGAGCCACCGCCCGCGTTGTTCGTGGTCGTCGAGCTCGACGAGTCGTCCGACGACCCGCAGGCGGTCAGCGCGGCGGCGAGCCCCGCCGCTCCGGCAGCCGCCATGATCGTACGACGCGCCGGTCCGGCTGAGGGGTTGAGCGATGCGCTGGTCATGTGAGGGGGTCCCTTCCGCGGAGCTTCTCGTTGATCCGTCCAGGGGTACGGTCTTCGGGCACCACCTGTTCAGACGGCATCCCGATAGTGACCACCCCTACATGAGCCCCCGGTGAAACAGCGCTGTCGGTTGCCTGTCGGTGTCCGCGGCCGGCGACCGGATCAGGCCGAGTCGGCCCGTGTCGCCCCGAGGGACCGGTAGACGTCGACGTGCCGGCGGGCCGCGGTGCGCCAGGTGTGGCGGGCGGCGAGCGCGTGTCCGGCGGCCCGGCGGTCCGGGTCGTCGGCCGTGAGGGCGTGGCCGAGCTCGGCGGCCAGCTCCCGGGGTGGGCCGGCGAAGCGGGCGGCCGACCCGAACACCTCGCGCAGCACGGGGAGTTCGCGCACCACCAGCGGCACCCCGGCGGCCAGGGCCTCCATCGCGGCCAGTCCGAAGCCCTCCTTGTGGGACGGGAAGGCGAAGGCCCCGGCGGCGGCGACCAGGGACGGGAGTTCGTCCTCGGGCACCGGGCCGAGCACCACCGGGTCGAGGCCCAACTCTGCGGCGCGTTGCTCCCAACGGGCGCGGTAGTCACGGTAGTCGAAGAGGGTCTCGCCGCCCGCGATCACCAGCCGTACGCCGGGGTGATCGGCGCGCAGCAGGGCGTACGCCTCCAGCAGGTCCAGCGAACCCTTGCGGGGCTCGATGCCGCCGACGGTGAGCACGTAGTGACCCAGCCGGGAGCGCCAACTCGCCCTCACTGCGGGGTCGGTGGTGGCGAAGCGGTCATAGGCCACACCGTTCGGGACGACGGTGGCCTCGATGCCCCACCCGTCGGCGAGTTCACCGGCGACGGCAGCCGACACACAGATGTGCGCGAACGGCTCGACGATGGCCCGCTCGTGGCAGGCGGCCAGCTCGGGCGTGGTGAAGTGGTCGATGTGGTGGACCGTACGGACGCACCGGCCGGCCGCGTTGGCGCTGATGCAGTCCTGCGCGTGGACGATGTCGTAGGGCGCCGGGTCGAAGGCCTCGCGGAGTGTGGCGATGGACCGCAGGACGCGCTCTCCGACCGTCTCACCGGCCGGGCCGTCGGCGAACGGCACCAGCCGCACCCGCACCGCGGGGGAGACGGGCCGGTAGAAGCCCGGGTCGCCGCCCCGGCCCAGCGTCCACACCGTGACGTCCTCGCCCAGCGCCGCCAGGGCCTCGGCGAGGGCGAGGGTGTGCACCACTCCGCCGCGCGGCTTGGTGGAGTAGGTCAGCAGGGCGATCTTCACGACGGGATCTCCCGGTAGGCGTCCGGACGGCGTTCGCCGAGGTGGCGCAGGACCCGGCGGGCCCGCTCGATCTCGGCCGCCACGTCGAGCTCGGCCACCGCGAGGCCCGCCTTGGACCAGGTGCGGGCGAGGATGTCCCCACCGGGGCCGACGACCTTTGCCTGACCGAGGAAGCGCATTCCGCCGAGGGCGCCGGTCTGGTTGGAGGAGGCGAGGACCACCTGGTTCTCGGCGGCACGCGCCTGGTCGTACAGGTCGAACAGCTTGGCCTGGCGGTCCTGGGCCATCCGCGGGGCGCGGTTGGTGATGCTGGTCGGCCAGGCGGAGAGACAGGCGAGGACCTCGGCGCCGTCCAGGGCCAGCGAACGGGCCGACTCCGGGAAGGTCTTGTCGTAGTCGATGAGCATGCCGAGCCGGCCGACCGGGGTGTCGAAGGCGTCGAAACGGTCGCCGGCCGTGTAGGCGGCGGTCTCCCCGGCCGGCAGATGCACCTTGCGGTGATGGCCGAGGATCCCGTCGCCGCTCACACAGACGGCCGCGTTGTGGCGCTCGGTCCCACCGTCTTCGCAGTAGCCGACGCACACCACCATCTCGGCGGCCAGCCGGGCGACCCGGAGGATCAGCGGGTCGTCGGGCTTGAGCGCCGGGGGCAGCGCCTCCGGGTCGGGATGGCGCAGATCGGCGAGATAGCCGCCGAGCGCGGCGTCGGGCAGCACCAGCAGTCCGGCCCCGGCGGCCCGCGCGTCGTCGATCAGCTTGCCGATACGGGCCAGGTCGAACTCCAGGTCGCGGCCGAAGTGGGCGGCCGCGGCCGCGATCCGGATCGTGCTCATGCGGTGACCGCTCCCGGTGACAGGTCGTAGGTCTCGGGCCGCCGGTCGCGCAGATGCCCCATCGACCGGCGGGCGGTCTCCAGGGCCTGGACGACGTCGAGTTCGGCGACGGCGATGCCGGCCGGCACACCCGTGCAGGCGAGGATCTCGCCGCCGGGGTCCACGACCTTGGCACTGCCGACGAAGCGTAGCGAGCCGAAGGTGCCCGACTGGTTGGCCGACAGCCACACGATCTGGTTCTCCAGGGCACGCGCCCGGTCGAACAGGTCGAAGCGCCGCTTCCAGCGGTCCCGTTCGAGATCGGCGGACGGGTTGGTGCGCGCGCCCGGCCAGGCCGACACACACACCCCGATCTGGGCCCCGTCCAGGGCCAGTGCGCGGGCGGACTCAGGGAACGCCTTGTCGTAGCAGATCATCATCCCGATCCGGCCGACCGGGGTGTCGAAGGCGTGGAAGCGGTCGCCGGAGGAGTAACTGGCGTCCTCGCTCAGCGGCTGGTGGACCTTGCGGTGGTTGCCGAGGACGCCGTCCCCGGTGACGCACACCACGCTGTTGTAGCGGCTGTCCCCGGCGGCCTCGCAGTACCCGGCGACCACCGTCATCTCCGCGGCCAGCGCGGCCAGCCGGCCGATCTCGGGGCCGTCGAGGGCCAGGGCGGGCGGCCCCTCGTCGAGCGCGGCCGGGTCGTCGAGGCCCAGCAGATATCCGCCCAGGCAGGCCTCCGGCAGGGCGAGCAGCCGTACGCCCGCGTCCCGCGCCTCCTTGATCAGCCGTTCGGCGATCGCGAAGTCCTCTTCGAGGTCGCGGCCGAACTCGGCGGCGACGGCCGCCATCCGCAGTGTGCTCATGCGGCTCCCATCCCGGTCACGGTGGCGGTGACCGCTTCGGTGAGGTCTCCGTCGGGCCAGCGCAGCCCGACGCCCCGGCCCCCGGTCAGCTCGCCGCACACGGCGTCCGTCGCCGGCCCCGCGGGCGGCGCGGGGGCGCCCGGCGGGGCCGCGGTGAGCATCGCGTAGCCCGGAAAGCAGGTCAGCCAGTCCCCGGCGGTGGCGGCGGGCGGACGCGGCACGGCGGCGACATCGAGCACCGCCCGGCAGCCGCTCGCCTCGGCGAGCATGCCGAGGGTCCCGGCGATCCCGGCCATCGACACGTCCTTGGCGGCGGCGGGCCGGACCACGGCCACCGCCCCCGCCATGGCCCGCAGTTCGTCCGTACGGCGGTGGGTCGTCGAGTCCCACTGGCGGCCCCGGTACCCCGGCCGCCAGCCGCCGCCGAGGTCGGCCGTCAGCCGTACGGCATGCCCGGGGCGTCCGCCGCCACCCGGGACCGGATGCTCCGCGCGGCCCAGGGCGGTCACCGACAGGGTGGCCGGGACGCCCAGTTGGGTGTGGCCGCCGAGCACCGGCACGCCGTACGCTCCGGCGGCCCGCGCCAGCCCGGCCAGCACCCGGGCGGCATGCCCGGCGTCGGCCGCGCCCACCGCGTCCAGCAGGCCGAGCGGGTCGGCGCCCATGGCCGTGAGGTCGTTGACGTTGACGAGGACCGCGCACCAGCCCGCCCAGTCGGGGTCCCGCTCGACCATGGACGGCACGATCGCGTCGCAGGCGGCGATCAGGTCGGTACCGGGCACCGGAGCCCCGTCGTCGCCGACGAATCCGGTGCCGCCCAGGGCGGGCGGGGCGCCGACTGCTGGTCGGTCACGCAGGCCCGCGAGGAGGGGGCCGAGGGCGGCCTTGGCCGCGGCCGTGTGGGCCGCGACACGGCCGATCGGCCACCGCATCAGCACATGCGGGGCACCGGCCACCGTGACCGGGCGCACGGAGCACCAGCCCAGCCGCCGGAAGAGCACCTCGTTGCGGCTCTGCACGGTCGCGTCGAACCGCAGCGCGCCCGCCGCCTCCGCGCGGGCACAAGCGGCCCGCACCAGCGCCGCGCCGACGCCCTGTGCCCCACGTGCCCGGGGCGCGACGACCAGCCGCCCACCGGCCCACCAGCCGATGTCCGGCCCGTCGGCGACCGGCCCGAGCCGCACCCCGCCGATCACCTCACCGCCCTCGGACCTGGCGACCAGGACGACCGTACGGGGGTCGGAGTCCGGGTCGTCCAGGTCATGGCCGCTGAACAACCCCTGCTCATGGACGAACACGTCGCTGCGCAGTCGCCGGTACGCGGCCACCTCCACAGCGCCCGGCGCCTCCTCGATCCGGAAGCCGGCGCGGCGTGCGAGGGTGCTGCGGTCGCCGAGCAGCGCCAGGATGTCCGGCTGGCGTTCGGCCGTCACGGGTGCCGCCACGTCGTCGAGATACACGCCGGTCACCCGCCCGCCGCCCTGAGCACACTGCACGCCCCGCAGGCGGCGCAGCCGGCCTTCTGGTCCGCACCGCTCATACCGGCGGCCCGCAGCGCGGCGGCGACGCCCTCCGTCACATACCGCAGCACCTCCGCGCCGGGCGCGCCGACGCCGTCCCGGGCGGCGAGGGTGCCGCGCATGGGCCGGAAGGGGACGACGAACGGATACACCCCGCGCGCGATCAACTCCCGAGCTCCAGCTATCAGTTCGTCGGGATCCTCGCCGAGGCCGACGAGCAGGTACGTGGAGACACGGTTCGGCCCGAAGACCCGCACCGCCTCGTCCCACGCGGCCCGGTACTCGGCCAGCGGGACCGTCGACTTGCCGGGCATCCAGCGGCGGCGCACCTCGTCGTCCAGGGACTCGACATGGATGCCGATCGCCGTCGCGCCCGCGTCGTGCAGGGCCCGGATCCAGGTGAGGTCGGCGGGCGGTTCGCACTGCACCTGGACCGGCAGTTCCGGCACCGCCCGCAGCACGGCGCGGACGGACCGGACGAGATTGCGGGCGCCGCGGTCCGCTCCGGTGGTCGTGCCGGTGGTCATCACCATCTGCCGTACACCGTCGAGACGTACGGCCGCCTCCGCGACCTCGGCGAGCTGGGCGGGGGTCTTGGCGGCGACCGTGGCGCCGGAGCGCAGGGACTCCTCGATGGTGCAGAAACGGCAGCGGTCCGCCTCGGCGTAGCGGACACAGGTCTGTACGACGGTGGTGGCGAGCACGTCCGCGCCGTGCAGCCGGGCGATGTGCTCGTAGGGGATGCCGTCGGCGGTGGTCAGGTCGTAGAACCTGGGGCGCTGTACGGCGCTGAGGGTGAGGCCGGTGTCCTTGAGATGTCCGGTCTCGTCGCCGAGCCACACCCTGCCGTCGCGCACCCGGTAGGGGCTGTCGGGGTTGCGGGGGAGTGCGGCACCGGCACCGTCGACGAGGCCGTCTCCCATCAGGAAGTGTCCGTCGTCGCTGGGTCCCGCGCCGTCGGGCCGGCGCACGGGGGCCTCCAAGGCCACTCCGTGCAGGGCGAGTTCGGCGCGGGTCGTGATCCGTACATCCACCGTCGTGCCGGTGCCGGTGCTCATGGTGCCCCCTACAGCTGGTAGGTGGAGTTGATGATGGCGCCCTTGCGTGCGTAGTGGATCAGCGCGTCCTGGACGTCCAGCGGGTGGGTTGGGATGACGCCGTCGATGAGGTCCTCCTCGCGGGCGCCGTGCAGCGACAGGCCGAAGCGGCAGCAGTAGACCTTGCCGCCCTCGGCGATGAACGTCTTGAGCTGGTTGTTGATGTTGTGCTCGCCGGGAAAGGCGGAGTTGCCGGTGGTGGGGAAGCCGCGGGTGGCCAGGCAGTTGAGGGAGCCGGGGCCGTAGAAGTAGATGGCGGTCTCGAAGCCCTTGCGGAGGGCACGGGTGGCCTGGAGGACGGCGACGAAGGAGACCGAGGACTCGTGGGCGATGCCGTGCACGAGGGTGAAGTAGGTCTCGCCGTTCTCGGCCTGGTAGTCGGGGAAGACCTTGGTGGAGCCGTAGATGCTGGAGCCCTCGGGGAGGGAGGGGTGCGGGATCTCGTCGAGGGACTTCTGCTCGACGTCGCTGAGCTGGGTGGCGGTCTCGGACATGACGATCTCCTTGCGCGAGGCGGAGGTTCTTTTTCAGGTGGAGGACGGCGGTCAGTCGTAGAGGGCGGCGAAGGTGCCGCGGAAGACGAGGTCGGCCAGTTCGCCGCCGCCGGTCGCGGCGGTCATCCGGGCGTACTCGCCGGTGAAGTCGCCCCAGGGCTGGTCGCTGGCGAAGAGCACGCGGTCGTGGCCGATACCGCGCCGCTCGATCTCCTGGGCCAGCCAGTACGGCAGGAAGCCGATCGCCCAGGAGAGGTCGGTGTAGACGCGCTTGCCGGCGGTGATCCAGTCGAAGAAGCGGGAGCCGGCGAGCTTGATGTGGCCGCTCATCCCGCCGCCGAAGTGCACCAGATGCAGGGCAACTCGGTCGGCGTACCAGTCGACGAGGTGACCGACTTCGTCGATGTCGGAGGCGGCTCCGGGAGAGGTGTGGACATGGACGACCAGGCCGTGACGGGAGGCCTCGGCGAAGATCCGGTCGAGCAGCGGGCGGCAGGCCGGGTCGGTGGGACGGCCGCCCAGCAGGAAGCTGAGCTTGAGCGCCTTCACGCCCGGTTCGCCGGCCAACTTGAGTGCCTTGAGCGTGCGTTGCTCGTCTTCGGGGCGTGGCGAGACCCACAGCCCGGCTCGGACCCGGTCGTCGGACTGGGCGGCCTCGACGGCCAGTTCGTTGAAGGAGAAGGCGACGGCGGGGTCCGGGACGCCGTAGTTGGGGATGACCAGGGCGCGTTCTGTGCCCTCGGCGTCCAGGTCGGAGATGAGCTGTCCGATGGTGGCACGGGCGGTGGTGTCGGGGTTGACGGGCGGGCCGCCGTAGAAGGGAAAGGCGGGCAGGACACCGATGTGGCGGTGGGCGTCGTGGACCCCATGGCGGTGGGCGTCGTGGACCATGGCGGTGCGTGCCTCCTTCTCAGCCGACGGGGACGGCGGCCGCTACCCGGGTGGGCGCGCCGGTGAGGGTGCCGCAGACGTCGGCGAGCCGGCGGCCCGCGTCGATGTGGCCGGCGATGAACTCGGCGTCCCGGCCCACCGCCTCGAAGCGGCCGGACCCCCAGGTGTGCTGCCAGGGCAGACCCAGGAAGTACAGGCCGGGGACGCTGGTGACGCCACGCCAGTGCATGGGGTAGCCGCGCCCGTCGAACGCGGGGATCTCGATCCACCGGTGGTCGCGGGTGAAGCCGGTCGCCCAGACGACGGAGGTGATGCCGGCCGCGGTGAGGTCCAGCTCGCCCGGACCGCCGTCCGGTTCCCAGACCGGGATGTAGCGGGGCTCGTGCGGGGCGTCGATCCCGCGGGCGGCGATATGGGCGTCGATGGCGTCCTTGATGGACTCGGCGACCGCGTCCGCGTGGTCGAGGTTGGCCTTGAGGTCGTCGGCGAAGCCGAGTACCCGGCCGTGCACCGAGGTGAGACGGCCGTACAGCCGCATCCCGTCCCGGGCGAAGGCCCGCAGGTCGATGTCTCGGCCGCCGCCGCGGCCGGTGACATAGTGGTTGACCCGCATCCGCACCGCGCCGGCGTCGTCGAACTCGTCGATGGCCCTGGCGTAGTGGCCCATCGCGTCCAGCCAGGCCACACAGTCGCGGCCCCGGTAGAAACGCGCCACCCTCGGTGCGCTGCCCACCGCCAGGTGCACCTGCCGGCCGGCGAGGTGCAGATCCTCGGCGATCTGGCAGCCGGACTGTCCCGTGCCCACCACCAGCACCGCCCCCGCGGGCAGCCGGTCCGGGCTGCGGTAGCCGGAGGAGTGGAGCTGCCGGACACCGGAGGGCAGGCGCTCGGCGGCCCGGGGAATCCTCGGGGAGTGGTACGGGCCGGTCGCCACCACCACCTGGTCGGCGGTGAAGTCGCCGTCCGTGGTGGCGAGTTCGTAGACCCCGGTGGGTGCCCTGCGGACCCGGGTGACGGACACGCCCTCCACCAGCGGCGGTTGGAAGAAGGCGACGTAGTCCTCCAGGTAGCGCACGATGTCCTCGCGCACCATGAATCCGTCCGGGTCACCCCCTCGGTAGGGGTAACCGGGCAGCCTGCACTGCCAGTTGGGCGTCACCAGGCAGAACGAGTCCCAGCGGCGCGCCCGCCACTCGTGGCCGATCCGGTTCGCCTCGAACACGACGTGCTCGACACCGCGCTCGCGCAGGCAGTAACTGACCGACAGACCGGCCTGACCGCCGCCGACCACCGCCACCGGGAAGTGGTCCCCGGCCGGGCGCGGTGCCCGGGTCATCGGGTGCTCCCGGTCGTCTCAAGCGGATACCCGGACTTCATCCCGGCGGCCGGGCCGTCGGGAACGCGTACGCTGAAGCAGATCTCGGGCATGACATCCTCCATGCGAGGGGTCGAGGTCGGGACACCTCGCCGCTGCTTTCCCGACCCACTCCATCCACCGGCCGTTTCCGGACCAAGTCATCCGGAATAAAGCGGAGTTACGTGATCCTCACGCTGGGTGCGGTGCCCGGCACGGTGAGTTGCCTCAGAGGCAAAAACGAGTGTGCCGTCGTGGCCCACCGGTGGTCCCGGCGGGCGCCACGTCCGCAGCGTCACGGCTGACGACGGCTGTTGCCGCGGAGGGTGGCTCAGGCTCGACGACGGACTTCGCAGACACATCGCCCGGGCCGGTGGTGGAGACACCGCCCCGAGAGGCGGCGGTGAGGCTCGCCCGGGTGCGGTCGGGGGCGGGCGGACCCACTGGCCGCCGGGGCGCGGTTGGGGTTCGGCTCCGACGCCCCCGTCTCACCACTCGACCTCTGGCTAGCCGTCGCGTCGACCTCCATGAGCGCCGTTCCGAGCCTCGCGGCTGCGGCACGCCTGTGCCTCGATCCCGCTGTAAGCCGGAGAACGCGTCGTGACCTTGGCGCGGCGGCTCGGCCACCTCTCGCCCTTGATCACCCTCGGTTACTATGCTCACTTCGTGCCGGAGGCCGGAAGCAAGGGGTGCACCGACATCGACGGACTGACGGGAGGCAGGGGCCTACGCGCCAGCCAAATCTCCCCGGATTCTCCGCAGAGCCGTCGACGGGCGATTTCCGCTGCTGCATCCCCCGGACGTTGATCGCAGATTGCAAGGCTGAAGAGATAGGTGGCCTGGGAAAATGCTGAAAGAGGTCACCGCGACCCGCTATATCACGCCCCTGCGTGAGGGCGGTTCGCTGCCGGGGCTCGTCGAGGCCGACGACTTCGGGACGTACGTCATGAAGTTCACCGGGGCTGGGCAGGGCCGGAAGACGCTGGTTGCCGAGGTCGTCTGCGGTGAACTGGCCCGCCGGCTCGGATTCCGGATGCCGCGTCTGGTCACCGTCGAACTCGACCCGGTGCTGGGGCTCGGCGAACCCGAGCAGCAGGTGCAGGACCTGCTCCGGGGCAGCGGCGGCACCAACCTCGGCATGGACTTCCTCTCGGGCGCTCTCGGCTTCGACCCGCTCGCCTTCACGGTGAGCCCCGAGGAGGCCGGACGGATCGTCTGGTTCGACGCGCTGATCAACAACGTCGACCGCTCCTGGCGCAACCCCAACCTGCTGGTGCACCACGGCGACCTGTGGCTCATCGACCACGGCGCCACCATGATCTGGCAGCACAACTGGCCCGCCGCCGAGACCTCCGCCGCCCGCCCGTACGACGCCGCCGACCACGCGCTGAGCGGCTTCGCCCCCGATGTCCGGGCGGCGGCCGCCGAGTTGGCACCCCGGGTCACCGAGGACCTGCTCGCCGAGGTCACCGCCGAGATCCCGGACGCCTGGCTGGCCGGCGAGCCCGGCTTCGGCACGCCCGACGACCTGCGGCGGACCTACGCCCGGCCGCTGCTCGCCCGGGCCGCCGTCATCCATGAGCGCATCACCGGCATCAAGGGGGCCAAGTGAGTCAGACCCATATCCATGTGGCCGGCCATGTGGTCGAGCGCCACATCACCCGGGCGGGCCAGGGCGGCGGCCGGGATGTCTTCGAGTACGCCCTGCTGCGTGTCGTACCCCGCGTGGAGCGCGGCGAGTGCATCAACGCGGGCGTGATCGTCTACTGCCGCGCCAAGGCCTACGTCGGCGCCCGTACCCATCTCGACGAGGCCCGGCTGCTGGCCCTGGACCCGGACGCGGACGCCGCCGGGGTGCGGGCCGCGCTCGCCGCGGTCGAGGGCGTCTGTGCGGGCGGGGAGGCGGCGGGGCAGGCGGCCGGTGACGACCCCGGGCGCCGCTTCCGCTGGCTCGTCGCGCCCCGCTCGACGGTCGTGCAGCCCGGCCCCGTGCACACCGGGCTCACCCTCGACGCGGCGGCCGAGACCGAGCGGCTGCTGGACCTCCTGGTGAGGTAATGGATCACACCCGCGCGATGTGACGTTGACACCGGGTGCCAGGGCTTCTAGCGTCACGTCTACTGAAGGTACTAAGCGGTCGCTCACCGCAGGGCGGGCTCCGTGAGCGGGCTCACTCGATCAGGTTCTCTCAAGGGCGAGGAGACACAGGAATGTCCACCACAGAGCAGCGGGTCGCGGTCGTCACCGGTGCCGCACGCGGGATCGGCGCCGCCACCGCCGTACGACTGGCCGCCGAGGGCCGCGCGGTCGCCGTGATCGACCTCGACGAGGCCGCCTGCAAGGACACCGTGGAGAAGATCACCGCGGCCGGCGGCAAGGCGATCGCGGTCGGCGCCGACGTCTCCGACGAGGCCCAGGTCGGCGCCGCGATCGCGCGGGTCGCCGAGGAACTGGGTGCACCGACCATCCTGGTCAACAACGCCGGGGTGCTCCGCGACAACCTGCTGTTCAAGATGTCCGCGTCCGACTGGGACACGGTCCTGAACGTGCACCTGCGCGGTTCCTTCCTGATGACCAAGGCCGTCCAGCAGCACATGGTCGAGGCCGGCTGGGGCCGCATCGTCAACCTCTCCTCCTCCTCGGCGCTCGGCAACCGCGGGCAGGCGAACTACTCCGCCGCCAAGGCCGGTCTGCAGGGCTTCACCAAGACCCTCGCCATCGAACTCGGCAAGTTCGGCATCACCGCCAACGCCGTCGCCCCCGGATTCATCGCCACCGAGATGACCAAGGCCACCGCCGAGCGCGTGAAGATGGGCTTCGAGGAGTTCAAGGCCGCTGCCGCCACCCAGATCCCGGTGCAGCGCGTCGGTGAGCCCGAGGACATCGCCAATGCCATCGCCTTCTTCACGAACGAGGCGGCCGGCTTCGTCTCCGGCCAGGTGCTGTACGTGGCCGGCGGACCGCTGGACTAGCGGGCACCAGGGACTGACCAGGACTATCGAGGATCACCGACATGACTGAACTGCCCGAGCTGTCCGGCAAGGTCGCCATCGTCACCGGCGCCAGCCGCGGCATCGGCTACGGCGTCGCCGAGGCGATGATCGCCCGCGGCGACCGGGTCGCCATCACCGGCCGCAATGAGGACGCCCTCAAGGAGGCCGTCGAGGCCCTCGGCTCCGAGCGGGTCATCGGCATCGCCGGCAAGGCCCACGACCTGGCCCACCAGAGCGAGGTCGTCGAGCGCACCATGGAGGCCTTCGGGCGCGTCGACTTCCTGGTCAACAACGCCGGCACCAACCCGGTGTTCGGCCCGATCGCCGACGTAGACCTTGACGTGGCCCGCAAGGTGTTCGAGACCAACGTGGTCTCGGCCCTCGGTTTCGCCCAGAAGACCTGGCACGCCTGGCAGAAGGACAACGGCGGCGCCATCGTCAACATCGCCTCCGTCGCCGGTCTGTCGGCCTCGCCGTTCATCGGCGCGTACGGCATCAGCAAGGCCGCGATGATCAACCTGACCCAGCAGCTGGCGCACGAGTTCGCGCCGGGTGTCCGGGTCAACGCGATCGCCCCCGCGGTCGTCAAGACGAAGTTCGCACAGGCTCTCTACGAGGGCCGGGAGGCGGAGGCCGCCGCGGGCTACCCGCTCCAGCGGCTCGGCGTGCCCTCCGACATCGGCGGCGCCGCCGCGTTCCTGACCTCGGAGCAGTCCGACTGGATCACCGGCCAGACCCTCGTCGTCGACGGCGGCATCTTCCTCAACGCCGGCATGGCCTGACGGCACCACAGGCCGTCCGGACCGCCTCCGGGCGTCGTCTTCGTCACAGACATTTCGTCGTAGGAAGGACGGAGACGGCGCCCGGACGGCCGTACAAGATCCGCACAGCTGAATGACAACGTCGTCATAGCACATTCGATCAATGCCCTTGTTTCCGGGGTGGTTCAAGGAGGACAACGCTGCGGTATGGTCTGCCGCCGACCCCTGGTACGGCGGATCGAGGAGCGAGCGCGTGTTCAACCGGAACCGAGGCCTGCGCAGAGTGGCCGCTGTCGCGTCCATATCCATGGTGGCCGGCTGCGGTGTGTTCACCGGCAGCAGCGCAGGTGACAGCGGGCCGATCGTCGTTGGAACCACCAGCGCCCCCAGCACCCTCGACCCCGCCGGGTCCTGGGACGGCTCCTGGGAACTGTTCCGGAACATCTACCAGACCCTGCTCGCCTACCCCAACGGCGCCAGCACTCCCCAGCCCGACGCCGCCGAGAACTGCGCCTTCACGGACTCCGGCAACCGCACCTACCGCTGCGAACTGCGCTCCGGCCTGAAGTTCGCCGACGGCGACACGCTCGACGCGGAGGCCGTCAAGTACTCCATCGACCGGATCCGGACCATCAACGCGCCCAGCGGACCCGCCGGACTGCTCGGCAGCCTCGACCGGGTGCAGGCGCTCGGCGACCGCGAGGTGGTCTTCCACCTCAACAAGGCCGACGCCACCTTTCCGTTCGTGCTCGCCACCCCGGCCATGTCGATCGTCGACCCCGACGACTACTCCGCGAAGTCCCTGCGCAAGGACGACTCGGTACACGGCTCCGGGCCGTACACGCTCAAGTCGTACGACGACGGCAAGCGGGCCGAACTCGTCCGCAACGACCGCTACCAGGGCTTCGCCGACCGGCAGAACGACGCGGTGACCATCCGCTACTTCCAGGACTCGGCCACCATGGTCAAGGCCCTGCGGTCCGGGGACATCGACGTCACCTACCGCGGCCTCGCCGCCTCCGACATCGTCGCCCTGGAGGCGCACACCGACACCGACCTGCAACTGGTCGACGGCGCCGGCATCGACATCAGCTACCTGGTGTTCAACCCCAAGGACCCGTGGGCGAAGGTGCCCGCCGTGCGCAAGGCCGTCGCCCAGCTCGTCGACCGCTCCGCGATCGCCCACAACGTCTACAACGACACCGTCGACCCGCTCTACTCCATGGTCCCGGCGGGCCTCACCGGCCACACCACCGGCTTCTTCGACGACTACGGCGACCCCAGCACCTCCAAGGCCCGCAAGATCCTCGCCGACGCCGGCATCACCCAGAAGGTCCCGCTCACCTTCTGGTACACCACCGACCGCTACGGCTCCGAGACCGGCCGGATGTTCCAGGAGCTCAAGCAACAGCTCGACGACTCCGGGCTGTTCACCATCACCCTCCGAAGCCGCCCCTGGAAGACCTATGTCGTCGGCTACCAGAAGGGCGAGTACCCGGTGTTCGGGCGCGGCTGGTTCCCGGACTTCCCCGACGCCGACAACTTCATCGCCCCGTTCGTCGGCGAGCAGAACGCCCTCGGCACGCCGTACCCGTCACCCGTGATCACCGGCAAGCTGCTGCCCAAGTCGCGCACCGAGAGTGACCGCGGCAAGGTCGTCAAGGAGTTCGAGGACGCCCAGCAGATCCTCGTCAACGACTCCCGGCTGATCCCGCTGTGGCAGGGCCGGCAGTACGTCGCGGCCAGCGACGACATCTCCGGCGGCGAGCAGGCGCTCGACCCGTCGACGATCATGATGATGTGGGAGCTGCATCGCAAGACCAGCTGGTGAAACGGTGTGCGACGGCGATTGTCAGTGGCCGCCTGTAGGTTCTTGGGCATCAGCAGGAACTGCAAGTGACCGCAAGTCGTGAGGACGTTGACGTGACCGACATCGCCATGCTGCCCGAGTCCTGGCGCGGGGTTCTGGGTGACGAGCTGCAGCAGCCCTACTTCAAGGAGCTGACCGAGTTCGTCGAGGAGGAGCGGGCGAACGGCCCTGTCTACCCGCCGCGCGAGGAGGTCTTCGCCGCGCTGGACGCGACGCCGTACGACCAGGTCAAGGTGCTGATCCTCGGCCAGGACCCGTACCACGGCGAGGGCCAGGGCCACGGCCTGTGCTTCTCCGTCCGCCCCGGGGTGAAGACCCCGCCGTCCCTGCGGAACATCTACAAGGAGATGAAGGAGGAGCTGGGCCTCCAGGTGCCGGACAACGGCTATCTGATGCCGTGGGCCCAGCAGGGGGTGCTGCTTCTCAACGCGGTGCTCACGGTCCGGGCCGGGGAGGCCAACTCCCACAAGGGCAAGGGCTGGGAGAGGTTCACGGACGCGGTGATCCGCGCGGTCGCCGAGCGGCCCGACCCCGCGGTCTTCGTCCTTTGGGGCAACTACGCGCAGAAGAAGCTCCGGCTGATCGACGAGAACCGGCACGTGGTGGTCCAGGGCGCCCACCCGTCCCCGCTCTCCGCGAAGAAGTTCTTCGGCTCCCGCCCGTTCACCCAGATCAACGAGGCGGTCGCTGCGCAGGGCCACGAGGCGATCGACTGGCGGATCCCTGACCTGGGCTGAGGGCGGGGGCGGGGGTGCTGGCCGACGGGGGCGTCGGGACCGAGGGGGGCGTCGGGACCGAGGGGGGCATCGGACCGACGGGAAGTGTCGGGGGCGAGGGGGGACACCCGGACCGACGCGGGTATCGGGACCCGAGGGGATATCGAGCCTGCGGGGGAGCCGGGGCCCGAGGGGGCGGGCGTCGGGCCGAGGGGTGGCATCGGACGGACCGGGGCCGGGGCCGCTGGGGGCGGCGGTCCCGCGCGGTGCGGCCGGTGGGTCAGCGCGAGCGCGGGACCCGAGTGGGGTGGGCCGGCGGCCACGGCGGTCCGGAGCGCGGCGGTCCCGTCCGGCGGCGGCGTGTGGTGCCGTCGGTGGGCGGGCGGCGGTTGCCTGTCGTGCGGACCCTTGGGCGCGGCGCCCTGTCCGGGTCCGGGTCTGGGGCGGTGGGTCTGGCGGTCCTGTCCGGCGTGGGGCGGTGGATTGTGGCGGTCCCGCGTCATGCGGGGGTCCCCCGGGCGGAGCCTCGGGTGGTGGGTGGGAACACGTCGGTTCCGGAGTGGGTCGGACGGCCCGGAGAACCCCGACGGCGGTTAGCGTCGTCGGAGACAGCCGGACAGCTCGGAGGACGTGGTGGCGGAGCGACAGGAGCGCACGGCACCCGATGCCGTGCTCACACGGATCGGACAGGTCGTGATGCTGCACCACGCCGGGGACCGTGAGGAGGCCCGCCGGCGCCTGCTCGACCTGTGGGCGGAGATCGGCGAACACGGCGAGCCGCTGCACCGCTGCACCCTGGCCCACTATCTCGCCGACACCCAGGACGACCCGTCCGACGAACTCGCCTGGGACCTGAGGGCGTTGTCGGCGGCGGACGAGGCGGAGGGAGCCGCGGCGCTGCGCGGCTTCTACCCCTCCCTGCATCTGAACCTCGCCGCCGACTACGTCAAGCTGGGCCGCGCCGAGGCCGCCCGCACCCATCTGCACAGGGCCCGCGGCGCGGCCACCGAGGCCCTCGGCGACGACGGGTACGGCGACGGCGTGCGGGCCGCGATCAGCCGCCTGGAACTGCGGCTGGGGGACGACGACACGCCGGACGGCGACTCCTGGGGCCCACCGCGGCAGCGGCCGAAGTAGAGCGGTCCGGTCTCCGCTCCAACGCCGTCACCACGGGTGTCCCGCGACGTCCGGCGTCGTGGCGCGTGTGCCGGAGGTGTTCTCGCCGGCCGCCGCTCCTGTGCGGCACGCGTCCTCGCCGATCACCCCCGACCGCCGCTCCCTGCCGCAGGTCTCCCGGTGCGCGGATCCTCAGTGCCCGTACGTCTGCGCGCAGATCCTGGACTCCGGGCTGTCCGCGCGCCAGCCGCCGTACTGCCTGCCGAGGGCGCACACGTCCGGGGCCTTCGGCGCGGACCCGGAAAGATCGGGGATGTCGGCCTGTGGGCCGCGGGTCCGCTGTGGGCGCGGGTGGGGATGCGCGGCGGCCGCGCGGGGGGCGGGGGACCGGAGGTGGGCCGGGGGAGGGGGCGCCGGGGTGTGGGCAGCGGTCGTCGGCGTGGCCCGGTGGGCCGGACGGGACGGGCCGACCATCTCCAGGGCCTCCTTGACCGGCGCCTGCACCACCCGCGGTTCGGCGCTGCCGTCCGGGCGGGGCACCGACGGCTGCGAGGGCGCCGTACCTGGCGGCGGGCCTGGCGCCGCCGGACGCTGGACCGTCACGCAGCCGGAGAGGGCCGAGACGGTCACGGTGACCAGAAGCGCTGCGGTGGTGGTCGTTCGATGCACCCGCGCAACTCTGCTGGGTCAACGAGGAGGTTGGCACCGTCGACGGCAGTTTGGTGCCCCGCACGGGTGATCTCGTGCCTCGTACGGGGGGACCGGCGGGTGCGAGGCTGACGTCAGTCGCCGGTCGCGCCGTCGATGCGCTCCCGGATCAGGTCGGCGTGGCCGTTGTGCCGGGCGTACTCCTCGATCATGTGGGTGTGGATCCAGCGCAGGTTGATCTGCTCCCCGGTGTGACGGCTGCGGCCCTTGGAGAGGTCGTCCAGGCCGAAGTCGGCCGCGTTGCGCCGGGCGGCCTCGATCTCGGCCTGCCAGATCTCGTACGTCGCCTGCCAGGTGTCCGTCTCGTTGAGGTGGAACTCGGCGTCCGGGTCCTCCTCGCTCCAGTAGAGCGGAGGCACCGCCTCGCCGACGAGGACCCTGCGGTACCAGGACCGCTCCACGTCGGCCATGTGCCGCACCAGTCCCATCAGGGACAGCGGGGACGGCTCCACGGAGGCGATTCGCAGCTGGGCGTCGGTCAGACCCGCGCACTTCATCGCGAGGGTCTGCCGGTGGAACTCCAACCAGCCCTCCAGCGAGGTGCGTTCGTCGGCGTCGAAGGCGGGATCACGGCGTTCGGTCGTCATGCCCGGCATCCTCGCCCACCTCGCCCGATCCCACCACGGATTATCGGCCCGTATGCTTCCGCACAGGCATGTAGGCAACCGCTAGGGGAGCGTCAGTGAAGGTCGGCTGCATCGGGCTCGGCGACATCGCGCGGAAGGCGTATCTGCCGGTGCTGGGCGTGCAGCCGGGCCTCGAACTTCATCTTCAGACCCGCACCCCGGCCACCCTCGCCGAGGTCGCCGACAGCCTTCACCTGCCGGCCGGCCGCCGGCACGCGACCCTTGACGACCTCCTCGCCCAGGGTCTCGACGCCGCCTTCGTGCACGCGCCCACGGTCGCCCACCCCGAGATCGTCACCCGGCTCCTGGAGGCGGGCGTACCGACGTACGTCGACAAGCCCCTCGCCTACGGACTCGAGGACTCCGCGCGCCTTGTGACGCTCGCCGAGGCACGGAACGTGTCGTTGTTCGTCGGCTTCAACCGCCGCCACGCCCCTGGTTACGTCCAGTGCGCCGACCACCCGCGCGAGCTGATCCTGATGCAGAAGAACCGCATCGGGCTGCCCGAGGAACCCCGCTCGATGATCCTCGACGACTTCATCCATGTCGTCGACACCCTCCGCTTCCTCGCCCCCGGTCCGGTCGACGACATCACCGTCCGCGCCCGCGTCGCCGACGGCCTGCTGCACCACGTGGTCCTGCAACTGTCCGGGGACGGCTTCACCGCGCTCGGCGTGATGAACCGGCTCAGCGGCTCGGCGGAGGAGATCCTGGAGGTCTCCGGGCAGGACACCAAGCGACAGGTCCTCAACCTCGCCGAGGTGATCGACCACAAGGGACAGCCCACGGTCCGGCGGCGCGGCGACTGGGTGCCGGTCGCCCGGCAACGCGGCATCGAACAGGCCGTGCTCGCCTTCCTGGACGCCGTGCGCGCCGGAAAGGTGCTCAGCGCCCGGGACGCACTGGCGACTCATGAACTGTGCGAGCACGTGGTACGACAGGTTCAGCGGCACCCCGGCGCAGCCTGACCGCCCGCAGCCCCTCGCTCAGACAGAGGCCGGCCAGCACCAGCAGCGCGCCGTCCACCGTCCAGTCGCCGAACCGTACGAACGGTGTGACGCCGCCGGCGATCGGCACCTCGTACACCTGTGCCGTGCTGGCGTCCGTGCCCAGCCACGGGCCCAGCCGCTCCCCGCCCGGGCCGTACACCGCGGAGACGCCGGTCAGCGTGGCGTGGACCATGGTGCGGCCGGTCTCGGCGGCCCGCAGGGCGGCCAGCGAGGCATGCTGTTCGGGGGCCCAGCTGTGCTGGAACGACGAGGTCGACGTCTGGCCTATCAGCACCTCGGCGCCGTCCTGGGCGAGATGCCGGCTCATGTCGGGGAACGCGGTCTCGAAGCAGACCATCGGGCCGACCCGCAGCCCGTGGCCGACGTTCATCACCACCTGCTCGGTGCCGCGGCGCCGGTCCTCGCCGGCCGCCTTGCCGACCGAGGTGGCCCAGCCGAGCAGCGAGCGGGCCGGTATGTACTCGCCGAACGGGACCAGCCTCATCTTGTCGTACCGGTCCTCGGTCGGGCCGTCCGCGCCCACCAGGATGGAACTCTTGTAGATGCCGGGCCGGTCGGAGCGCCGGGCGTCGACATTGACCAGGATGTCCGCGCCGGTCTCCCGGGACAGGGCGGCGATCCGCCGGGCGAGATCGGGCCGGTCACCGAGGTCGTACCCGACGCTGCTCTCGCCCCACACGATCAGGTCGGGGTGCCGACCGGTCAGCTGCCGGGTCAGCTGCTCCTCGCGGTCGAAGCGCCGGTCACCGCTGTCGGAGCCGTCGACGATGCCGGGCTGTACGACGGCGATACGGACGTGACCATCGACGTCCGGGCGCGGTGCCCACACCCATGCGGCGGAGGTCGCGGCGGCCGTGGCCACCAGCGAGGCCACCGCCGGCACCCGCGCCTCGCGCACCGAGACGAGCACGGTGAGAGCCACGTTGACGGCCACGACCAGGAAGCTCAGCAGCCACACCCCGCCCACGGAGGCCAGCCGCAGCGCCGGCGTCACCTGCCACTGGGTGGCGCCGAGCATGCCCCACGGCCCGCCCAGCCCCTGCCAGGACCGCACCAGTTCCACCATCAGCCAGCCCGACGGCAGCACCAGCACCGCGGCCGCGGCCCGCCCCGCGGTCGGCGTCCCGCCCAGCAGTCGGCGCGTCAGCAGACCCCAGGGCGCCCAGAGCACGCTCAGCAGCCCGGCTATCAGAAAGATGAAGACGTGCAGGCTCGGCAGCAGCCAGTGGTGCACGGCGACCATGAACCCGAACCCACCGGACCAGCCGTCGTACGCCGCCCGCCGCCCGGTCGGCGCTGAGCGCGCCAGCAGCAGCCAGGGCACGAGCGCCACATACGCGAACCACCACAGCGACGGCGCGGGAAAGGCCAGTACGGGCAGCGCGCCCGCGAGCGCCGCCACGCAGGAACGCCGCCACTGAGAGGTGAGCCAGCGCTCGACGGTCCTCATGTATCGCCTCCTGCCTGCGGGTCCTTCCAGTGTGCGGGACCGGCAGGGATCTCCGACAGGGGGCGTGGGCGCGGGGTCAGTCCGGTGCGGCCGTCGCGCGCTGGTCGCTCATCCTGCGCCACTTCTCCTCGACGACCACCTGGCGCAGCCGCCAGCCGTCCCGGGTGCGCAGGAACGCGAAGGCGTAGCGGCCGCCGCACACGAAGTCCGGGGCGGTGGAGGCGCCGTCGCCGCCGGCGAAGCGCATGGGGTTGATGTAGTCGGCCTGAAGGTGGGCGGTGTCCCCGGCGTCGTTCTCCAGAATCCCGAACCGCACCTGGCGGTTGACGATCAGATGCTGTCGCATCGAGAACAGCGCGAGGCTCTCCGAGAGCCACCCTGCCACCTGTCCGGCATCCCCCTCGATCCCGCCGGCCGACCGGTAGTCGGCCCGCCCGTCCACGGTGAACAGTCTCCGGTACGCGGTCCAGTCACCGTCATCGACGGCCACCGCGTAGTCGGTGACCAGTCCGTCCACGGCCAGCCGATCCATCACGGTAGCGAGCTCCACGCGCTGCGTCATCGGCTCAGTGTTGGGCACGAGGCGAGCCCAGCCAAGGGGTGCGGGCGATATGTGGGTGATATTCGGTGGTGTTCGAACGGGGGTGCCCCTGACCCTGGTCATGTGAACCACCAGTCAGTCGAACAAGAACCCAAGTTCCGTGTTCGCGCGTGTCATACGGAGTCCACCGTCACCGTGTACCAGGCCTACCGCCCCGAGATCGGCGGCCCGGCGGCCAGGACGGGACGATTTCCGGCCACCTGGAAGCGGGACCGGACGACCTGGATCAAGCCGCGCTCATAACCTCTTTCCATGGCCGAAGACGACACGAACCAGCAGACGGACGCCTGGTTACGGTGAGCCCTCCGGGCCAGGCAGGCAGCCGGTACGCAGCGGACCAAGAAGCACCGTTTCGACTGGACGGGGGAGCCCGCAGCGATCTACTGCCGCATCTCTCACGTGAACGATGACGATCAGACCGGCGTGGAGCGCCAGGAGCGCATCTGCCGTGACGTGGCCGAGCGTCTTGGCCTCATCGTCGCCGAAGACCAGGTCGTCGTGGACAACAACCGGTCGGCGTGGCAGCACAAGCGCAAGCGCCCGGGATGGGACGCCCTTCTCGCCGAAGCCAGCCAGGGCCGCATTCGCCACGTCGTCCCGTATCACCCCGACCGACTGATGCGTCAGCCTCGCGATCTCGAAGAGTTGTTGCAGATCGCCGACGATCATGACATTACGTTGCACGGCCCGGCGAACCGGCGTGATCTCGCGGATCCCGATGACCGATTCTTCCTCCGCCTCGAGGTCGCGCACGCGTGCCGCTCCAGCGACGACACCTCGCGCCGACTGATCGATTCCATGATCGACCGAGCCAAGGAGGGGAGGCCGCACACCGGCAGGCGCCGCTACGGGTACGACAAGACCGGCATGGTGGTCGTCTCCGAAGAGGCCACAATCGTGCGGGAGATATTCACCCGCTACCTGGACGGCGTGAGCCCGGTCCAGCTTGCCAAGGAGCTCTACCAGCGCGGTGAGAAGACCGCCGAAGGCCGCAACTGGAGTGCCCCACGGGCGCGAGACGTTCTCGACAGCCGCCACGTCGCCGGTATCCGTGTCTTCAGAGGCGAGGAAATCGGGGACGGTGAGTGGCCCGCGATCCTCGACCGAGGTATGTGGCAGGAGGTGCGGGAACGCCGTGCCTACAGGATGACCCACGCGGTGAGTGCCGCCGCGGCACCAGGGAGACCTCGAATGGCTGACTGCTATCCGTACCGAATCGCGACCAGGAGAGGGGACCTGACGCTGGTCTGGCGGCCCGGAGAGGGCGATGCCCCCGATGAGCTCGCCGTTGATGACCTCGGAAGACTCCTCGCGTTCCATGACCTCGAGACGCTGCGGGAATACTGTGATCGCAACGGCTGGGAGATCGTCTGGGAGGGGGAAGGCACTCTCGATCTGGGCGTCGTACGGCGCTGGGTCGAGCACCCTGACCTTGGTGCGGTCCCGGCAGGACTGCTGCTGGACGCGTGGAACTTCTTCGAAGACCTCTCCTGCAGCCTGAAGGCCGGCCCACCCCTCCCCTCCCAAGGACCGATCCACGACAGCGCCTACGAAAAGATCTTCGGCGGCGAAGCTCTCGAACCGACCGCTGGCGAGGGAGCCTGGACGGACGAGGAGACAGCGGCCGTCCGCGAACTCCTCCGCATGGGGCTGGGCCTCTGGGAACAGGCCGTGCACAGGTCCGGCACCGGCTGATCGAGTCTACGAGCCTTCCGTGCGCATCCATCTCAACTGCCGCTTAGTACTGGTTGGGATGCAGCCGCCCGGCGCTCGGACCCGCGCCGGTTGCCGGCGTGCCCTGGGCTGCTGCCTGGCTGGTGGAACTGTGGTGGGTGAACCCGCTGAAGTATGGATCATGGCTGCGTGACGAAGTGGATGAAGAACGAACCGCCGGTCGAGCAACCGGGCCCTGAGCCAGAGCTTTCCCCTTACCAGCAGGCGATGCGGCAAAGGCTCCTCGCGGCTCCGGTGGTACCAGCGCCCGAGCCCTGGCAGCGCACCGCTTACGCCCCGGTTGGCGGACTTCTCGGGATCGGCTTCGCCTCGCACCCCGGCACCGGCCAGGACTTGGTGATGGTCGTCTCGCACGACGGGCGCGGTCTCTTCGACGCCGTCACGGGAGAGAAGATCGCGCGGGATCGTGACCCTGCCCCCGAGGACGACAGCCGCGACGCGGATCCCGCTCTGTGGTGTCCTGGGTTTGGACCGGTCGCCGGAAGCAGGGTGCGCATCGCCGGACTCTTCGGAGGAGGACTTCGCACCACCAGCGGAGACGGTTGGAAGTTGGAGGTCGTGGCCCCGGCCTGGCCGAACGAGCGTGTCCTGCTCTCCCGCGACGGCGGATTGCCGCATTCCGGTCCGTACGGGGAGCGTTGGTGGCACATCTTCCACTCCAACTACTCCGAGCTCCGTGCCGCTGGATTCTCGCCCTCCGGGCAGACCCTTGCCGTAGCTACGAGCAGTGACGTGTCTTTGTGGACCCGTTGGGGCGGGTCCGGGATGTGAGGGGGCGGATCGCTAATCCACCTCGATGCCGTAGTCCTTGAGCAGTTCTTCCAGGCCGCCCGTGTAGCCCTTGCCGCCGAGGACGAAGTCCCAGTCTCCGTTGGTCCTGCGGCGGAAGGAGCCGAGAACCAAGGCAGTCTCGGAGGTCCGGCCGTCGGAGACCTGAAGTCGCTCTAGTTCCGCCGTTCCTGGTTCGAGGAGGCGGATGCATGCGTCCGTAAAGCCGGACAGGTCGGCGTCCGGGTTGACCTCTGGGTCGATCGCGGCCACGAGTACAAAGCGGTCCGCCTCATCCGGCAAGGCGTCGAAGGACACGCAGATCGCCGCCTTGTCGGGTGCGGTTGCCGAGAGAGCACGCACGGAGCCGTCCGGTGTCTGTGGGTTGTTGAAGAAGACGAAGTGATCGTCACTGAGGACCCGGTTGCCACGGCAGACGAGAGCGCACACGTCCAAGGCGACGCTTCCGGCCCACGACATGCCCAGGACGTTGTAGTTGCCGGGCAGATGCGTGTCCGGAACCGCCGAGGTCGGCTGTGCCGGGGGGCGACGGGTACTTTCGCCCAGGCGCCCGCGCAGCCCGTGACGATGCAGCAGGTCGACGAGAGCGGTTCCCGAGATCAGTTCCAGCGGCTTGCCGTTGGCGAAGGTGTGTGAGCCGGGCCCGAACTTCGACGTCGTCACGAGGACGCCCTTGTTGGCGCCGGCGTCTTGCACGGTCCCGTACAAGTCACGGACAGCGGTGGGCGGCACCGTGTTGCGGTAGCGCTTCACTTGCACGACGATCTTGCCGCCACGGATCGGCGTCGGATCCAGGGCGTCGACATCGACCCCGCCGTCGTTTGAGCGTTGAGTGGTGACTGCTTGCATCCCCATGGCGCGGAAGAGGTCTGCAACAAGGTTTTCGAAGGCGATCGGATCCATCTCGTACAGGTCGGGGTCCTCGTCGCTGCCATGCGTGACAACACGGTTCCCGACTTCCTGCGGCTGGCGACTCGGCCGCACCGAGGCGAGTTGGTCGGGGCGAGCCGAGAGTTGCCCGCGCAGCGCATCGGCAAGGCAGCTACCGGCGTCCACTTGCGCCAAGTGCAGGTCGTGGAACGTCGATCCAGGAGCCATGACGGTTGCCAGGTAGATGTGGCCCGGTCGGCCCGTCGTAGGGTCATGTCCATCCACGAACCCGTTCAACGTCACGGAGTCGAGCGCGCCCAGTTCATCCGCGGCGAAGAGTTCGTGCAGCACGAGCAGCATGCACTGTGCCAGGACCTCCCGGTACAGGGATCGCCGTTGGCCCACTGGCCGAGGGGTCTCCTTGTCCTGGTCCGCAGTGGGCAGGTAGCGAACGGACTTGACCTCGGGGACGATGCTGTAGGCGGGCATCTCCCAGTCCAGCACCAGCTGTCCGGCCGCCGAGTCGTAGGCAGCTGTCACCTGACGTGGGAACCCCTCAGGCCACGCCCTTGAGGCGTAGAGAGCGGCGGAGAAGTATTCAACTACAGCTTCGGGATCGCGGCGTCTGACTCCATCCGTCAGTTCCATGACGCCGGCGTTGTATTGCCGCACCTCGGCCAGTTGGGCGTCGGCCCACTCCTGGTAGTCCCGCTGGTATGACGCCAACTGCTGTTGCCGCTGCGCCTCAGCCGCCTGGGCCGCATGCCAGTCCCGCTCGAAGCGTGCCCGAGCGTCGGCCTGAGCCTGAGCGCGGCGGCTGGCAGTCCACCCGCTTTGTGCCTGGTAATGATCGAAGTTCGGCATGGATACGGGCTGTGCCAGTGGTCCTGGAGAGAAGGGCTCGATGTCTTCAGGGCGTATGAGCGAGGAAGCCCTGAAAGCCGGGGCCTGGCAGCCCGAGGCAAGAAGACCTTGCAGTGCCGTGACCTGCGCGTCCAGTTCCAGAGTGCGACGTAGTGCCTCTGCCTGCCGGTACTCGCGGTAGTCCTGGGCAGCTCGCCGCTGATGCGCACGGGCTTGCTGTGCCTCTTGCCTCTGTCGTCTGGCTTCGGCCTCCATCTGGCGCTGTTGCTGCCTCTGCATCTCAGCCCAGACGCCGACCAAGCCATTAGAGCGACGACTCATGTCTTGCAGGCCCTCCCCAAAAGGCGCCCCGGTTGTCCCCACAACCAGTTGTAACGGAACGACTCTATCCAGCGATGGCCGTGTCGCATATCTACATGGCAAGGCCAACTTGATCGGTCGTCTCCGCAGGTCAGCTTGACTGGAGAGTAACGCGGCCGTGTCGGACTGGAGCGCGCCCGAGCTGTCGTATGCCGCTGCACTGCTCGTGCCGTGCTCCACTGCCCGCAGGGTTGTGAGCAAGGCTTGACCTGGGTCATCAAGCCGCGTTCACAGCCTCTTCCGTGCTGCGGGCGGTCACCGACTCAGGCTGCTCGACTCCACGTCGATGCCTTCTCATGTGGCAGACGTGCGCAGGGCCGCGTGTCCGGGTCGGCGGCCGCCGTTCGGATCACTCGAGGCGGCCCTTCAGGTGATTACCAGACTCCTCGCGAGCCAGGCAGCCGTCGCAGGGTACGACGTCCCAGCAGAGGACGAACGTCGAACGCCGTGAGGAGCTTGGTGATGTACGCAGCAGTCCGGCGGTACGAAGGGGTGACCGATTCGGCCGAGGCCGCACGTCTCGTGAACGAGGGGTTCGTGCCGCTCATGCGACAGGTCCCCGGCTTCGTGGCCTACTACTGGATCGATACCGGGGACGGAGTGATGGTCTCGACCAGCGTCTTCCAGGACCAGGCCGGTGCCGACGCATCGATCTCGAGAGCTGCGGACTTCGTGCGGGACAGCCTTGCGTCACTGCTCCCCAACCCTCCCCAGGTCATGGCCGGCGAGGTGGTGGCTTCCGCCTGACAGCGGTCGGACCAGCCGCACGAGATGGCCTCCAAGGCTGTCCGGCCCGCAGTGCCCACGTGGTCACCCTTCACAGCCTTGATCCCGCTAGGTGCGTCGGCCGCAAAAGGCCTGTGAACGTGGCTTGACCTGGATCAAGCCGTCCTTCCTGTGGATGATGTACCGCTGTGGGTGGGGTACCAAGGAGGGGCAGGAGACCGTTCTCGCCATCGAGATTCGGCGGGAAGGGTTCGAGTGGGCGCTGCGGAACGCCTGTCTGTCCCACTATGTCTCCGGTCTGCACGAGAACCAGGTTGCCTGGCAGCGGGAGTTGAGGCGCGCTCCCGCGCGGGTTCAGTGGGACCCCGAGCGGGATCTGCACCTCAACGCGCTGCCTCATCGGTCGCTCCAGTCGGGCCTCTCGGGTGAGGCGGCGGCCCGGTACGCCGACGAGTGGACCGTCGGTATCGCGGACGTGACCCCGCTCGCGGCACAGATCCATGGGCTGGTGCAGGCCGGCGAACTCGAACGGGCGGCCCTGCTGTTGCCCGAGGAGCGGTCGTATCCGGTGGCGGACGAGCTGCTCGCGCATCTGCGGTCGTAAGATCGCCGTCTCGTCGGTCTCAGGAGGCTCGCATGACACGTCCCGTCACGGTTGTCACCGGTGGGAGCCGGGGTATCGGTGCCGCGACCTGTCTGCGGCTCGCGGCCGACGGGCATGATGTCGTGATCGGTTACGTCCGGGACGAGGGCGCCGCCGAGGCGGTCGCGGAAGGCGTGCGCAAGGGCGGGGCACGCTGTGCCGTCGTACCGGTGGACACGGCCGTGGAAGCGGATGTGGAGCGGCTGTTCGACACTGCGGAACGGGAGCTGGGCGCCGTCACCGGGCTGGTCAACAACGCTGCCGTGACCGGGCCGCTGGGGCGGCTGGCGGATACGGAGAGCGCCGATCTGCGGCGGGTCGTCGAGGTCAATCTGCTGGGCACGCTGCTGTGTTCACGACGGGCGGCCCGGCTGATGGCGGAGCGGGGGAACGGGGCGATCGTGAACGTGTCCTCGGCGGCGGCCACGCTCGGCAGTCCCGGCGAGTACGTCCACTACGCGGCGACGAAGGCGGCCGTCGACGCCCTGACCGTGGGCCTCGCCAGGGAACTCGGACCGGACGGGGTGCGGGTCAACGCGGTCGCGCCCGGAGTCGTCGACACCGAGATGCACACGGCGATGGGTGACCCGGGCAGGGCCCAACGGATCGGCGCCGCAGCGCCGCTGGGACGGCCCGGCCGGCCGGAGGAGATCGCCGCGGCCATCGCCTGGCTGCTGTCGCCGGAGGCCTCCTACACGACGGGCGCGGTGCTGCGGGTCTCCGGCGGGCGCTGAACCCGGCGCCGGGTCAGGCCGCCTCGATGATCCGTGCGCGGATCGCCTCGGCCCACTCGACCACCAGCAGTTCGTACTCCGCCCGCTCCTGTGCCGACAGTGTTCCGCCCGCACGCAGCCACAGCGCCCGGATGTGCTCGTTGACCTCGGCAGCAGACCGAACGGAACCAGGGGTTCGGTAATCGGGGGACATACCGAACAGCGTAGGTGCAAGAACTGACCGTGCGCTACCGGGTGGCTACGCAGACCGTATGGGGTTGGTCACGGGCGAGACGGCGAGCGGGGCGCCAAGCCCTGGCATTTGCCGGGCGGGTGGTCGCGACACGGAAACGGCTGTACGCCCCTGTCCTGGACTTCCCCCTCGCCGGGGCCGTTGCGTCGGCCCCAACGCTCCCGAAGACAAGAGGTGTTGGTGGTTGGCCGAGATGAGCCGCCCAGCCGGGCTCACACCACCAGCGACCGCCCCGCGCTCACGCCGTGGGAGTCGCGTTCGGCGCTCGGGTCGTGGTCGTCGCGCTCGGCGTTCACGCGGCGGTCGGTCGGTGTGGGGGCCGCTTCCGCGCTCGGGTCGTGGTCGTCGGGTTCGGCGTTCACGCGGCGGTCGGTCGCTTCCGCGTTCACGCCGTAGTCATCCCGCACGGCGTACAAGCCGCGTGCAGGCGCTCCCGCGCTCACGCCGTAGGCATCGCTTCCGCCGTCACGCCGTAGTCGTCGCCGAGGCAAGCAGTGCCAGTTTCTCCGCGCCGTCGCTGCCCGGGTCGGGGTGGTAGATGACGAGGGTCTGGCCGGTCGTGCCGCTGACGGCCAGGCGTTCGCGGTTCAGCCGCAGGCGGCCGACCTGGGGGTGGTCGATGTACTTGGCCGCGCCCTCGCAGGCGGCCACGTCGTGGCGGGCCCAGAGCCGGCTGAAGTGGGGGCTCGCGAGGGAGAGTTCGCCGATGAGGTCGATGACGCGAGGGTCGTCCGCGTCGGTCCCGACGGACCGGCGGAAACCGGCGATCATGCCGGCGCCCGCGTTCTCCCAGTCCGGGTGGAGGGCCTGCTCGGCGGGGTCGAGGAAGGTGTCCCGCAGCCGGTTGGCGCCGACCGTGAGGCGTGGTGACAGTGCGGTCGCCAGGGCGTTCACGGCGAGCACGTCGAAGTAGTGGCCCTCAACGAGCGCGGGGAGCGGGAGGGCGGCGACGAGTTGGGCGATGCCAGGCGGAACCGTCTCCTTCCGGCGTCGGCGTCGGCGTCGGCGTCGGCGCGGCTGTCCCGCGCCGAGGCTCAGCAGATAGGCCGTCGCGGACTCGTCGAGGCGCAGCACGCGGGCGAGGGACTCCAGGACCTGTACGGAGGGGTTGCGGTCGCGGCCCTGCTCCAGGCGCAGGTAGTAGTCGGCGCTGATGCCGGCCAGCATGGCCACCTCCTCCCGGCGCAGGCCCGGCACCCGCCGTGCCCCGAGCACGGGGATCCCGACCTGCTCGGGTGTGACGAGCTCGCGGCGGGCACGTACGTACGTGCCCAGCAGGTTCGGTTCGTCGGTCATCCCGCCACCGTAATGCGGGCCGTCGCCCCGTGCCTGGTCCTGTCACCCCCAGGACCAGCGGGGCTCTGCCCCGGCGGGGGCCGGCGCGGAAGCGTGGTCGGCGACCTTCATGAGCACAGTGAGGAGCGAGATCATGTCGACGTATCTGCTGGTGCACGGTGCCTGGCACAGCGGAGAGTGCTGGCGGCGGGTCGTCACGCTGCTGACCGCGGCCGGACACCGGGTGTTCGCACCGTCGCTGACCGGTCACGGCGAGAAAGCCCATCTGCTCGGCCCCGAGGTCGGCCTCGACACTCACGTCGACGACGTCGTCGGGCTGATCACCGACGAGGACCTGACCGACGTCGTACTCGTCGGGCACAGCTACGCGGGACTGGTCATCTCTTCCGCCGCCAACCAAGTCCCCGACCGCGTCCGGCACTTGGTGTATCTCGACGCGATGCTCCCGGAGCACGGCGAGAGCGCCGCCGACGTCCAGCCCGTGACCCGGACCCTGATCGACCGTGCCCTGGCCTCCGACAGCGGCTGGCGGGTTCCGCCGCTGCCCGAACTGCCGCCGCCGCACGGCCTGTTCGGAGTCACCGAGCCGGTGGACCTGGCCTGGCTGCGCACGATGCTGACCGACGAGTCGGTCCGCTGTCTCCAGCAGCCGGTCCGGCTGGACAACCCGGCCGTACGCACGATCCCCAGGACCCACATCCACTGCGTGGCCGATGTACCGGAAGGCATCGTCCGTCGTCCGGTCCCCGCGACGGAGCAGGTGTGGCGACTGCCCACCGGTCACGACTGCATGATCACCATGCCGGCGGAACTCACGGAACTCCTGCTCAAGCTCGGCTGATCCCGAGCGGGAAATTCGCTGTGCCCCGCGCGGTACGAGCCCGTAGCCTCCCCGCATGACGGACCAGGACGAACGCGCGGTACAGGCGGCCATCGACGGCGAGCTGCGGCTTCTCGATCCCGAGGTGCGTGCCTCCCCGGACCTCGTCCTGGGGCTTCTCGACCCGGAGTTCACCGAGATCGGGGCGTCCGGCCGCCGCTGGGACGCGGTGTCGGTCCTGACGGCGACCAGCGGAGGATCGGTGTCCCCCGAGTCGCCGGTCCAGGTGAGTGAGATGTCCGGAACCGTGCTCGCTCCGGGCGTCGTACACCTGACGTACTTCGCGGACAACCAGGGGCGCCGGGTCTGGCGCAGCTCCCTGTGGCGGCTGACGGAGACCGGCTGGCGGATGTACTTCCACCAGGGCACTCCGGCCGCCTGACGAGCGACCCGCCGACTTTGGCCGTCTGACGAGCGACCCGCTGACTCTGGCCGTCTGGCGAGCGACCCGCTGACTCTGGCCGTCTGGCGAGCGACCCGCCGACTCCGGCCGTCTGACGAGCTACCCCGCCGACTCCGCCGCGTGCGGGCTCAGCACGTCCGCCGAGACCAGGGCGATGATCACGACGCCGAGGGCGATGCGGTACCAGACGAACGGCATGAAGCTCTTGTTGGAGATCCACTTCATGAACCACGCGATGACCGCGTATCCGGAGGCGAACGCGATCACCGTGGCGAACAGGGTCGGGCCCCAGGCCACATGGCCCTCGCTTACCGAGTCCTTGACCTCGAAGGCGCCGGAGGCCAGCACCGCCGGGATGGCCAGCAGGAAGGAGTAACGGGCCGCCGCCTCGCGCTTGTAGCCCATGAACAGGCCGCCGCTGATGGTCGCGCCGGAGCGGGAGACGCCGGGGATCAGGGCGCAGGCCTGGCAGAGGCCGTAGATCAGGCCGTCCTTCACGCTCAGGTTCTCCAGCGTCTTGCGCTGCTTCGGCGCCCGGTGCCGGCCGCCCGTCTCGTCGCGAGCGGCCAGCCGGTCGGCGATGCCGATGACGACGCCTACGACGATGAGCATGGTCGCCGTGATGCGCAGATCCCGGAACGGGCCCTCGATCTGGTCCTTGAGTGTCACACCCAGCAGGCCGATGGGGATCGAGCCGATGATCACCAGCCAGCCCATCTGGGCGTCGTGGTCGCGTCGCATCGCCTTGTCGAACAGCGACCGGAACCAGGCCGAGACGATCCGGCCGATGTCCTTGCGGAAGTAGATCAGCACCGCGGTCTCCGTGCCGATCTGGGTGATCGCCGTGAAGGCCGCGCCCGGATCCTTCCAGCCGGAGAAGGCCGCGGTCAGCCGCAGATGCGCGCTGGAGGAGACGGGCAGGAACTCGGTCAGCCCCTGGACGAGTCCGAGGATCAGCGATTCAAACCAAGACATGAAGGTACGGCGTCCCAGGGGTGAGAGAGGGGCTGGCGGACGCGCGGGCGCGCGTGATCATGCGTGTGCAACGGCAGCGTAGCGGGCCGGGTGGCCGCCCGGACACAGGGGTTCGGCGGGCGGACAGGAGTGTGGGGGGTGTTGACCGGCCGAGGCACCGACGCTTACGTTTCCCCAGGAGAAAGCGCTTGCTCCCGCACATCGGGGTGCGTGTGCGGCGCACGTCGGGCGACGGTTCGCGCCCATCGTCGGTCCACGCCCCGAGGAGTGCTGATCACGTCCATGCCCCGCACGCCCCTTTCCCCTCTTTCAGGGGTCCCCTTCACCGGTCGCCGCATCCGGGCCGCCGTCGTCGGCGCCGGCGCCATCGGGCGCGGTTCCCATCTGCCCGCGCTCGCCCAGCTGGCCGCGGAGGGCGAGACCGAGGTCGTCGCGGCCGTCGACATCGATGCCACCGCCGTCGAGGCGTTCCGAGCCGAGGCCGGCATTCCGCACGCCTACACCGACCTGGACCTGATGCTCGCCGAGCAGCGACCCGACCTGGTCACCATCGGCACCCCGCCGACCCTGCACCGGGACCAGACGGTGGCCGCGCTACGGGCCGGCGCCTGGGTGTGGTGCGAGAAGCCGCCGGTGCCGTCCCTCGCCGACTTCGACGCGGTCGAGGCCGAGGAGGGCACGGACGGCGGGCCCTACGCTTCCATCGTCTTCCAGCACCGGTTCGGCTCCGGTTCCACCCAGGTGCGGCGGCTGCTGGCCGAGGGGGCCCTGGGCCGGCCGCTGGTCGCCCACTGCCAGACCACCTGGTACCGGGACACCGCTTATTACGCCGTGCCCTGGCGCGGCCGCTGGGCGACCGAGGGTGGCGGCCCGGCGATGGGCCACGGCATCCACCAGATGGACCTCCTGCTTGACCTGCTCGGGCCGTGGAGCGAGGTGCGGGGCATGGCCGGCCGGCTGGTGCACGACGTGGAGACCGAGGACGTCTCCACCGCCCTGGTCCGGTTCGCGAACGGCGCCCTGGCGACCGTCGTCAACAGCGTGCTCAGCCCCGACGAGGTCAGCCGTATCCGTATCGACTGCGAGCGCGCGACCGTCGAACTGACCCATCTGTACGGCCACCGCAACGAGAACTGGCGCATCACCCCGGCCCCGGGCGTCCCCGCCGACGAGGTGGCGGCCTGGCAGGACTTCGGGCCGGACGTGCCCAGCTCGCACCTGGCCCAGCTGCGCGAGCTGGTCGCCAGTATGCGCGCGGGGGAGCGGCCGCGCAGCAGCGGCGCCGACGGGCGCACCAGCCTGGAGTTGATCACCGCGCTGTACAAGTCGGCGTTCACCGACACGACCGTGCGTGCGGGCGAGATCGGTCCCGGTGATCCTTATTACACGGACCTGCACGGGGGCGCCCCGGGCTGGGCGCCGGTCGAACGTGAGGAGGTGTCGGCGTGAGCGGCGAGCTGCGGATCACGCACACCCACGGCGACCGGATCACCGTGACCGAGCCGGTCACCGGGGTGCAGCTCTTCGTCTACGTCTACCGGCCCGAGGCCCCCTGGGAGGCCCCCAAGCCCTATCTGCACCCGATCCGTACCCTCGCCGGGGACGTCGTCACCGACTACCGGCCCAACGACCACCGCTGGCACAAAGGCCTCTCCCTGACCGCCTCGCACCTGTCCGGCGCGAACCTGTGGGGCGGCAACTCCTATGTCCACGGCGAGGGTTACCTCGTCCTCCCGGAGCGCGTCGGCTCGATGCGGCACGTCGGCTTCGACGAGCTGTCGTCGGCGGACGGCCGGCTGGTCGCCGTGGAGCGGCTGACCTGGCATCCGTACGACGGGACGCTGTGGGCGCAGGAGCAGCGGCGCATCGAGGTCCATGATGTCGACCCGGACTCCGGTGTCTGGGCGCTTACTTGGTCCAGCGCGATCACCAACGTCCGTGACGAACCGCTGCGGTTCGGCAGTCCGACCACTGCCGGGCGCGAACAGGCGGGCTACACCGGCCTGTTCTGGCGCGGGCCGCGCGCCTTCAGGGACGGCCGGATCATCGGCCCCGAGGGCGAAGGACCGGAGCTGATGGGCTCCCAGTCGTCCTGGCTGGCCCTTTCCGGCGAGCACGACGGCGCCGACGGCCATGCCACCGTCGTCTTCGAACACGCCCCGGAGAACGACCACTCGGGCGCGGAAGGCGCCCACCCCGCGCACTGGTTCGTGCGCAACGACCCGTTCGCCGGCATCGCCCCCTCCTGGGCCTTCCACGACGAACTGGAACTGGCCCCCGGCGACACCCTCCGGCGCCGCTACCGGGTCGTCGTCGCGAACGGCGCCTGGGAACGCGCGGACATCGCCAAGTACCTGGAGGCGCATCCGTGGTGAGCGGCGGGGTGTCCGGGTTCGCGGGGCTGCCGGGCGGGGTCGCGGTCTCGCACCTGTGCGTGTACGACTGGCCCGCCGCCGACGGTGTGCGCGGCGGAACCCCCCATGTGCACCTGGCCTGTTCGGAAGGTTACGTCGTCACCGGCGGCCGGGGTGCGGTACAGACGCTCACCACCTCCGGGTACCAGGTCACGCCTCTCGCGGCCGGCACGGTCGCCTGGTTCACGCCGGGCACCGTCCACCGCCTCGTCAACGAGGACGACCTGCGCATCACCGTGCTGATGCAGAACAGCGGCCTTCCGGAGGCCGGGGACGCGGTACTGACGCTGCCGCCGCGGTACCTGACCGACCCGGAGACATACGCCTCGGTGACCGCCATCCCGGCGGACGCGCCGGAGGCCGAGCGGGAGCGGATCGCCCGGGCCCGCCGTGACCTCGCCCTTGAGGGCTACCGAGCCCTGCGGGAGGCCGCAGGTCCGGAGCCGCTGGCCGCCTTCCACCGGGCCGCCGCCGCCCTCGTACGGCCCCGGCTTGCCGAGTGGCGCGCCCGCTGGGAGCGCGGCGCCCGGGCGGCCGCCGCGGCCACGGGGGAGCACCTCGATCGCCTCGGACAGGGCGATGTCAGCCACCTCGCCGACGGCGTCGTACAGGCTGAACAGCCCTCTGAGCAGGGCCGGTTCGGGATGTGTGGGCGGCTGGACGTGTACCGGCAGGGGCAGTAGGGCCGCAGGGCGCCGACGGTCCGGCGGGTGACCACCCCCGGAGCCTGCGGGTGGGCGCGGCCATGGGCACCGGTCGGGTGAAGGTTGGATTTTCCTACTCACGGAGTTATGGTGAGTTTGGATTTCCTACTCACCGGTAATCGAGACTCGCAATCGAGGTCCCCGTGATGCGTGACGCAGTCATCGTCGAAGCCGTACGCACCCCCGTCGGGAAGGGCAAGCCGAACGGGTCCCTGGCGCATGTCCACCCCGTCGAGCTTCTCGCCCACACCCTGCGCACCCTCGTCGAGCGCTCCGGTGTCGACCCGGCCCTCGTCGACGACGTGATCGGCGGCACCGTCGACCAGGTCGGCGAGCAGGCCATGAACACCACCCGGTACGCCGTGCTCTCGGCGGGCTTCCCGGAGACCGTCCCCGCGACCACCGTCGACCGCCAGTGCGGCTCCTCCCAGCAGGCCGTGCACTTCGCCGCGCAGGGGGTCATGTCCGGGGCCTACGACATCGTCGTGGCCTGTGGCGTCGAGTCGATGAGCCGGGTGCCGATGTGGTCCAACGTGCCGCCCGGCAAGGACCCCTTCGGCCCCGGAGTCGCCGCCCGCTACCCGGAGGGCCTGGTCCCGCAGGGCATCAGCGCCGAGCTGATCGCGGCGAAGTGGTCGATCAGCCGGGCGGAGATGGACGCGTTCGCGGTCTCCTCGCACCAGAAGGCCGCGGCCTCGTGGGATGCGGGGCTGTTCGACGCCGAGGTGGCGGGGCTGGAAGGGCTCGGCCGTGACGAGTCCGTACGGCCCGGCACCACCGCCGAGATCCTCGCCGGGCTCAAGCCCGCCTACTACGACCCCGGGTTCGCCGAGCGCTTCCCGCAGATCGAGTGGAACGTCACCGCGGGCAACGCCAGCCCGGTCAACGACGGCGCCTCCGCCGTGCTGATCATGGCCGGTGAGACCGCCGCGCGGCTCGGGCTGCGCCCGCTGGCCCGCCTGCACGCGTTCGCCGTGACCGGCTCCGACCCGCTGCTCATGCTGACCGGCGTGATCCCGGCGACGGAGAAGGTGCTGCGCAGGGCCGGGCTGGGCCTCGCAGACATCGACCTCTTCGAGGTGAACGAGGCGTTCTCCAGCGTGGTGCTGGCCTGGCGGCAGGAGACCGGGGCTGATCTGGCGAAGGTCAACGTGCACGGCGGGGCCATCGCGCTGGGGCATCCGCTGGGGGCTAGCGGGACCCGGCTGACCACGACACTGGTACATGCGATGCGGCAGCGTGGCGCTCGCTTCGGGCTGCAGACGATGTGCGAGGCGGGTGGGCTGGCCAACGCGATGATTCTGGAGGCGGTCTGAGAACGGATCGGGGGGGTGCGGGCGCTGTCTCGTAGTTGCCGTGCCGTCGAGCCGGGTCGCGCCCACCCCGTGGTGGCCGCACATTCAACACGGGCCCGCGCCCCGTGCGCGGCGCTGCCGCTACCGGGGGCCGCGCAGATGGTGGCGCTTTCGCCAGGCCACCACCGCACCCGCCACCGCCGGGACCACGATCGCCGCCACCGAGATCAGGAACACCGGTGACGTCGGTGTCGAGGCCCGGGCGCCTGCCACGACGTACGCGGCGACGTTCGGGATCGAGCCCAGCCCCGTCGCCAGCAGGTACGGCGCGTAGCGCATACGGGAGACGGATGCCGCGTAGTTCGCGGCCCAGAACGGGACGCCGGGGAACAGCCGTACCGCGAGCATCGAGCGGAAGCCGTGCTTGCTGAACTGGTTGTCCGCCGCCTTCAGCAGCCGACCGCGCAGCAGCGGGCGCAGCGCGTCCTGGCCGAGCATCCGGCCGAGCGCGAAGGAGATCCAGGCGCCGAGCAGGGTGCCCGCCATGGCCGCGCCCATGCCCAGCACCGAGCCGAACAGGGCGCCTGCAGCAAGGTTCAGGATCGGTCGCGGCACGAACGCCACCGTGATCACGCCGTACGCCACCGCGAAGATCACCACCGCGGTGGCGCCCTCGACCTGGGGCGGCCAGCCCTGCGTCATCAGCTTCTGCGGCTCGAAGAGCAGCACCGACGACGCGGCCGCCGCCAGCAGGGCGACGAGCAGGGCCAGGCGGGACCACGGCGACAGCAGCACTCTCGTGCAGCGCGCGGTGAAACTCACCGGACTGGATATGGCAATGGTCAGCTCCTTGGCGGCGGCCGGGGGAACGGCCGTGGCGGTGCCAGAGCGGTTGGCATCGAGCATTCCGTGACACTAGCCGACGGAGATGTGTGATCGCCGTATGGTTCCTGTCCATTGGGCGAAACCGGCACCACGGAAAACCGTTCGACGTGGGGCGACGCATCGGCAATGATCTGCGTCATGTTCCGGTACGCCTTCCTCCTCGCAGCATCCGCAGCCGCGGATGCGCCGAAGGCTGCCGTGCCCGTTCTCCTGGCCGCCGTCGACGGCGCCCGAAGCTGACCCTCCCCGGATCGTCCGGCGGACCCCGCAGGGGGAGGGTCGGCCGGTTCCCCGGGGTCCCCGCGTCTCGTGCTGAGACGCATCACCGCAGTTCAGGCTTCGAGGTAGAGCCATGCCCAAGACGGCATACGTCCGCACCAAACCGCATCTCAACATCGGCACGATGGGCCACGTCGACCACGGCAAGACCACCCTGACCGCCGCCATCACCAAGGTCCTCGCCGAGCGCGGCACCGGCACCTTCGTGCCGTTCGACCGCATCGACCGGGCCCCGGAGGAGGCCGCCCGCGGCATCACCATCAACATCGCGCACGTCGAGTACGAGACCGACACCCGGCACTACGCGCATGTGGACATGCCGGGCCATGCCGACTACGTCAAGAACATGGTGACGGGGGCCGCCCAGCTGGACGGGGCGATCCTCGTGGTCTCCGCGCTCGACGGCATCATGCCGCAGACCGCCGAACACGTGCTGCTCGCCCGGCAGGTGGGCGTCGACCACATCGTCGTCGCGCTCAACAAGGCCGACGCGGGCGACGAGGAACTGATCGACCTTGTCGAGCTGGAGGTCCGTGAACTGCTCACCGCGCAGGGCTACGGCGGCGACTCCGTGCCCGTCGTACGGGTCTCCGGGCTCAAGGCCCTGGAGGGGGACCCGCGGTGGACGGCGTCCGTCGAGGCGCTGCTCGACGCGGTGGACACGTACGTTCCGATGCCGGAGAGGTATCTGGACGCGCCGTTCCTGCTGCCGGTGGAGAACGTGCTCACCATCACCGGGCGCGGGACCGTCGTGACCGGTGCCGTGGAGCGGGGGACTGTCCGGGTCGGCGACCGGGTCGAGGTACTCGGCGCGGACGTCGACACCGTCGTCACAGGTCTGGAGACCTTCGGGAAGCCGATGGCGGAGGCGCAGGCCGGCGACAACGTGGCGCTGCTGTTGCGGGGGGTGCCCCGGGACGCGGTACGGCGCGGGCACGTGGTGGCGGCGCCGGGGAGCGTGGTACCGGCCCGGCGGTTCTCGGCGCGGGTGTATGTGCTGTCGGGACGCGAAGGGGGTCGTACGACCCCTGTCTCGACGGGGTACCGCCCGCAGTTCTACATCCGTACGGCGGATGTGGTCGGGGACGTCGACCTCGGCGACGTGGCGGTCGCCCGGCCCGGGGACACGGTGGAGATGACCGTGGAGCTGGGGCGGGACGTGCCGCTGGAGGCGGGGCTCGGGTTCGCCATCCGGGAGGGTGGCAGGACCGTGGGGGCGGGGACCGTGACCTCGGTGGAGTGAGGTCGTGGGTGAGTGGGGGACCGCGGGCCGGTGGGGGCTGGTCGCGGTCCCCCACTCAGCGGGCCGCATATCGACAAAGCCCCGCGCCCCTGGTAAGCATGCGCATCGCACAATGGAGGCGTGAACGAAGCCATACCCGTCGTCCGGGTCACCGATCACGGCACCGCCAAGCTCATGCCCGACGTCGACCGGGAGCGGGCCTGGCTGCTGACCGTCGACGGGGCGCCCCAGTCGTACGTCGATCTCGACGCGCCGACGCATCTGGAGTTCGAGTACGCCCGGCGGCTCGGGTATGTGCTGGACGCGTTGGCGGAGACCGGGGCGCCCCTTGACGTGCTGCATCTCGGCGGGGGTGCCCTCACGCTGCCCCGGTATGTGGCGGCGACCCGGCCGGGGTCCCGGCAGGACGTCGTGGACGCCGACCGGGGGCTGCTGGACCTGGTCACCGAGCATCTGCCGCTGCCGGACCACACCGGGATCGCCCTGCATGCCGCCGACGCCCGGGGCTGGCTGGAGGGCGCTCCCGGTGACTCGGCCGACGTCCTGATCGCCGATGTCTTCGGAGGGTCCCGGATCCCCGCGCACCTCACCTCGCTGGGCTATGCGCGGGAGGCCGAGCGGGTACTGCGGGACGACGGGGTCTACCTGGCCAATCTCGCGGACTCCGCCCCCTTCGACTTCCTGCGCTCCCAACTCGCCACGTTCGCGGCCCTGTTCGAGGAACTGGCGGTCATCGCCGAGCCGGGGGTGCTGCGCGGGCGACGGTTCGGGAACGCGGTGCTCATCGCCTCGCACCGGCCCGTCGACACCGGCGGGCTGGCCCGGCGCACGGCCGCCGACGCCTTTCCGGCGCGGGTCGAACACGGGCCCGCGCTGCGGCGGTTCGTCGGCGCGGCCGGGCCGGTCGGGGACGCGGACGCCGTGCCGTCACCCGAGCCCCCCGGCGGAACGTTCGGCATCGGGTGACGTCGGCGTCGGCCGTGCGGTGACCGTGACCGTGCGGCGGGTGAGGTTGCGGACGTCCGGTACCAGGAGGACCACGGCCGTGACGGCGACGACCAGGCCCGCGCAGCCCCACAGCGCCGGAGCCCGGCCGAAAGCGTCCTCCGCGGGGCCCGCCAGCGCCGTCGCCGGCGGCAGCAGGGAGACGGAGCCGAACCAGTCGTACGCCGAGACCCGGGAGAGCTTCTCCTCGGGTATCTCCTGGTGCAGCACGATCAACCAGCACATGCACACGGGTGACAAACCCGAAGTGACGCGCGTCGCTGTACGTGACGACGGGATCAGTGCGTCAGCGCCTTTGTGCCGGGCCGGTCAACTCGGCGGTGAGCGTGCCGCGTCGACGGCTCGGGATGCCGGTGCAGATACGATGACAGCGAAGTCGTACGGGCCAGGAAAGACGTCAAAATCTCCCCACCCCGCACGGCTCGTGTCACGTTACGGCCATTCCCGTTGCTCGTGTACCACGCCGCTAGTTCTCCCCGGTAGCGAACAGTTCCAGGTGTGCGCAGCTGGGGCAACGGTACGCATCAATCTGCCGTTTCAGTCGGCGCCTCGTATCGACGGCAAAGCCGACAAGGCCTCGCTTAAGGGGGCCCGCGATCCACCGCGTGTACCCGCGAGCCTGTGATCCGCCGTCCTCGACGAAGCCCGACTCCAGCCCCTCCGTACCGCATTGGGTGCATCGTATGTTGTTCACGGTAGGAGTGTAATGAGCGGAGCCCCCACCACATCCCGACCGCGGGAACCGGCATTGCCGGTGCTCGTCAGCCTTGCCGCCGACGCCGCCGCAGAACACCAACGGTGCCGCCCAGGGCCATAAACAGAGAGCCGCCCACCACCCAAGGCAGGTTCGAAGTGACCGATGGCGTGGGGTGGTGCTCAAAGACCATCCGCGACATTGCTTCCCCGAGCAGCCCGGCGGTCAGCGTGACCCCCCAAAACATCAGAAGGATCGTCCAACCGTTCCGGGCACGCATCCAGTCATTCACGCGGTCATCATGCGCCCAGCGTCCCACCGGTCACAAGACAGCCCGCAGAAAGGCAATGACCGCCAGTACCAAGATCACGGCGCCCTACCCGCAATCGAGCTCAACCTCGTAAACGCCGCAACGAGGTTGAGCGGACGATCAACCGGCGCAAGACCTCTCGGGCCGTCGCCACCCGCTTACGACAGAGCCTACGTCTTTGAGACGCCTGAGGGATCGGTGTGATCCCGGCTTCGGCGAAGCGGCAGCAGCTGGCTGAGGGCAATCAGGAGCAGCCCAGCAAGCAGGAGGGCGTTCCCACCGAAGAAGCGAGCCTCCCAGGAAACGCTCGGCAGGACTCGAAAGTAGAGGATTCCCTGCAGAACGACGGAGATGCCCATAAGCAGGGCACCAAGACCGTGGAGTTGAGGCCGGGTGACGTGGCGGCGCGCTGTGGGCAGGATCCACCCTGTCCGGAGCGTGACGATTCCCAATGCGATCGCCAGCAGCCCCAAGAACGCGCCCGTTCCTACTACCCATGCCATGGTGTCGCTCCGCTCCGATCGCAAGAGTTCGGAACGCGAGTAACGCCGGCCCGAAGATGCTCACATTGTCGCTGGACCCAGTGGCGGCTGACCATGCCGGGGCCAGGCAATCTCCGTACGGCTCCGTTGCCGTCTGCGCACGGTGTGCCCAAGGCCCGTCGGACAGCTTCTAGTTGGGCTGAGGAACCACGGCGAGGCCCAGCGCACACGGTGACATTCACCAAGGTGTTGCACGGTCATCCAGGAGACGCCGAAGACCTCGACCACGGTCCCGGACACTAACATCACCACGTAGAGGATTCCCACCGGGACGGGGACCGCCAGCGCCGCCGAGGGCAGGGCCAGCGGGAAGACGCAGAGGGTGCCGACGAACAGCGGCCGGCGGGGTTTCCAGCGGGTCATCACCGCGTTCGCGATCGAGAACTGGACGACGATGCCCCACAGCCAGGGGCGCCCCATGACCTCCCGCCAGCCCTCCCGGAGGTCGGCCAGCATCCCCTCGCCAGGTGCGCGCGGCGGGATGTGGCTGACGTCGAGGAACGCGCGCAGTGTCCCGGCGACGGCGAACACGAACGCGGCCGCGTCCACCGCCAGCACCCAGCCGGGGCCCACCGCCGCCACCAGCGCACCGCCGAGGGCCGCGCCGCCGAGGGCCGCGCCCTGCATCGCGATCCGGAACACGGCGAAGGCGCGGCCTGCCTGTTCCCCGCTCACCGAGGACATCAGCATGCCCTCGGCCGCCGGGCTGAAGAACGCCTGGCCCGTGCCGCCCAGTGCCGTGAGCAGCATCATCTGCCACAGGCGCGGCTCACCCGCGAGCACCAGGACGGCGAAGGTGCCCTGGGAGAGGAAGTTGAGGCAGTTGGCCGCGACCATCACCCCGGTGGCGGGGGAACCGGTCCGCGACCGCGCCCCCTATGAGCAGGAACAGCACCAGCGGAAGGGTCCGGGCGGCGGCCACCAGACCGACGTCCCCGCCGTCGCCACCCGCGTCCAGGACCGCGAACGCGGCGGCGACCAGCGAGCCGTTGGCGCCCAGGCTCGTCACGACCGCCGCCGCGGTCAGCAGGCTGTAGTTGCGGGCCGCCCAGCCGGGTCTGTGCAGGCGGGCGGGGGTGCCGGGGGCGTCGGAGGCGGAGGTCACCGCCTGACTATTCCTGCCGGGGGTCCGGCTTGCCAAACCCTTTGGCGGGCCTCAGGCCCCCCTCGTCCGGTCAGTTCCCGGTCGGGGTGCCGTGCAGCCGGACCGTGCTGAGGACCTTCATGATCGTCGCCGTGGGGACCTCGCCGTTGACGCCCTTGGCGCCGTAGAAGTCCCAGGACACCAGGTCGCCGGCCGAGTTCTCGAAGCCGAACGTGATCGCCTTGCCGTCGCTCGCGCACTTTCCCTTCTGCGGGGTGTTCGCCGAACGCGCCCAGGCGTAGGCGCCCTTGAGGCCGGACGCGGTGGTGTAGGCGGTGGCCTTCTTGTCGTAGGTGATGCTCTTCTTGTCCGGCTGCGTGTAGCCGCCGTACACCCACCAGGGGACCTCCCGGACGGCCGCGTCACCCCCGCTCTTCGCACCGCTCTCGCCCTTGGTGCCGACCCCCGCGAGGGCCGTGTCCTCGGTCCTGCCGTCCTTGTCGTCGTCGCCAGTGCACCACTTCGACCGGTACTGGGCGGCCCCCGACATGGTGATGATCGGCTTGCCGTCCTTGTCCTCGAAGCCGATGGACGTGCCGGGGGTCAGGACCTCCCAGCCGGCCGGCACGTCGAAGGCCGTGCCCCACTTGGGGTTCACGACGGTCTTCCAGCCCGCGACCGTCGGCTTCTCGGTCTCCTCGCCGCGCGGGTTGTCGTCCGTGGAGGCGGACGCGGACGCGGTCGGCGACGGCGTCGGCGACTGGGTCGCTCGCTGGTCCTTTCCGCTGTCCGCCTTGTCGTCCTTCTTGCCGCCGAGCACCAGGAACCCGGTCACCCCGGCCGCCACGACGACGGCCGCGGCCGCGACGATCGCGACGAGTTTCGTCCGGTTGCCGCCGCCCCCGCCCTGCGGTGCCCGCGGCCCGCCGGTGGGTCCCGGCGGACCCCACTGCGGCTGCTGCCCGTACCCGCCCTGCTGCGGATACTGCTGGTATCCGGGTTGCTGGTACGGATTCGGCTGCTGATAACCCGGTTGCTGATACGGGTTGTTCCGCGGGTACTGCTCGCCCCCTGGCGGCTGCTGTTCTGGCCACATGGCTCGTAACCCTAGTGCCGCCCGCGACGCCGTACCCCCTTGGCACCGGCGAACGCCCGCGACACCGGGCCGCCGTCCGGGTCGTCCCCGACTGGTCCGCCCACAATCGGTCCGCCCACAATGACGACGATCATCGCACCGGCACTGTTCAGACTCTGCTACTCGTAAGTAACATGACCGTCATGAGCACAGACCAGATGTCGATCGGCGAGATGCTCGCCGCCACGGTCCCGATGGTGCGGACCCTCAACCTGGAGTACCTGGAGACCACGCCGGAGCGGGCCGTGCTGTCCCTGCCGGACCAGGGCGACTTCCACAACCACATCGGCGGGCCGCACGCGGGCGCGATGTTCACCCTCGCCGAGTCGGCGAGCGGCGCGATCGTCCTCGCCGCCTTCGGTGACCAGCTCTCCCGGGCCGTGCCGCTCGCCGTCAGCGCCGAGATCGCCTACAAGAAGGTGGCTCTCGGCCCGGTCAAGGCGACCGCGACCCTGGGCCGCCCGATCGCCGACGTCGTCGCCGAACTCGACGAGGGCAAGCGCCCCGAGTTCCCGGTCGCCGTCGCCATCACCCGCGAGGACGGCGCGGTCACGGGCGAGATGACGGTTGTGTGGACCCTGCGTCCCAACAGCTGATCGGTTGAGGTGACGGTCGTCCGGGCGCTGCGCCCCGACGCCTGACCGACCTTCAGAACGCCGGACGGGGCGAGGGCCGCCGGACCCTCACCCCGTCCTTCACAGGGGGCCGTTCAGGCGGCGCGGCTCTCGTTCCGCTCGGCCCCGTTCCTTTCCAGACCGGTCACGAACTCCTTCAGCCACGCCGTGAACTCGGGCCCCAGATCAGGGCGTTCGCAGGCGAGCCGCACCACCGTGCGCAGATAGTCGGCCTTGTCACCGGTGTCGTAGCGCAGTCCGTCGAAGACGACCCCGTGCACCGTGCCGCCCGCGGCCAGTTCCTGCAGCGCGTCCGTCAGCTGGATCTCGCCGCCCCGGCCGGGCGCGGTCCGCTCCAGGACGCCGAACACCTCCGGGTCGAGGACATAGCGGCCGATGACCGCGTAGTTGCTGGGCGCGTCCTTCGGGGGCGGCTTCTCCACCAGGCCGGTCACCCGCACCACGCCGTCCTCGCCGGTGTGCTTGACGGCGGCGCAGCCGTAGAGGTGGACCTGCGCCGGGTCGACCTCCATCAGCGCCACCACGCTGCCCTCGAAGCGGTCACGGACGTCCAGCATCCGGCTGAGCAGGGTCTCGCGCGCGTCGATCAGATCGTCACCGAGCAGCACGGCGAACGGCTGGTCGCCCACATGGTGCTTGGCGCACAGCACCGCGTGGCCGAGGCCGTGCGGGTCGCCCTGGCGGATGTGGTGGATGTCGGCGAGCCGCGCGGGATCGCGTACGGCGTCCAGGCGCACGGTGTCGCCCTTGGCGGCCAGCGCCCGCTCCAGCTCGAAGGCGTTGTCGAAGTGGTCCTCGATGGCCCGCTTGTGCCGGCCGGTGCCCATGAGGATGTCGTCGAGCCCGGCCTTGGCGGCTTCCTCGACGACGTACTGGATCGCCGGCTTGTCGACGACCGGCAGCATCTCCTTCGGGGTCGCCTTGGTGGCGGGCAGGAAACGGGTGCCGAGTCCGGCGGCAGGGACGACGGCCTTGCGCACCGACCGGGGGGGATGTGGTGGTGGGGGAGGTGTGGGGGGCGGCCATGCGGCACATGGTGGCCGACCGGGATGAGAACAGGCCGAGAGAAACGTGGGAGACGGCTGTGGAAGGCCGTGTTCCGCCACCGGTGACCGTGGCCGTGCGGGAGTTGAAGATTTCGTGTGCCACCGGGCCCGCGGCGCACACAAGTTGAACCTGCGCTCCCGCTGAATCCAATCCTGATACCGACGGTAACTTATCTGAATTCCCGGTACTTTGAACTTGGGTCACCCCCACTTCTTGTTTCCTGTGAGGCGCGTGTGCGAAGGTGAGCCTCCCCGCGGGAGGGTCCAGAGGCCGGTATGGCCGTTCGGCCGGTCCTTATGGGCTCTAAAAGGTACGCACCAATCAGGCACCGCATTCCGTCAGGGCGCCATTTCGCATGCCGTCCTGCGGCTCGGAAGGAAATGGTTCAGTGCAATCCCCCTACCCCCCACGCCCGCCTTACCCGCCTCGCCCCGGTTCGACCCCGGGGGAGTCCGACCGCAATCTCATCGCCCAGCTCACCGGAACCCCCGCGGCCAGGCATCGTGCCGTCGCCCTGCTGCTCACCCGGCACTGGCGCGCCACCTGCGACTACGCGGTCGTCTGCCTCGCCTCCGCCACGCCCGTCGCGCAGTTGGTCGCCAGCGCCGCCTTCGAGCGGGTGCTCGGCCGGCTGGCCGGGGGCGCCGTCGGCGGCGCCCTGCGTCCGCAGCTCCTCGTGGCCGTACGGGAGACGGTCCGCGCCTGGGCCGCCGACGAGGCCATTTCCGTGGTCGTACCGGAACTGCGCAAAACCACCGGCGGCCGTGGACTCAGCGCCGCAAGACCGGGCACTCCGGAAAGACGGCAACTCGCGGAACGTGCTTTCCAAGCTCTTCCCGCAGCCTCGCAATGCCTCCTCTGGCACACCGAGGTCGAAGCCGAACCCATAAACATACCCGCCGGTCTGTTGGGTGTCGACACCCCTACCGCGACGGCCGCCCTCGACCAGGCCCGTGAACAATTCCGGACCGGCCTGGTACGCGCCCACCGGGAACTCGCGCCTTCGAAGGAATGCCGCTTCTACAGCCGTCTCCTGGACGTCCCCATTCGCCGGGGCGGCTCTCTGCTCCCCGATGTGCAACAGCACCTGATGGTGTGCCGGTACTGTCGGCACGCCGCCGAACAACTCAGCCATTTCGACGGCGGCCTGGAGGTCCTGCTCGCCGAGACCGTGCTCGGCTGGGGCGCCCGCCGCTATCTCGACTCGCGGCTGGGCCACGGCGCCGTCGAGGCCTGGCCGGCCGCCACCGAACCCGAGCATCCCGCGGTGCTCGGCGGCCGGCACCGCACGGTGTCCGAGGGCAGCCGGCGCAAGGCTGTCGCGGCCGGTGTCGGCCTGGTCTCCCTGGCGCTGCTCGCCACCGTGCTCGTGGCCAAGGGCTGGTCCGACGACAACGGTGTCCCGCAGCCCGGCGTCACCACCTGGGGAGCCGCCAGCGCCGACACCACCCGGCCCGGCCCAGACCGGAAACCGCCCGCTGCCACGTCCCCGTCCCCGGCCTCCGCGGGCGAGCCCGTCGAGATCGCCCAGGGCAGACTGCGCAGCCTCGACTCCGGGCTCTGCCTGGACGTGCGCGGCGGCCGGGTGCGGGTGGACGCGGACCTGCGGCTCGGCAAGTGTTCGGGCGGCGGATCCCAGCAGTGGTCGTACCAGGACGACGGCATGCTGCGCAGCGCGCTCGACCCCGCCCTCTGTCTCGCCGCCGACCCCGGCGCGCACAGTGTCGTGGTCGCCGGCTGCCTGGTGCACGCGGGCGAGGTGTCCTACGACCTGACGGTCCGCGGTGAACTCCTGCTGCGCTGGGACAAGGACCTCGCGCTGGCCGTGGACGGCACGAGGGTGGCCGTGGCCCGGCGGAACGGGTCGTTCACGCAGCGATGGGAGCTGGCGTCGGACGGCGGGGGCGAGCCGGTGACGCCGGACGCCATGCCCTCCGCGCCACCCGGGCCGAAGAAGGACGACAGGTCGGATGCTCCCGCGTCCCCGCCCGATCCGGTGGATCCGCAGCAGACGCCCGGGAAGCCACAGGAGACCTACAGCACACGGGTCGCGCAGATCGGCTCCCATGACGGCCCCACCCCGGTCGTACCGCCCGAGCCGCAGGAGCCGCCCGAGCCCGTCGCAACGCTCGCCGGAACGGCCGACGATGTCCTGGAGGCCGTGCCGGCCACGGTGACGGGTGTCGTGAGCGGGGTGGGGAACCTGCTCGGCTAGTGTCCTGCGCCAGTAGTTGATCGTTAGTTGGTGTGTGACTTCTACTGCTGGTGCGTCAGTTCCTCGTCGGGGCCCCAAGCTGCAGCCGTTGCTGCTGTCTGATGATGAGCGGGCGGTGTTGGAGCGGTGGACGCGTCGGGCGACATCGTCCCAGGCCGTGGCCCTGCGGGCGCGGATCGTGCTGGCGTGTGCGGGGCCGGAAGTACCGCCGATCGTTGCGGTCGCCCGAGATCTGCGGGTGACCGCGGACACCGTCCGCAAGTGGCGGCGGCGCTTCCTCGCCCAGCGGCTGGACGGCCTGGTGGACGAGCCCCGGCCGGGCCGGCCGCCCACCATCAGCGTCGATCAGGTGGAAGCGGTCGTGGTCACCACGTTGGAACAGCTGCCGAAGAACGCCACCCACTGGTCGCGGACGTCGATGGCGCAGCACAGCGGTCTGTCGAAGTCGACTGTGGGCCGGATCTGGCGGCAGTTCCAGCTCAAGCCTCATCTGGCGGACACCTTCAAGCTGTCGACGGATCCGTTGTTCGTGGAGAAGGTCTACGACGTCGTCGGCCTCTATTTCAACCCGCCCGAGGGTGCGGTGGTGCTCTCGGTGGACGAGAAGTCGCAGATCCAGGCGCTGGACCGGTCCCAGCCTGTGCTGCCAATAATGCCGGGCATGCCGGAGCGGCGCACCCACGACTACGTCCGCAACGGCCTGACCACTTTGTTTGCCGCGTTCGATGTCGCCACCGGCGAAGTCATCACGGCTCTGCACCGTCGGCACCGGGCCGCGGAGTTCAAGAAGTTCCTGATCCGGATCGACAAGCAGGTGCCCGCCCACCTGCAGATCCACCTGATCGTGGACAACTACGGCACCCACAAGACCCCTGCGATCAAGGCCTGGCTGGCCAAACACCCGCGGTTCGAGCTGCACTTCACCCCGACCGGCTCCTCGTGGATCAACCAGGTCGAGCGGTGGTTCGGCTACCTCGCGCACCAGATGATCCGCCGCGGCGCACACAAGAACATCCAGGCCCTCGAAGCCGACATTCGCGCCTGGGTCAAGGACTGGAACCAAGACCCCAAACCGTTCATCTGGACCAAGACCGCCGAAGAGATCCTCGACTCCCTCGCCCGTCTCTGCCGACGGATCTCTGGCGCAGGACACTAGCAGGCGGGCGGGTTTCGAGCGGTTTCGAGCAGTGGAGGGCCACGGTGTGAAGTGGCCCTCCGTTTTCGGTTCTTGTCGGCGCCGGGCCGTTTTCTGTTCAGATCGTTGACACGAGTCACCACCGGATCTACGTTTCCGACGCGCCGGTGGTGCGGTTGACGGATCGTCAAGGTCGGGTGGCGGTTGTCGCGTTCACAGGCCGAACGCGGTCCGGGCGCCCGGGCGCGCCTTCGCGGTTCACATCGTCGTGCCCGCACACCGAAGGAGTGACGGCTCATGTCCGACACCGTCTCCCGACGATCCGCCCTGCGACTGACGGCCGGCGCCATCGCGGTCGCCGCCGCGGCCACCGGCGGACTCGTCCCGCTCACGTCCGCCGCGGCGGCCGGCAGACCCGAGGCCGGGGCCGGCCCCCGGGTCGAGGGGCTGATCGCCAGACTCACGCTGGACGAGAAGATCTCCCTGCTGCACGGGGCCACCGACCCCGACTCGCTCGGCCAGGCCGGCTATGTGCCCGGCGTCCCCCGGCTGGACATCCCGCCCCTCAGACTCGCCGACGGCCCGGCCGGCGTCCGTATCACCGAGCACGCCACCGCCCTGCCCGCGCCCGTCCTGCTCGCCTCCGCCTTCGACCCCGAACTGGCCCGCCGCTACGGCCAGGTGATCGGCCGTGAGGGCCGTGCCCTCGGCCAGGACGTCCTGCTCTCCCCGATGGTCAACCTCATCCGCACCCCCTACGCGGGCCGTAACTTCGAGACCTTCAGCGAGGATCCGCTGCTCGCCTCCGATCTGGTCGCCGCCGAGATCGGCGGTATCCAGGGCGAGGGCCTGATCGCGACCGTCAAGCACTTCGCCCTCAACAACCAGGAGAAGGACCGTAATTCGATCGACGTGCAGGCCGGCGAACAGACGATGCACGAGATGGAGCTGCGCGGCTTCGAGGCGGCGGTGGACGCCGGCACCGGCGCCGTCATGGGCGCCTACAACAAGGTCAACGGCACCTTCGCCTGCGAGGACAAGACCCTTCTCACCGACATCCTGCGCGACCAGTGGGGCTTCCGGGGCTGGGTGATGACCGACTGGTTCGCCGCGCACAGCACGGTCGACGCGATCACCGCCGGCCTCGACATGGAGATGCCCGACGGGACGTACTTCGGTACGGCCCTCAGGTCGGCGGTGCGGAACGGCAGCGTGGCCGAGAAGTACGTCGACCGGCCGGTGCGGCGGATCCTCGCGGTGATGGACCGCTTCGGCCTCCTCGACGGCAGCGCACCGCCGCGCCCCGACCGCGACGCCGAGGCGGGTGCGGCAGTGGCCCTGGAGGTCGCCAAGGCGGGCGCGACCCTGTTGCGCAACGAGCGCCGCACTCTTCCCCTGGACGGCGGCAGCGTCGCGGTGATCGGACCGACCGGCTCGCTGCCCTTCGTCAGCGGCGGCGGCAGCGCCCATGTCATCCCCGACCGCGCCGACAGTCCCCTCGACGCCATCAGGGCCCGCGCCCGCGGCACGGTCACCTACACCCTCGGCGAGGACCTGTTCGGCAAGGCCGTCCCCACGTCCGCCCTCAGCCCCGCCTTCGACAGCGAGGGGCAGCAGGTCGCCGCCGGGAAGAACTGGGAGTACGACGGCACGCTCACCGTGGGCGAGGCCGACGAGTGGACGTTCGTCCTCCACTTCTCGTCCGCGGCCATCGCCCGACCCACGGTCCTGCTGGACGGCGAGGACCTGTTCCCCATCGCACCCGGATACGGCGAGTACTTCTCCGGCGGGCTCGTCGCCGTCGCCCCCGACGGCCTCGGCGTGCGCCGCGCCACACTCCAACTGACCAGGGGCACCCACGCGTTGAAGATCACGGCGGCGGGCGGCGACTCGGGCCTGCTGTTCCGGCTGCGCCGGACCACCGGCGCGACCCAGGCGCAGGACATCGCCGACGCGGTGCGTGCCGCTCGTGCCGCCCGCCATGCCGTGCTGTTCGCGTACGAGGACGCCACCGAGGGCCTCGACCGTACGACCCTCGCCCTGCCCGGCCGCCAGGAGCAGCTGATCCGGGCGGTGACCGCGGCCAACCCGCGCACCACCGTCGTCCTCAACACCTCGTCGTCCACCACGATGCCGTGGCTCGCGGACACCGGAGCCGTGCTCCAGATGTACTACCCCGGCCAGGAGGGCGCGGCCGCCACCGCCGCCGTCCTCTTCGGCGACAGCGACCCCGGAGGGCGCCTCACCCAGTCCTTCCCGGTCGACGACGACCACCACCCGGTCGCCGGGGACCCGCGCCGCTACCCCGGCGTCGACGGCACCGAGGAGTACTCGGAGGGCATCCACGTCGGCTACCGCTGGTACGACGCGCAGGGCGTGCGGCCCCTCTTCCCCTTCGGGCACGGGCTGTCGTACACCTCCTTCGCCTACTCCGACGCTCAGGCGCGCTGGACGCGCGGCGGCCTGGAGGTGACGTTCAGCGTGCACAACACCGGGCGCAGGACGGGGATCGAGGTGCCGCAGGTGTACGTCGGACGCTCACCGGACCTCCGACTCGACCAGGCGGTAAGGGCGTTGGGCGCATTCCGGCGGCTGGTGCTGCGGGCGGGGGAGCGGCGGCGGGTGACCTTGCGGGTCGCCGCGCGCACCCTGTCGTCGTGGGACGCACGCCGCCATCGCTGGACGCTCGGCACCGGGCGGCGCACCGTCTGGGTGGGCGCATCGTCGGGCGACCTGAGGCTGCGTACCAGCGCACGGGTGAGCGGCTGAGATCACTGAATCGATGTCAATGGGCGGTCGGCGGGCGAAGGCTCTCCGGCCGCTTTACTTCAAGGGTTTACAAGGATTTTCCCCGTCGTGTGTTTCATGTGAAGTAATACACTTGGGGACAGGTTTTTGTCAGGCTTGGGTCAGGGTTGGTGCAGGCTTCGTGCAGGGATGCCGGCCGTGCGTTTCCGGTGTGCCACGATCGAGCCAGCGGGCCGAAGTCATCCGGAATTTACAGAGCTCGGCGCGGCCGCACGGTGTGTTGCACCGGGGTGAGTGCCGGGTGAATGACCGGGGCGCTTTGACGGTCTTGTGGCGGTGTGACGCCAGTGCTCCACCGGTTCGACGGCCGTTCCGGTGCAGTGGATTGCTCGGATTTTTGGCTCTTGCGGTGAATTCCCCCGGCTGGCCGAATCAATGCCACCGGGCGTGATAGGGCCGTTCCGTTATTGACCCGCGAGTAATGAACTCGCTAGTTTCCGGGGGCCTCACCCCGAGCTTTCCGCCGCACACATCCCCCACCGTGCTGTCCTCCCGATTATTCGGAGCATCATGACGTCCCCTGTGCGTGCCGTCGACCTGATCATGTGCATCACCCCTTTCGGAGAACCCGATGCCCGGCTCGCCACAGCGGTCTGCGCCGCCGGCGGACTCGGCGTCCTCGACCTGGGGCGCGGAGACCGAAGAACCCGGGAGGCGCTGGCCCGACTGACCCGGGCGGCGCCGGCGCCGTACGGTGTGCGGGTCGCCCCCGGCTGCGCGCTCACCCCGCAGGACTTCGGCCCGGCACCCGACACGGTGATCCTGGCCGTAGACGCCCCCTGGACCGCCGAACAACTCCCCTCTGACAGTCGTGCGTTGGCCGAGGTGACCGATCTGGCCGGCGCGTACGAGGCGGTCGCGGCCGGAGCGCACGGGCTGATCGCCCGGGGTGCCGAGAGCGGCGGCCGGGTCGGCGCACTGAGCACCTTCGTACTGCTCCAACAGCTGCTCGAGGCACCGGAGTTGGATGTTCCGGTGTGGGCCTGCGGAGGCATTGGGCCGCGTACCGCGGCGGCCGCGGTGGCCGGCGGCGCGGCCGGGGTCGTCCTGGACAGCCAGCTGGCCCTGCTCGCCGAGTCCCGGCTGCCCGAGGCGACGGCGGCCGTACTGCGCTCCCTTGACGGCTCAGAGACGGCGGTCGTGGCCGGTCACCGGGTACTGCACCGGCGAGGCCCGGACGCCGTGCGCCCGCCCGCCGAGGACCCGGCCGCGGTCGCCGTGCTACTGGGCGCCGAGGACCTGCGCACCCAGCTGCTGCCGGTGGGACAGGACGGCTTCCTCGCCGCCCGGTTCGCCGAGCGGTGGGGCGATGTCCGACGGACCTTACGGGAGTTGACGGCGGCGATCCGGGAGAGCGCCGGCGCCGCCCCGGACGCGCTGCGGCCCGGCACCTCCGCCATGAGCCGCGCCCTCGGCACCCGGCTGCCCGTAGCCCAGGGCCCGATGACCCGGGTCAGCGACCGGGCCGCCTTCGCCGCGGCCGTCGCCGACGACGGGGCGCTGCCCTTCCTGGCGCTGGCCCTCGCCGACGGCACCCGCACCCGCGAGATGCTCACCGAGGCCAAGGCCGCGCTGGACGGCCGGCCCTGGGGCGTCGGCGTGCTCGGCTTCGCACCCGAGGAGCTCAGAAGTGCCCAGCTCGAAGCCGTACGGGAGCTGCGGCCCAGCCACGCGATCATCGCGGGCGGTCGGCCCGCCCAGGCGGAGGCGCTGGAGCGGGCCGGGATCAGCACCTTCCTGCATGTCCCCTCGGCCGGGCTGCTGCGGCAGTTCCTGGAGGCCGGCGCCCGCAGGTTCGTGTTCGAGGGCTCCGAGTGCGGCGGTCACGTCGGGCCGCGGGCGAGCTTTCCGCTCTGGGAGGCCCAACTCGCCGTACTGGAGGACTTCCCGGAGGTCGAGGGCCTGGAGGTGTTCTTCGCGGGCGGCATCCACGACGAGCGCTCCGCGGCGATGGTCGCCGCGCTCGCCGCGCCGCTGACCGCCCGGGGCGCCGCCGTCGGCCTGCTCATGGGCACCGCCTACCTCTTCACCGGGGAGGCCGTGGACCGGGGCGCGATACAGCCCCTCTTCCAGCGCCAGGTCATGGCGGCCGCCTCGACCGCCCTCCTGGAGACCGCGCCCGGCCACGCCACCCGCTGCGTGCCCAGTCCGTTCACCCTCGACTACCACAGACGCGAAGCGGAACTGCGGGCGAACGGGGTGCCGGACCGGCGGCTGTGGGAGGAGCTGGAGCGGCTCAACGTCGGCCGGCTGCGCATCGCCAGCAAGGGCGTCGACCGTGTGGACGGCGGCGAGTTGGCACCCGTGGACGAGCAACGCCAGCTCAACGAGGGCATGTTCATGGCCGGTGAGGTCGCCGTGCTGCGCTCGGGGACGACCACCGTGGCCGCCCTGCACCACGCCGTGACCGACGGCGCGGCCGACTTCCTGGTCCAGCGGCGGCCGGAACCCGAACCGCAGGAAGAACCGCCCGCCCCCGCACCGCTGGACATCGCGATCGTCGGCATGGCCGGCATGTTCCCGCAGGCCCCCGATCTCGCCACCTTCTGGGCCAACGTGGTCGCCGGACACGACGCGGTCACCGAGGTCCCGCCGGAGCGCTGGGACCCGGCCGTCCACCACGCCGACGGCAACACCACCTCCAAGTGGGGCGGTTTCCTGCCGCCCATCCCCTTCGACCCGCTGGGCTACGGCATCCCGCCCGCCTCCCTCGGCCACATCGAACCGGTCCAGCTGCTCGCCCTGGAGGCCGCCCGGCGTGCCCTGGACGACGCCGGATACGGCAGCCGGGGACGGAAGTTCGACCGCTCACGCACCTCCGTGGTCTTCGGCGCCGAGGCCGGCAGCGACCTCTCCAACGCGGCCACCCTGCGCGCCGTCCTGCCCTCCTACTACGGCAAGGTCCCCGACGGTCTCGAAGAGCAGCTGCCCAGGCTCACCGAGGACTCCTTCCCGGGCATGCTCGCCAACGTCATCTCCGGGCGGATCGCCAACCGCCTCGACCTGGGCGGCGCCAACTACACCGTGGACGCCGCCTGCGCCTCCTCGCTGGCCGCCGTCGACGTCGCCTGCAAGGAACTCACCGCCGGCACCAGCGACGTCGTGCTGTGCGGCGGCGCCGACCTGCACAACGGCATCAACGACTACGTCCTCTTCTCCTCGGTGCACGCCCTCTCGCCGACCGGCCGCTCCCGCGCCTTCGACGGCTCCGCCGACGGCATCGCCCTCGGCGAGGGCGTGGCCTGCGTCGTCCTCAAGCGGCTGGCCGACGCCGAACGCGACGGGGACCGCATCTACGGCGTGATCAAGGGAGTCGGCTCGTCCAGCGACGGCCGCTCCCTGGGCCTGACCGCCCCGCGCCCCGAGGGGCAGCGGGCCGCGCTGCTACGCGCGTACCGCAACGCCGGTGTCTCCCCGGCGCAGGTCGGCCTGGTGGAGGCGCACGGCACCGGTACCGTCGTCGGCGACCGCACCGAACTCGCCATCCTCAGTGAGGTGTTCGCGGAAGCGGGTGCGGAGAGGGGCAGTTGCGCGCTCGGCTCGGTCAAGTCCCAGATCGGGCACACCAAGTGCGCCGCCGGACTCGCCGGGCTGATCAAGACCACCCTCGCCCTGCACACCGGTGTCAAGCCACCCACCCTGCACCTGGACCGGCCCAACCCGGCCTGGAAGGAAGAGGACAGCCCGTTCGCCTTCCACACCGAGGCCCGGCCGTGGGCCGCCCCGGCCGCCGAACGGATCGCCGGGGTCAGCGCGTTCGGCTTCGGCGGCACCAACTTCCATGTGGTGCTGGGCGCCTACGACAGCGTCGTACCGCCGGAGCAGGGGCTGGACGTCTGGCCCGCCGAACTGTTCCTGTTCCGCGGGCGCGACGAAAAGGCCGCTCACCGGGGCGTCGAGGAGATCCTGCGGGCCGCCGAGACAGGGCCCTGGCGGCTGCGGGACCTGGCGCTCGCCGCCGCCCGCCGCTCGGACGCCTCGCACGAGCCGGTGCGGGCCGCGGTGGTGGCCAGTGACGTCGCCGGGCTCGTCGGGCAGCTGCGCCGGGTTCTCGCGGGGGAGTACGAACCGGCCGCCGGCATTCACCCGGCCGCCCCCCGGGCGGACACCGACGCCAAGGTCGCGTTCCTCTTCCCCGGCCAGGGCAGCCAGCGCCCCGGCATGCTCGCCGACATCCTCGTCGCCTTCCCCGAACTGCAGCACTACCTCCAGCTCGGCCGGGCCCACGCCGGCCCCCTGTACCCGCCCACCGCCTTCGACGACACCGCCCGTGAGCGCCAGCGGAGCGCCCTCACCGACACCCGGGCCGCCCAGCCCGCCCTCGGCATCACCGGCCTCACCGCCCACGCCCTGCTGACGGCGGCCGGGGTCCGCCCCGACATGGCCGCCGGACACAGCTACGGCGAACTCGTCGCCCTCAGCGCGGCCGGCGCCCTCACCCCCGAGACACTTCTGGAGCTGAGCGCCGAACGGGCGGCCGCGATCCTGGCGGCCGCGGGCGACGAACCGGGCACCATGGCCGCCGTGTCCGCCGCGGCCGAGGACGTCGAGCGCGCCCTGCGCACCGCCGGAGTCCCGGACTCGGTCGTGGTCGCCAACCACAACTCGCCCAAGCAGAGCGTCATTTCCGGCCCGACGGAAGAAGTGACCGAAGCCGTAAGGCTGTTGCGCGAGGGCGGGCTCGGCGCCAAGCGGATCCCGGTGGCCTGCGCCTTCCACAGCCCGGTCGTCGCCGGTGCCGGGAACCGGTTCGCGGAGGTCCTCGCGGAGACGGCCGTACGACCGCCCGAGTTCCCGGTGTGGTCCAACCGCACGGCCGCCCCCTACCCGCCGGATCCCGGTGCCGTACGCGCCGAACTCGCCGCCCAGATCGGCTCCCCCGTCGCCTTCGCCGCCCAGATCGAGGCGATGTACGAGGCCGGGGCCCGCCTCTTCGTCGAGGCCGGGGCGGGAACCGTCCTCACCCGGCTCGTCGGGCAGATCCTCGGCGACCGGCCGTACACCACCGTGGCCTGCGAACCCCGTGCCGACAGCGGGCTGCGCGGCTGGCTCGACGCCCTCGCCCGGCTGGCCGCGGCCGGGGTACCGGTACGCACCGCCTGGCTGCTGCGTGGCCGTGACGCCGTGGACGCGGTCCGCACCCCGGTGCCGAAGCGGCCCGGCTGGACGGTCGACGGACAGCTCGTGCGCACCGCAAGCGGAGACCTCCTGCCCGGTGCCCTCGCACCGGCCCGACGAGTCGTGGAGACGACTGTGACGACGAACCAGCCGCACGGCGCCCCGGCCGACCGGGACGCGCTGATCTCCGAATTCCTGCGCACCAGCCGGGAGATGATCGCCGCGCAGCGCGATGTGCTGCTCACCTACTTCGGGGCCACACCGGGGGCGGTGCCTGCCGCGCCGGTGGCGCCGCAGCAGCTCGCGCCCGCTCTCGTCCCCGCTCTCGCGCCCGCTGAGATCGTCGTGTCCCAGCCGGAGCCGGTGGCCGGGCCGGCCGCGCCCGCCGTGGCGGCGGCCGCGGACACCGACGTCGAGCGGGTCGTCCTGGAGATCATCAGCGAGCGGACCGGCTACCCCGTCGACATGATCGAGCCCGACCTCGATCTGGAGGCGGACCTGAGCATCGACTCGATCAAACGGGCCGAGATCGCCGGGGAGCTGGCCAAGCGGCTCGGCATCGCGGGCGGGGCGGAGACCCTGGACGACAGCGAGCTGGAAGAGCTGGCCAAGGCGCGGACGGCCGCGGCCGTCACCGGATGGCTGAAGGCGCGGGTCGACACCGGCGAGCGGCAGGAGGAGACGGCCATCAGTACCGGCGGCACCACTGACCGGACGGGCGCCGCGCCCCAGCCGGTGGCCGCGGCCACCGCATCGGAGCCTGTGCCCGGCCCGGGCGTACCCGCGTCGACGCTCAGGGCCGCCGCGGCTGAGGAGATCCCCCCGGGCGAGGCGCCGAAGCGGTTCGAGATGCGTCCCGTCGCGCTGGCTGAGCCGGAGGCCGTGGCCGGCCCGGCCGCCCTGCTGTCCGGCAAGCGGTTCGTGATCCTCGGGGACGGCGCCCAGCTGGCGGAACGGCTCTCCGCCTGCGGCGCCCAGTGCATGACCTTCGGCCCGGATCATCAGCTCGGCGAGGCGGACGGAACCGCGGACGGGGTGCTGTACCTGGGCGCGCTGCCCGGCAGCGACACGCCCGTGCTGCCGGACGCCTTCCCCGTGCTGCGGGCCGCCCTGGCGCGCGGCCCGCGCTGGCTGCTGGCCGCCCGGCCCGCCGAGGGCGAGGACGCGGCCCGCTCGGCCGGGCTGCACGGGCTGTTCCGTACCGTCGCCCGGGAGTACCCAAACACCGTCGCCCGGGTCGTGACCCTCGCGGACACCGAACCGGTCGCCGTCGCCGAAGCGCTGCTCGCCGAGCTGCTCGCACCGGAACCGGCTCCTGTCGTAATGCGTACGGCCGCCGGCCGACAGGGGCTGGAGCTGGCCGAGGTGCCGCTGGGCCCGCTCGGCAGCACCGGCGCCGGACCGGCCGGGGAGGGGGCCGCCGAGGCTGCCGCGCTCGGCCTCGGCCGGGACTCCGTGGTGCTGCTGGTCGGCGGGGCCCGGGGCATCACGGCGAAGTTCGCGGCGAGCCTCGCCGCCGCCTGCCGGTGCCGTATGGAACTGCTCGGCCGGACCCCCGCGCCCACCGGTCCCGAAGCCCCGGACACCGCGTCCGCCGGTACCCCCGCCGAACTCCGCGCGGCCCTCGCCGCCAAGGGCGGACTCAAGCCCGCCGAGGTCAACCGGGCGACCGAACTGATCCTCGCCCAGCGGGAGATCACCGCCACCCTCGACGAACTCGCCGCGCTCGGCAGCGAGGCGCGCTACCGCGCCGCGGACTTCCGCGACCGGGACGCCGCACTCCAGGCCGTCAAGGAGATCCACGCCGACCACGGCCGCCTGGACGGGGTCGTCTTCGCGGCCGGGGTGATCGAGGACCGGCTGATCGCCGAGAAGACCCCGGAGTCCTTCCAGCGGGTCTACGGCACGAAGACGACCGGCGCGACCACGCTGCTGGCCGCCCTTGAGGAACTGCCCAACGGGCCCGGTTTCGCGGTGCTGTTCGGCAGCATCTCCGCCGTCCTCGGCAACCGCGGGCAGGCCGACTACGCCGCCGCCAACGACGCCCTGGAGAGCCTCGGCGCCGACTGGGCGGACCGCACCGGCAACCGGGCGCTGACCGTGCACTGGGGACCGTGGGCGCCGACCGGCGGCCACACCGGCATGGTCAGCCCGGCGCTCGGGCGCGAGTACGCCCGGCGTGGGGTGAAGCTGATCGACCCCGACGAGGGCGCCGCCGCCCTGCTGCGCGAACTCGCCTGGGGCGCGGAGTCCGTCCGTGCCGTCGTCTACACCGCGTCGGGCTGGTGACATGACCGACGACCGCCAGACACCGGTCGCGATCGTGGGCATGGCGGTGCTGCTGCCCGGTGCCGCCGGCCTCGACGCCTACTGGAGAAACCTGCGCGACGGCGTGGACGCGATCGGCGAGGTGCCCGCGGGGCGCTGGGACACGGACTACTATCGGCCCGGCTCGGCGACCGGGCCCGCCGTCCCCGACCAGGTGTACTGCCGGCGCGGCGGCTTCGTGGACGGCCTCGCCGAGGTGGAGGTCACCCGGTACGGCATCATGCCGAGCTCGGTCGACGGCACCGAGCCCGACCAGCTGATCGCCCTGGACGTGGCCGCCGCCGCGATCGCCGACGCCGGCGGCGAGGACAGGCTGCCCGACCGGCACCGGATCGGCGTGGTCCTCGGCCGGGGCGGCTATCTCACGCCCGGCCTGGTCCGGCTCGACCAGCGGGTCCGGACGGCGGGGCAACTCGTGCGGACCCTGGGCGAGTTGGTGCCGGATCTTACCCCCGGCCAACTGGCCCGGGTGCGGGAGGCGTTCACCGAGCGACTCGGGCCGGCCAGCCCCGAGTCGGCGATCGGCCTGGTGCCCAACCTCGCCGCCTCCCGGATCGCCAACCGCCTCGACCTGCGCGGCCCCGCCTACACCGTGGACGCGGCCTGCGCCTCCTCGCTGGTCGCCGTCGACCAGGCGGTCACCGAACTGGCCGCCGGGCGCTGCGACCTGATGCTGGCCGGGGGAGTGCACCACTGCCACGACATCACCCTGTGGAGCGTCTTCTCCCAGCTGCGCGCGCTCTCCCCGAGCCAGCGCATCCGCCCCTTCCACCGCGAGGCCGACGGCATCCTCATCGGCGAGGGCACCGGTGTCGTCGTCCTCAAGCGCCTCGCCGACGCCGAACGCGACGGCGACCGCGTCTACGCCGTGATCCGCGGTACGGGCGTGGCCAGCGACGGCCGTACCGCGGGACTCGTCAATCCAGACCCCGGCGGCCAGGCGCACGCCGTACGCCAGGCCTGGCGGGCCGCCGGTCTCGACCCCACCGCACCGCACTCCGTCGGGCTCCTGGAGGCGCACGGCACGGCCACCCCGGCGGGCGACGGTGCCGAACTCACCACCCTCACCGAGGTGTTCGGACCGGCCGAGGAACGCGCGGTGCTCGGCTCCGTGAAGTCGATGATCGGCCACACCATGCCGGCCGCCGGAGTCGCCGGCCTGGTCAAGGCGGCTCTCGCCCTGCATCACGCCACCCTGCTGCCCACCCTGCACTGCGACGACCCGCACCCGGCACTCGCGGACACCCGGTTCCGCACCCTGGACCGGGCCGAGCCCTGGGAGACCACCCCCGACCAGCCGGTGCGCCGGGCCGGGGTGAACGCCTTCGGGTTCGGCGGGATCAACGCCCATGTGGTGCTGGAGGAGGCACCCGGCGGGCGTGCCGCCGCCGCCGCGCACGTCACGACGGTCACCGAGCCCGAGCGCATCCTCCTCCTCGCCGCCCGCACCCCCGAACAGCTCGCCGCCGCCCTCGCCGCCGACGACTCCGCCGTCCTCGTCGCCGGTCTCGCCCCCGACCGCGCCCACCCGGAGGCCGGTCCGGCCCGTCTGGGCATCGTCGACCCCACCGCCAGACGGCTCGCCCTCGCCCGCCGCGCGGTCGGCAAGGGACGGGCCTGGCAGGGCCGCAACGACGTGTGGTTCCGGCCCGCCCCGCTCCTCGACACCGGCAAGCTCGTCTTCGTCTTCCCCGGTCTGGAAGGCGAGTTCACTCCCCGCGTCGACGACATCGCCACACATTTCGGCCTCCCCACCGTCACCGGCTCCGCCGCTCAGGACGTACGGATCGGTGACGTAGGCCGTCATGGGTTCGGTGTCGTCGGCGTGGGGCGGCTTCTGGACAGCGCGCTGCGCCGGATGGGTGTGGTCCCGGACGCGGTCGCCGGGCACAGCGTCGGCGAGTGGACGGCGATGGTGGCCGCCGGGCTCTACTCCGCTGACCAGGTGGACGCTTTCATGGCCGAGTTCGACCCGGACGCGGTCACCGTCCCGGGCCTCGCCTTCGCCGCCGTAGGCGCCCCCGCCGGGCGGGTCCTGGCCGCCCTGGACGACGACTGGGCGGACGCCGGGATCGTCCTCTCCCACGACAACGCGCCGGGCCAGTCGATGGTCTGCGGTCCGGACCGGGCCGTCGAGGAGTTCGTCCGCGCCTTCCGCGCCGACGGGGTGCTGTGCCAGGTGCTGCCGTTCCGGTCGGGTTTCCACACGCCGATGCTGGAGCCGTACCTGACGCCCATCAAGGCGGCCGCCGAACGCTTCCGGCTGCACCGGCCGACCGTGCCGGTCTGGTCCGGCACCACCGCGGCCCCCTTCCCGCAGGCCGAGGCGGAGGTGCGCGAGCTGTTCCTCCGGCACCTGCTGGAGCCGGTCCGGTTCCGGCAGCTGGTCGAGGCGCTGTACGCCGCCGGGCACCGCACCTTCGTCCAGACCGGCCCCGGCCAGCTCGCCTCCCTCATCGCCGACACCCTCGGCGACCGCGACCACCTCGCCGTCGCCGCCAACTCCCCGCACCGCTCCGGCCTCGCCCAACTCCGGCGCGTGGCGACCGCTTTGTGGACGGCCGGGGCGGCCGTCGCACCGGCCGTCGTACCGATCACCCCCGGAACGACCGGCGCGAGCACGCCGTTACGACACCGCCCGCCCGTCCGCCTCGACCTGGACGGCGCCCTGGTGTCCCTGGAGGGCGCGGTCCTCCATCGACTCCGCGCGGAGCTGGGGCGGCCGCTCGCGCCCACCGGTCCGTCCCCGCTCGACGACCTCGCCGTCCATATCCCGGCCGCCGCCGAACTCAACGCGCTGCTGCGCGACACCGCGGACACCGCGGTGGCCGTCCTCTCCGCGCGCCGGACGCCGACCGCGCCGGTCCCCGCGGCCTTGCCCGTTCCACCGGTTCCGTCGGCCCCACCGGCCCGACCGGCTTCCGTGACCCGGATCACCACCGTCCGGGTCTCCCCGGACACCATGCCCCACCTGCTCGACCACTGCTTCTACCCGCAGCGCCCCGACTGGCCGGACATCGAGGACCGTTGGCCGGTCGTCCCGGCCACCACCATCGTCCGGCACATGACGGACGCGGCCGAGGAGGCCACCGGACTGCGCGCGGTGGCCGTGCACGGAGCCCGCTTCGACCGCTGGCTCACCGCCACGCCTCCCGTCGACGTCCCGGTCACCGTCACCCCCGAGGGCCCCGGCCGCGTCTCGGTCACCTTCGGTCCCACCGCCCGCGCGGTGGTCGAACTCGCCCCCGGCTACGCGCCCCCGCCCGCCGCACCCACCCCGCCGCCGGCCCCCGAACGCGCCCCCGACCACACCGCCGACCAGCTCTACTCCGAGCGCTGGATGTTCCACGGCCCGGCGTTCCAGGGCGTCACCGAACTCACCGCGATCGGCGACCGGCACGTCAGCGGAGTGATCACCACGCCCGCCGCCCCGGGCGCCCTGCTCGACAACGTCGGCCAGATCCTCGGCTACTGGATCATGGCCACCCGCACCGAGCGGACCGTCGTCTTCCCGGTGGGGATGCGGGAGATCCGCTTCCACGGCCCCCACCCCGCGCCCGGCACCGAGGTCGGCTGCCTGGTGCGGATCACCTCGCTCACCGACACCGTCCTGGAGGCGGACGTGGAGCTGACCGTCGAGGACCGGGTGTGGGCCCGCATCGGGGGCTGGCAGGACCGGCGCTTCGACAACGACCCGCAGACCCGCCCGGTCGAGCGCTTCCCTGACCGCAACACCCTCTCCGAGGCGCAACCCGGCGGCTGGGCACTGCTCCACGAACGCTGGCCGGACCTCGCCTCCCGTGAGCTGATCATGCGCAACTCCCTCGGCGGAGTGGAGCGTATGCGGTACGCCGAGCACGCTCCGCGCGGCCGCAGACAGTGGCTGCTCGGCCGGATCGCCGCCAAGGACGCGGTACGGCAGTGGCTCTGGCAGCACGGCGAGGGGCCCGTCTTTCCCGCCGAACTCCGGCTCCAGAACGACGAGTTGGGACGTCCCTTCGTGACCGGTGTGCATGGCCGCACCCTGCCCGCGCTGGATGTCTCCCTCGCCCACCGGGCCGAGGCGGCCGTGGCGATCGTACGACCGCACCGGCCCGGACCCGGCCCGGGCATCGACATCGAAGAGGTCACCGAACGCGACCCGGCCGCGATGGAGGCCGCCCTCGGCGCGAACGAACTGCGCCTGCTGCACGGACTCGCCGGAACCGGCTCCACAGCGCTGTGGTTCACCCGGTTCTGGGCCGCCAAGGAGGCCGTCGCCAAGGCGGAGGGCACCGGATTCGACGGTCGCCCGAGGGACTTCGCCGTCCTGGAGGCGGACCCGCACGGCAGCCGGCTGCTGGTCTCGGGCCGGCTGGAACGCGCCTACCCGGTGCACTGCGCGCCGGTCCGCAATCCCCCCGCACTGCCGGACCGCGACTACGTCGTGGCCTGGACGACCGGACCGGCAGCCGCAGACCCAGAGGAGGACCCGCGATGAATCCGGCCCAGCCCGAAGTCCGCGCCGACGAGGAGGCTGTGCTCGCCGACCTCACCCGGATGCTCCGCACCCTCCTGGAGGAGTACGGCGACGACGACGCCGAGATCGGCATGAGCACCACCTTCAACCGCGACCTGGAGCTGGAGAGCATCGACCTGGTCACCCTCGCCGGACTCCTGGAGGAGCGGTACGGGAAACGGGTCAACTTCGCCGAGTTCCTGGCCGGGATGGAGTTCGACGAGATCATCGGGCTGACCGTCGGCCGGCTGGTGGAGTACGTCGTGTGGAGCCTGAAGGCCACGGAGGTTGGCTGAGCCATGGCGATCGTCGACACCGGAGACATCCGGCTGCATGTGCAGAGAATGGGGCCGGGGGAGGGCCGTACCCCGGTCGCCACCGTGGTCCTGGTGCACGGGCTGCTCACCGACAGCCTCGCCAGCTACTACTTCACCGTGGCGCCCGCCTTCGCCGTGTCCGGCCTGGACGTGGTCATGTACGACCTGCGCGGCCACGGACGCAGCGGACGCCCGTCGGGCGGCTACACCCTCGACCACAACATCGACGACCTGGAGGCCCTGCTCGACCGGCTGTCGATCACCGGCCCGGTCCATCTCGTCGGCAACTCCTACGGCGGCACCATCGCCTTCGGCTACGCGGCCCGCCACCCCGAACGCGCCGCCAGCCTCACCCTGATCGAGTCCGAACCCGCCACCGCCGCCTGGGCGGACAAGCTCGGCGGCATCCTGCACCGGGTCGTCACCGAACTCGCCCACAACGAGTCGGACGCCATCGCCTGGATCACCTCGAACCGCGGCCACAACACCGCCCGCCTGGCCAGGGGCGCGGCCCGGCTCGCCCGCGAGACCAGCCTCGGCCGCGACATCCCCGCCAGCCGGGTCCTCACCGAGGAGCAGATCAGCGCCGTACGCTGCCCGGTCCTCGGCGTGTACGGCGGTGACTCGGACCTGGTGGAGGTGGTCCCGCTGAAGGAGGCCCTGCTGGCGGACTTCCGGTCGGTGGTACTGCCCGGACACGAGCACTCCGTGCTGGTCGAGGCGGCCGGCACGGTCGGCGGACACATCATGGAGCTGATCCACTCGGTCAGCGAGGCGCGGGCGGCCGGCGTCCGATGAGCGGCTTCCTCTTCGTCGTACCGCCCCTGGTCGGGCACATCAACCCGGCCGTCGGCGTCGCGGCCCAACTCACCGCGCGCGGACACCGGGTGGCCTGGGTCTGCCCCGACGCCGGGCTGCTGCGCCGGCTGGCGGGACCCCAGGCACGGGTGTTCCCGTGCGCCGGCGTGGCCGAGGGCGAACGGCCCGCGGACCTGCGCGGCGCGGAGGCGCTGAAGTTCCTGTGGGAGTGGTTCCTGGTGCCGCTCGCGGAGGCGATGGCGCCCGGCGTCCGGGCGGCCGTCGACGACTTCCGCCCCGATGTCGTGGTCGCCGACCAACAGGCCTTCGCCGGCGCCCTGGTGGCCGAGCGGCTCGGCCTGCCCTGGGCGACCTCCGCGACCACCTCCGCCGAGTTCGGCGGCGCCTACGACGGCATCCCCAAGGTCGCCGAATGGCTCCGGGCCCGGCTCGCGGAACTCCGGGACCGCATCGGCGACCCGGCCGGCACAGCGGACCCGCGCTTCTCGCCGCACCTTACGCTCGCCTTCACCACCCCCGAACTCGCCGGTGCCACCGACCAGATGACGATCCGTTTCGTCGGCCCCTCGATCTCGGAGCGGCCGGTGGCCGACGGCTTCCCCTGGGAGTGGCTGGACCCGAGCCGGGAGCGGGTCCTCGTCTCCCTCGGCACCGCCAACGCGGACGTCGGCGGACGGTTCCTGGCCGAGTGCGTGGCCGCCGTACGCGAACGGGCCCACCGGGTCCAGGCGCTGGTGGCCGACCCCGGAGGCACCCTGCCCCCCGCGACCGACGACAAGGACCTCCTGATCCTGCCCTTCCTGCCCCAGCTCGCGCTCCTGGAACGGGTCGACGCGGTCATCTGCCATGCCGGGCACAACACCGTGTGCGAGGCCCTGTGGCACGGCGTCCCGCTGATCGTCGCCCCCATTCGGGACGACCAGCCGGTGATCGCCGGACAGGTCGTCGACGCGGGCGCGGGCATCCGGGTCAGATTCGGCAGGGTCACCGGCCAGCGGCTGGGCGAGGCCCTCGACACCGTCCTGTACGAGCCCGGCCCGCGCACCGCGGCGGCCCGGATACGCGCCGCGTTCCGCGCCGCGGGCGGTGCACCGGTCGCCGCATCCCACCTGGAAGACCTGGCAGTCGACTCGCGATTCAGGAGACCCGATGAGCAAGCAGAGTGACATCGAGGCGCTGCGCTCCGCCTACCAGCGGGACCTGGCCGACGGCGTCGACCGCTTCTTCGAACCCCGCCGCACCACCTGCCCCTGGTGCCACTCCGACCGGCTGACCACCCGGCTGCGCACCACCGACCTGCTCCAGCACAAGCCCGGCCGCTTCGTCCTGGACCGCTGCCAGGAGTGCGGGCACACCTTCCAGAACCCGCGCCTGAACGGGACCGGCCTGGAGTTCTACTACCGCGACTTCTACGACGGCCTCGGCGAACGGAAGATGAGCGGGACCTTCGGCGGCCGCACCAAGATGTACCAGGGCCGCGCCGAGTCCATGCTCCCGCACGACGCCACCCCCAAGAACTGGCTCGACGTCGGCACCGGACACGGCCACTTCTGCGAGGCCGCCCGCGAGGTCCTGCCCGGCACCGCCTTCGACGGCCTCGACTTCACCGACGGCGTCGAGCTGGCCGCCCGCGAGGGCCGGGTGGAGCGCGCCTACCGGGGCGCCTTCCCGGAACTGGCCCCCGACCTCACCGCCGGCTACGACGTGGTCAGCATGTTCCACTACCTGGAGCACAGCACCGACCCCGACAGTGAACTGCGCGCCGCCCACCAGGCGGTACGCCCCGGCGGCCACCTCCTCATCGAGGTCCCCGACCCGGAGAGCCGCTACGCCCGGCTCCTCGGCCGCTGGTGGCTGCCCTGGCTCCAGCCGCAGCACCTGCACTTCATCCCCGTCGCCAACCTCCGTGCCCGCCTCACCGACCTGGGCTTCACGGTGGTCGCGGAACAGCACGCCGAGGCGCACGACCCGGTCGACCTGCTGGCCGCCGTCTGGCTCGCCCTGGACCACACCGCCCCGCCCGAGGACGCCCCCTGGCTGCCCCGCCCGCCGGGCGCCCTCCGGAAGACGGCACGCGCCGCCCTGCTCCTGGCCGGCATCCCGGCCCTGATCGCCGGCACGCTCGCGGACCGCTTCGCCGTACGGCCGCTCTCGCACCGCCTGCGCGTCTCCAACGCCTACCGCGTGGTCGCCCACCGCAACTGAAGTCAGAGCACCTTCGCGCGGATCATCGCCGAGAGCACCAGGGCGCCCGGCAGCAGCGGCACCCAGTCGGTCAGGACGCGGTATCCGATCACGGTCGCGGTGGCCACCGCGACCGGGGAGCCGAACGCGGCCAGAGTGAACACCAGCGCCGCGTCCACCGCGATCCCGCCGGGCGCCGGTACGGCTCCCCCGGCGGTGCCCGCCGCCAGATACGCCAGGGTCACCTCCGCCCACGACAGCCCGAGTCCGAGCGCCTCCCCGGTGCAGGCCAGCACACTCGCCTGCACCAGCGGCATCGCCGTGGCCCCGCCCCACAGGGCCAGCACCCGGGAGGGCCGGGCGTGCACCGTCCGGGCATCGGTGAGCGCACACCGCACCAGCCCGGTGATCGGCCGCCGCAGCGGCCGTACGACGACCATGGCCACGCCCACCAGGGTGAGCACGGCGGCGACCGGGATCAGCACCACGCCGTCCGGGACCAGCTCGCCCAGCCGCCGCCAGGCGGACGAGGACAGCAGGAACCCGATGAGCACGACCGTCTTCGCACCCGACTTGGCCACCGAGTACAGGGCGATCGAGGCGGTGGCCCGGTCCAGGGCGATCCCCCGGGCGCGCAGGAAGCGCACCGTGACGGCGTGCGCGCCCAGTCCGCCGGGCAGCGCGTGGTTGGCGGCTCCGGCGGCGAACTGCGAGGCAAGCAGCAGCCCCGGTGGCAGCCGGTCGGGCACGGCACCCTGCCGCATGGAGGCGGCCACCACCCAGGTCAGGCAGGTGAGCCCGCCCGCCGCCAGCAGCCACGCGGGCTCGGCGCGAGCGAGCCGGCCGACCCCCTCGTACAGCAGGGACTGGTTGGTCAGCCCCCAGACCGCCGCGATGAGCAGCGGGGACAGACAGAGGGCGAGCCGGAGCGGCCGGCCCGCCATCGACGGCGTCGGCAGGGCACGCACAGGCGCGTCGGAGCAGGACGAGGACAGTGACGACAGTGAGGACACGGGGACGTTGTCCTTCCACGGCGGGCCGCGGTGGGGAGCCGCAGGCGAGCGGGACCGCAGGCGTGCGGGACCGCTGGGGAGCCTTCCCGTCCCGTATGACACCCGGATGTCCGAAAACCGAAGGCCGGGGGGCGGGCCGGTGCCGCAGGCGCGGCCGTACCCCGCCGACCGGGTAGCCTTCGAAGGGTACGGACGACGCGACAGGGGAGGATCCGGCGGTGCACGTCCAGGAATGGCTCGACTCGGTGCCGGCGGTCGCCGTCTACGCCGTGGTGGCGCTGGTCATCGGACTGGAGAGCCTCGGCATCCCGCTGCCGGGCGAGATCGTCCTGGTCTCCGCCGCGCTGCTCTCCTCCCAGCACTCGGGCATCAACCCGGTCGTCCTCGGCGCCTGCGCCACCGCGGGTGCGGTGATCGGCGACTCCATCGGCTACGCGATCGGCCGCAAGGGCGGCCGCCCGCTGCTGGCCTGGCTGGCCCGGAAGTTCCCGAGACACTTCAGCGAGGGCCATGTCGCCACCGCCGAACGCTCCTTCGAGAAGTGGGGCATGTGGGCGGTCTTCGTCGGCCGCTTCATCGCCCTCCTCCGCATCTTCGCGGGTCCGCTGGCGGGCGTCCTCCACATGCCGTACTGGAAGTTCCTGACGGCGAACCTGCTCGGCGGCATCTGCTGGGCGGGCGGCACGACGGCGGTGGTCTACTACGTGGGCATCGTCGCGGAGGACTGGCTGAAGAGGTTCTCGTACCTTGGGCTGGCACTGGCGGTCCTGGTGGGCCTGGCGTCGATGCTGATCGTCAAGCGCAAGGCGAGCAAGGTTGAGGCGACGCAAGAGGAAGCGGAACCGGTCGGCGCCGGGGAGTGAGGCGCGCCCCTTGGGGGCGCGGGCTGTATCAATGTGCGGCTCCGCCGCATGGGCGCGACCAGCCCCCACAACGCCGCACCCGCCCCCGAACCTACTCGTGCACCCCGCGATGCGCCTTGGCCAACTCCGCATACAAGGTCCCGTTAAGGGTCACCCCCTGCCGTTCCTCCTCGCTCAGCTCGCGCCGCACTTTGGCCGGCACCCCCGCCACCAGCGACCCCGCCGGCACCACCATCCCCTGCGGCACCAACGCCTGCGCGGCCACCAGTGACCCGGCGCCGATCACGGCCCCGTTCAGCACCGTCGCCCCCATCCCGACAAGGCAGTCGTCCTCGACAGTCGCCCCGTGCACCACCGCGTTGTGCCCGATGGACACCCGTTCACCCACACGCACCGGAAACCCCGGATCGGCGTGCAGCGTCACGTTGTCCTGCACGTTCGCCTGAGCCCCCACGACGATCCGCTCGACGTCCCCCCGGACCACCGCGCCGTACCAGACACTCGCCCCGGCCTTCAGCGTCACGTCCCCGATCACCGAGGCGGTCGGCGCCACGAACACGTCGTCCTCGATCTTCGGCTCCCGCCCGCCGATCCCCACGATCAGCGCTTTCTGCGTCATCACGGTCTCCCGTCGTCATCGTTGTCCACGGAAACCTAGCTCACCCCTTGGGGCGAAGATCACAGCAGCACGCCCTCTTGTCGGGGGCCCCCTCCGCGTACCGTGACCCCGTGCCGAAGCCCAAGAACACGTTCTCGTCCTGGTGCCGCCGCCTTGCCCAGCGGGCGGTGCACGCGGCCTGGGCCTGGGTGCAGCGCACGGGCTCCGTCACCGCTGACCACCCCGGCCGCTTCCACTTCGGCGCGATCGGCGAAGCCACCCGCCTCGCCTTCCCGCTGGGCACGGTCTTCGGCGACCCGTGGATCCACCTCGGCTCCCACTGCATCGTCGGCGAACAGGTCACCCTCACCGCGGGTCTGATGCCCGACCTCGACCTCGGCCCGGACCCGATCCTGCGCATAGGCGACGGGGTCGTCCTGGGCCGCGGCAGCCATGTGATCGCCGACACGACCGTCACCATCGGCAGCGACTGCTACTTCGGCCCGTACGTCTACGTCACCTCCACCAACCACTCCTACGACGACCCGCACCAGCCCATCGGCAAACAGTGGCCCCGCATGGAGCCCGTGGAGATCGGCCCCGGCTGCTGGATCGGCACCGGGGCGGTGATCCTGCCGGGCGCGCGGATCGGCCGGAACGTGGTGGTGGCCGCCGGCGCGGTGGTGCGGGGTACGGTGCCCGACCACGCCGTGGTGGCCGGCGCGCCCGCCCGGGTCGTACGCCGCTGGACCCCCGAGACCGGCTGGCAGCCCCCGCTGCGCACGCCCGCGCCGGTGCCGATACCGGAGGGCATGACCCCGGAGCAACTGCGCGCCCTGGCGGAGCTTGACGAGGAGGGTGTGGCGCGGCTCGCCGCCCTGGAGAGCGAGAACTGACTCAGCCGGTGGCGAGCAGCAGCGTCCCCACCAGCGCCAGCCCCGCTCCCGCCGCCTGGACGGCCCGAAGGCGCTCGCTGAGGAAACCGCGGGCCGCCAGCGCGGTGACCACCGGGTAGAGCGAGGCGAGCACCGCGGCGACGGTGACCGGGCCGTGCTGGGCGGCCACCGAGTACGTGCCGTTGGCGGCGACGTCGGCGAGACCGACGAAGCCCAGCGCCGGGACCGTGGACCAGTCGAAGCCGCCCTCCGGCAGCGCCGGCGCGCCGTGCCGCACGGACAACCACAAAGCCGCGCCGCCCGTCGCCACGCTGGTCAGCCGCTGGACGAAGAGGGCCAGGAAGAGGCCGGTGACCGTAGTGGACGCCTCCGCGATCAGCGCGAACACCGTGCCGAAGCCGCCCGCCGCGACCAGGGTGAGCAGGATCGTCCGACGCTGGACGGGCGCGCCGCGCAGTTGAGGGCCGCCCGCCAGGACGACCCCGGTGACGGCGACCGCGATACCGGCGACCTGGAGCAGCCCCGGACGCTCGCCGAGTATCAGCCCGACACCGACCGGGACGGCGACGCTCAGCGTGGCCAGCGGGGAGACCACACCCATCGGGCCCAGGGCGAGGGCCTTGTAGAAGGAGAACAGCGCGACCGGCCCGACCAGGCCCGCCGCGAACGCGAACCAGAGCCGGGGCCCGGCCTCGCTCCAGCCGCCGGTGGCCACCACGATCACGCCGAGTACCGCCGCCGCGATCCCCTGCGAGACGACGACCACGGTGAGCGCCGGGGCGCGTCGCGTGAGCAGCCCGCCGCCGAAGTCGGCCAGTCCCCACAGGAGACTGGTGGTCAGGGCGAAGAATGCTGTCACGGCCCGCCTCGCAGTACAGTTCGGTGAACGATCAGGTACATCCCACCGTAGTTCACTCGGCTGAACTCTGTCATTCAAAATACTGGACCGCAATGCTCACGACGATGGACGGAACGTGTCGGACCTCGACCTGCTGACCCAGTCCCTGGCCCGCAACGTAAAGCACTGGCGCTCGGTGCGCGGCTTCACCCTCGACGTGCTCGCGGCCCGGGCCGGGGTCAGCCGTGGCATGCTCATTCAGATCGAGCAGGCCCGCACCAACCCGAGCATCGGTACGGTCGTCAAGATCGGCGACGCGCTCGGCGTCAGCATCACCACACTGCTCGACTACGAGCAGGGCCCCAAGGTCCAGATCGTCCCCGTCGACAAGGCCGTACGGCTGTGGCACACCGAGGCCGGCAGCTACAACCGCCTCCTCGCCGGCACCGAGGCGCCCGGCCCGCTGGAGATGTGGGACTGGCGTCTGATGCCGGGCGAGAGCAGTCCCTCGGAACCCCACCCGGCCGGCACTGTGGAGATCGTCCATGTCACCGCCGGTGAACTGACCCTCATCGTCGACGGGGCCGAGTACCGCGTGCCGACGGGCGCCAGCGCCTCCTTCGAGGCCGATACGGCCCATGTGTACGGCAACACCGGCGACGTGCCGATGGAGATGGTGATGACGGTCTCCGTCCCGCCGGTGGTCTGAGCCTTCCGTCGACCGGCTGTTAGCGTGCGGACATGCGCGCACCCATCGGAGACTTCACCACCGCCGTCCCCGTCCCCGACTGCCTCGACGAGCTGACCGCGCCGGTCGCCGACGCCGTACGCCACTGGAGCGGTGCCGTCCCCGCCGAGCAGATCGTCTACGTCGACACCGACCCCCGGTGGGCGGACACCGCGGTCTTCGTCGAGCACTACGGGCACGAGCTGCTGGAGCGGTCGGCCAACTGTGTGGTGGTGGCGGGCAAGCGTGGCGGCGAGACGACGCTGGCCGCCTGTCTGGCCCTGTCCACCACCAAGGTCGACGTCAACGGTGTCGTACGCCGTCAACTCGGCGCCCGCAAGGCATCGTTCGCCTCGATGGACACCGCGACCGGGGAGACCGGCATGGAGTACGGCGGCATCACCCCGATCGGCCTCCCACGCGACTGGCCCCTGTTGGTGGACTCGGCCGTCGTCGACCTGCCCTACGTCCTGGTCGGCAGCGGCCGCCGCCGCGGCAAACTCCTGGTCCCGGGCAAGGCGTTCACCCAGCTTCCGGGCGCGGTCGTGCTGGAGGGCCTGGGCGTCTAAGGCGTTGCGTGGTGGGCCAGTGCCAGGTGCGGGTCCGCCTCGCCCGGTGCCGGTGCCGGATCGGCGTGCACCGTAGCCGCCGTCAGTCCGGCTACGGCGTGCAGCAGCGCGTGTTCCGCCGCGACCGCGACCGCGTGCGCCTGCCGTACGGTCGCCTCGCCGTCGACCACGACCGCGACCTCGGCCCGCAGCCGGTGCCCGATCCACCGCAGCCGCAACTCACCCACCGACCGCACCCCCGGCACCTCGCGCAGCGCCCGCTCGGCCCGGTCCACCAACTCCGGGTCCACGGCGTCCATCACCCGCCGGAACACCTCACGGGCCGCGTCCCGCAGCACCAGTGCGATCGCCGCGGTGATCGCCAACCCCACCAGCGGGTCGGCGAGTCGCCAGCCCAGCGCCGCCCCGCCCGCCCCCACCAGCACGGCCAGCGAGGTGAATCCGTCGGTACGGGCGTGCAGCCCGTCGGCCACCAGCGCCGCCGAGCCGATCTCCCGGCCCACCCGGATCCGGTACCGGGCCACCCACTCGTTGCCGGCGAAGCCGACCAGCGCGGCCACCGCGACCGCCGGCAGGTGCGCGACCGGCCGCGGATCCAGCAGTCGTTCCACCGCGGTCCACGCGGCGAAGGCGGCCGACGCGGTGATCGTCAGCACGATGGCGATCCCCGCGAGATCCTCGGCCCGCCCGTAGCCGTAGGTGAAGCGGCGGTTCGCCGCACGGCGCCCGAGCACGAAGGCGATGCCGAGCGGTACGGCGGTCAGCGCGTCGGCCGCGTTGTGCACGGTGTCCCCGAGCAGGGCGACGGACCCGGACAGGACCACGACGACCGCCTGCAGCAGCGCGGTCACCCCGAGGACGGCCAGCGAGACCCAGAGCGCCCGCATGCCCCGCGCCGAGGCCTCCAGAGCGGAGTCGAGCTTGTCGGCCGTCTCGTGGGAGTGCGGTGTGAGGAGGTGGCCGAGGCGGTGGCGGAGACCCCCTCGCGGCGCGTGGGAGTGACCGTGGCCGTGGTCGCCGTGACCGTCGTGGACGTGCGCGGGCTCATGGTGGTGCCGGTCGCTCATTGCGGCTCCCCTCTCCGGTGCGCGGGACTCGGGACGTGGACATGCGACACCCACAAGGCCATTATGTGCGTATGAGCGCACGCATGCACCTATCACCTGCGCAGCATGCGCATCCGCGCAGCCCGGGCGAGGAACAGTTCGCGCTCGCCGCCGAACTCCTCGCCCTGCTCGGTGACCGCACCCGGCTGACCCTGCTGCACGCCCTGACGGCGGGGGAGGCCGACGTCACCACGCTCACGGAGGTGTGCGGTGCCGCGCGCCCCGCCGTCAGCCAGCATCTGGCCCGGCTGCGGCTCGCGGGTCTGGTGGGCACACGCAAGGAGGGGCGCCGGGTGGTGTACTCGCTGCGCCACGGTCATCTGCGCCGGCTGGTCGACGAGGCGCTGAAGGTGGCGGACCACCGGTTGACCGAAACCGCTGTCGAAGCTCCTGCTGAAGAGGGGGGTCGGCAACACGGTCCGGCGTAGCGTTCAGAAGGCGGCGGCCGAACCGAGGTACTGCTCGGCGAAGGCCGTCGCCGCCGCACGTGAGGTGAACAGTCTGCGCAGCCGGGCCAGCGTGGTGCCCGCGAGGAACGGATCGCCGGACGAGGTGCCGTGGTAGATGCCGGACAGGAACTCGGAGAACTCCTGGTAGTCCCAGACCCGGCGCAGACAGGCGTGGGAGTAGCCGTCCAGGCCGGAGTCGTCGCCCTTGGTGACGTGCGCGGCGATCGCGTCGCCCAGCAGGAAGGCGTCGTGCAGGGCGAGGTTCATGCCCTTCGCGGCGATCGGCGCGGTCAGGTGCCCGGCGTCGCCGGCCAGGAAGAGGCGGCCGAACACCAGGGGTTCGACGACGTAGTTGTGCATGTCCAGCACGCGCTTCTCGATCAGCCGCCCCTCGTTGAGCGGCGGCGCCCCGGCCGCGCCGAGCCGTTCGCGCAGTTCGGCCCAGATCCGGTCGTGCGACCAGTTCTCCGGGTCGTGGCCCGGCGGGCACTGCAGGTAGTAGCGGGTGACCTCGGGGCTGCGCGCCATGTGCCCGGCGAAACCGTTGGGATGGACGCCGAACAGGACACAGTCCGAGGACGGCGGCGCCTCGGCGAGCAGCGCCAGCCACCCGATGCCGTGGTCCTGCCGCGAGACCCGCACCCGCCCGTCCGGTATCGCGTTCCGGGTCACCCCGCGCGCCCCGTCGCAGCCCGCGACGAACTCGCAGTGCAGGACGTGCCGTTGACCGCTCGCGGGGTCGAGGTACGACACGGTGGGCCGGTCCGTCCCCAGGTCGTGAAGCGTGACGTCCCGCACCCCGAACCTGATGTCCCCGCCGCGGACGTCGGCGTACTCGCGCACCAGGTCCGTCACCAGCAACGGCTGCGGATAGACATAGTGGTGCTGGCCCGTCAACTCACCGTAGTCGAACCGGAAGCGCTCGCCGCCGAAGCGGAACTCGCACTCGCTGTGCACCTGCGCCCAGGCCAGCAGGGTGTCGGCCAGACCGCGCTGCTCGAGGCCGCGCACCGCCCATTCCTCGAGGACCCCGGCCCTGGGCCGGGTCTCGATGAACTGTCTGCTCTCGGTCTCCAGGACCACACAGTCGACGGCGGCGGCCCGCAGGATGTTTCCGACGGTCAGTCCGGCGGGTCCGGCACCGATGACGACGACCGCAGGGCGTTCTTCGGAGGGGGAGTTGGGGATCACCCCCGCATTATGACGGTGTCCCGTCAGCCACGGCAGGGCCGCCGTGGCTGACGGGACGCGGGACATGGGCGTCGGGCGGGGTCAGTGCGCCGGGGCGTCGGTGACCACGACCTCGTCGATGCTGCGCTCGATGTCCTGGGCGGGGGAGGCGGTCGCCTTGGCCCAGTAGTAGATGCCGACCGAGAAGACAGCGATGACCAGGATGTCCCACCACAGCGCGATATGTCCCTGGCCGCCGAAACCGCCCTGCCAGGAGATCAGGCCCATGCCCACCAGATAGAAGGGCAGCCACTGCGCGGCCCGGAAGTCCAGCCGGGGCGCATCCGGCAGGTTCTTGCTGTGGGCGTAGAAGGCGTAGCCGCCGAGCAGCAGATAGCCGAGCACGATCGCGATACCCAGCCGCCACAGGGTGTCCCAGCCGGACCAGTAGATGATCAGGTTGGCCACCACGAACGACAGCGGGGAGATCACCTTGCCGAAGGGCAGCCGGTACGGCCGCTCGTGGTGCGGCAGCCGGTCGGCGAAGACGCCGTACGCCAGCGGCGCACCGGCGTACATCAGCACGCTCGCCGAGGTGATGAAGCTGACCAGCTGCTGCCAGCTCGGGAACGGCAGGAAGCAGATCACACCGGTCACGAAGGACATGATGAGGCCGAACCACGGCACACCACGGGCGTCGGTCCGGGCGAAGATCTTCGGCGCGTAGCCGTTCTTCGCGAGGCCGAAGGAAACCCGGGAGGTGGCCGTGGTGTAGATCAGGCCGGTGCCGCCGGGGGAGATGATCGCGTCCAGGTAGAGGATCCAGGCCAGCCAGCCGAGGCCCACCAGGGTGGCGAGGCCGGCCCACGGGCCTTCTATCCCCTTGTAGTAGAGGTGCGCCCAGCCGTGCGCGAACGTGCTGTGCGGCAGCGCGGCGATGAACACCACTTGGAGCAGGACGTAGATGACGGCGCCGATCGCGACCGAGCCGAGCGTGGCGCGCGGCAGATCGCGCTTGGGGTTCCGGCTCTCGCCCGCCAGCTGGATGGCCTGCTCGAAACCGAGCAGGGCGAAGATGATGCCGCTGGTGCTGATCGCGGTGAGCACACCCTTGGCACCGAAGGGAGCGAAGCCCTCCGAGTGGAAGTTGGCCGGGTGGAAGTTACCGATGGCGATGATGAAGATCGCGGCCAGCGGCACGGCGATCTTCCACCAGGTGGCGGCGCTGTTGGTGTGCGCGAGCACCCGCACGCCGAAGAAGTTGACGCCGACGAACAGAGCCATGAGCACGACGGCCACCAGTAGACCGCTGGCGGTCAGGGTGCCGTCGGTGTGCTCGAGATGCTGGGCCCACTTCCAGTGACCGGCGTAACCGATCATGGCCTCGACCTCGATCGGGGCCACGGTCGCCGCCTGGAGCCAGGAGAACCAGCCGAAGGACATGCCGGCCAGGCCGCCGAACGCGTAGTGCGGGTAGCGGGCCGTACCGCCCGCCACCGGGAACATGCCGCCGAGTTCGGCGTGCACCAGTGCCAGCAGCACGATCGCTATCGCGCCGACCACCCACGAGATGGTCGCCGCGGGACCGGCCTGTACGACGGCCTTCTGGGCGCCGTACAGCCATCCGGAGCCGATGATCGAGCCCACAGAGGCCCACATCAGGCCGATCAGCCCGACGTCCCGCCTCAGACCGCCCGAAGGTGCGATGTCCTCCGTCGCGGCTTTATCGACGCTCACCATGTCAAGTGGCCTCTCAGTTTCTGAACGCAGATTTAACGGGCAAGAGGGCACAAGCTAAGGGTGCGTACTGCAATCGGAGAAGAGTGTTGCCAAAGATTTGACCCTCGATCTTTCCTGTCTTGGCCAAAGCTTTTGCACAGGTCAGCGAGGGTCACGGAATGTCCGTATTCAGCTGCGATAAGTGAGAAGAGGGTAAGACAGGCAAGCTCAGATCTTCCTCAAATCCAGCGCTCAGTCCCGGCCCAGGCGGGGAATTTCGATGGCCGGGCAGCGGTCCATGACCATGTCCAGACCCGCGGCCCGCACCCGCTCGTACGCCGCCTCGTCGACCACCCCGAGCTGGAACCACACCGCCTTCGCGCCCTTCGCCACCGCCTCGTCCGCGACGGCACCGGCCAGCTCGCTGTTGACGAAGGCGTCCACCACGTCGACGTCGAAGGGGATGTCCGCGAGCGAGGCGTAGCCCTGCTCCCCGTGCACCGTCTCCGCCTTGGGGTGGACCGGCACGACCCGCTTGCCGAACCGCTGCAGCGCCTGCGCCACTCCGTACGCCGCGCGTCCCCGGTTGGATGACAGGCCGACCACCGCCCAGGTGTCACCCTTCTCGGTCAGGATTCTGCGGATCGTCGCTTCGTCGCCGTACACCGTCGGCCTCCTCGGCTCGGGGGAACATCTGTCGTGACCAACAGCGTCCGCCCGGACCCTGATTCCCTGGCCTGGGCCGGAGCCGCGCAGTACCGTCGGAACAGTCTTCGCGGCAGAAGGTGTCCCATGTCCCGCATGTCCCGCCACGGTGACCGGAATCGGCGCAAGGTGCCTGCGTACGGCCTTCCACCCGCCTACGCTCAGCCCGTGCTGCGCATCCTCGACGCCAAGACCGGTGACACCGTCCCCGCCGCCCCCGCCCGCCGCGCCCTGACCCGGGTCGAGGCCCATGCCTCCGGGTACGACCTGACGGCGCTGCGGGTCCTGCTCACCACCGACCTGCTCCTGCGCGCCCTGGAGATCGGCGGCACCCCGGTCCTGCCCCTGCTCACCGCCGACCACCACCAGGCCGAGTTGCACGCCGCCGCCACCACCCTCGGCATCCGCCCCTTCGAGGACGGCCGCGACCTCGCGTCGGGACTGGGTGAGGCGCAGGTCGTCCACGTGGCGGCGGACGGCGTGACCGTGCCCGGCGCCGGGGTGACCGTCACCGTGGCCCCCGCAGGCGGCCCCGACGCCGGTGTCCTCAACGCGCTGGCCGACCCCGCCGCACTCCGGCTCGCTCTTCTCGACGCCCCGCGCGGCACGGCCGTACACCTCGGCGCCGGTGCCCTCGACGCGGCAGGGCGGCGGCTCGGGCGACTGAGGCAGGCCGTGGCCCAGTGGTCGCGCAGCCCCTCCCGGCCGGTGCCCGAGAAGGTGCGAGGGCGGCTGCGGGACGCCTGGGAGGCCGACCTCGACGTGCCCGGGGTGCTCGGCGTCCTGCGCTGGATGGAGAACCAGCCCGAGATCCCCGACGGCGCCCGCTTCGAGACCTGCGCCTACGCCGACCGGCTGCTCGCCCTCGACCTCACCCGCGACCTCGGGAGCGCCGCGTGACGGCCCGGGCGGGCGCGGGGCCGCTGCGCCGCCTGGTCGTCCTGCGGCACGCGAAGTCGGCCTGGCCCGAGGGCGTACCCGACCACCTGCGCCCGCTGGCGGCCCGCGGCCGCCGCGACGCCCCCGCCGCCGGCCGCGCCCTCGCCGAGTCCGACTGCCTGCCCGACCTCGCGGTCTGCTCCACCGCGGTACGCGCCCGGCAGACCTGGGACCTGGCCTCCGGCCAGTGGGGCACACCACCGCCGGTGCGCCACGACCGGCGGGTGTACGCGGCCGACGTACCCGATCTCCTAAAGGTCGTGCGCGAGGTCCCGGCCGAGGTGGAGACGCTGCTGCTGGTCGGGCACAACCCCGGACTGGAGGAACTGGTCCTGGAACTGGCGGGGGACGGCCTGGACGACACCCTGGAGCAGGTGCGGAAGAAGTTCCCGACGTCGGCGATCGCCGTCCTGGCCTGGCACGGGGCGGGGTGGGCGGCGCTGGGCCCGGGGACGGCACTGCTGACGGAGGTGAGGGTGCCGCGGGGCGGGAAGGAGTAGTCCCGCCTCGGGCCGGACGGGCTCGCGGGTCCGCATAGGCTGGGCGGATGCAGGACGAGTACCGCACAGTCGCCCGCGCGGGCACCCATGAGACCGAGGTCAACCGCTCCCGTTTCCTGTGCGCCCTCGCCCCGGCGGCCACCGAGCAGGAGGCCCAGGACTTCGTCGCGCGCGTCCGCAAGGAGCACGCCGACGCCTCGCACAACTGCTGGGCCTACGTCATCGGCGCCGACGCCTCCACGCAGAAGGCGAGCGACGACGGCGAACCGGGCGGCACCGCAGGCGTCCCCATGCTCCAGATGCTGCTGCGTCGGGACATGCGCTACGTCGTCGCCGTCGTCACCCGCTACTACGGCGGGGTCAAGCTCGGCGCCGGCGGCCTCATCCGCGCGTACGGCGGCGCGGTCGGCGAGGCCCTCGACACCCTCGGCGCGATCACCCGCCGCCGTTTCCGGCTGGCCACGGTGACCGTCGACCACCAGCGCGCCGGCAAGGTCCAGAACGACCTGCGCGCCACCGGCCGCGAGGTCCGAGACGTCCGCTACGGCGAGGCGGTCACCCTCGAGATCGGATTGCCGGACGCCGACGTCGACACGTTCCGCGCGTGGCTCGCCGACGCCACCGCGGGCACGGCGAGCCTCGAACTGGGCGGCGAGGCCTACGGAGACGCGTGACGATCCGAACCAAACGGACATAACCCCCGCATTTCATTCGCCTCATGACGGGCTGATACGGGAGTAACCGTCCGTGATGTCAGACCCGGCCGTTAACCTCGGGGATCATGAGACTCCTGCACACTTCCGACTGGCACCTCGGCCGGGCGTTCCACCGGGTGAACATGCTCGGCGCCCAGGCCGAGTTCATCGGCCACCTCGTGGCGACCGTGCGCGAGCACGCCGTCGACGCCGTGGTCGTGTCGGGAGACGTGTACGACCGCGCGGTCCCGCCGCTGGCCGCGGTCGAGCTGTTCGACGACGCCCTGCACCGGCTCGCCGACCTCGGCGTGCCCACGGTGATGATCTCCGGCAACCACGACTCGGCCCGCAGACTCGGCGTCGGCGCCGGCCTCATCGACCGCGCGGGCATCCATCTGCGCACCGAACCGTCGGCCTGCGGCACACCCGTCGTCCTCCCCGACGCCTTCGGCGACGTCGCCTTCTACGGCCTGCCCTATCTCGAACCCGCCCTGGTGAGGGACGAGTTCGCCGTGGAGAAGGCCGGGCATGAGCCGGTGCTGGCCGCCGCCATGGACCGGGTCCGTGCCGACCTCGCGGCACGCGCGCCCGGCACGCGTTCCGTCGTCCTCGCGCACGCGTTCGTCACCGGCGGCGAGGCCAGCGACAGCGAGCGGGACATCACCGTCGGCGGGGTGGCCGCCGTCCCGGCCGGAGTCTTCGACGGTGTCGACTATGTCGCGCTGGGCCATCTGCACGGCTGCCAGACCATCACCGAGCGCGTGCGCTACTCCGGCTCCCCGCTGGCGTACTCCTTCTCCGAGGCCGACCACCGCAAGAGCATGTGGCTCGTCGACCTGGCCGCCGGCGGCACCGTCACCGCCGAGCGCCTCGACTGCCCGGTCCCGCGGCCGCTGGCCCGCATCCGCGGCACGCTCGAAGACCTGCTCGCCGACCCCGCCCTGACACGGCACGAGGAGGCCTGGATCGAGGCGACCCTCACCGACCCGGTCCGCCCCGCCGACCCGATGGCCCGCCTCACCGACCGCTTCCCGCACACCCTCAGCCTGGTCTTCGCCCCCGACCGCGCCCCGGACGACCCCGACGTGACCTACGCCCGCCGCCTGGCCGACCGCACCGACCGCCAGATCGCCGAGGACTTCGTCGCCCATGTCCGCGGCGCGGGCCCCGACCAGCGGGAACTGACCGTGCTGGGCGAGGCCTTCGACGCCGTGCGCGCGGACGCCGCGGTGCGGGAGGTGGCGCGGTGAGGACGTACGCGCGACGGAACACGGAGGCCGCCCAGTGAGGCTCCACCGGCTCGACATCACCGCCTTCGGCCCCTTCGGAGGCACCCAGAGCGTCGACTTCGACGCACTCTCCGCCGCCGGACTCTTCCTCCTGCACGGCCCGACCGGCGCCGGAAAGACCTCCGTCCTGGACGCGGTCTGCTACGCGCTCTACGGCACCGTCCCCGGCGCCCGCCAGAGCGGCCAGGGCCTCACCCTGCGCAGCGACCACGCCGACCCGGCAACCCGCACCGAGGTCCGCCTCGAACTAACCGTCGGCGGACGCAGGTTGGAGGTCACCCGGCAGCCGCCCTGGGAGCGCCCCAAGAAACGCGGCTCCGGGACGACCCTGGACAAGACCCAGACCTGGCTGCGCGAGTACGACACGACAGGCGGCGCCTGGAAGGACCTCAGCCGCTCGCACCAGGAGATCGGCGAGGAGATCAGCCAGCTGCTCGGCATGAGCCGCGAGCAGTTCTGCCAGGTCGTCCTGCTTCCCCAGGGCGACTTCGCCCGCTTCCTGCGCGCCGACGCAGGCGCCCGCGGTCAGCTGCTCGGCCGCCTCTTCGACACCCGGCGCTTCGCCGACGTCGAGAAACGCCTCGCCGAGCGCCGGAAGGCGACCGAAGCCCGGGTGCGGGACGGCGACTCCGCGCTGCTGGCCGACGCACACCGCATGCAGCAGGAAGCCGGCGAGGCGATGGAGCTGCCGGAGCTGGCCCCGGGCGAGCCCGGTCTCGCCGAGGCCGTCCTCACCGCCGCCGCCGTCGCCCGCAGCACCGCGCGCGAGCGCCTCACCGTCGCCCACTGCCGCCTCACCGCGGCCGAGTCCGCCCAGTTCGCCGCCGACCGTGCGCTGGCCGACGTACGCGAACTGGCTCGGTTGCAGGGCGTTTTCGCCGAGGCCAGGGAGCGGGCCGTACGGCTGGAGGAGCGGGCCGGGGACCGAGACGAGGCGCAGGCGCGGATGGAGCGGGGGCGGCAGGCGGCGGCGGTGGCGCCGGCGCTGGAGCTGCGGGAGGCCGCCGAGGCCGGGCACCGCAGGGCGGCCGCCGCCGAGGCACGGGCACGCGGACTGCTGCCGGAGACCTTCGCGGGAGCCGGTGCGGCAGGGCTCGCCACCGCTGCCCGCCGGGCCGCCGAGGAACTGGGCGGGCTGGAGTCCGCGCGCCGGGCCGAGCGACGGCTCGCCGAGGTCGTCGACGAGTGCGGGCGGCTGGACCGGCAGGAGCGGGACGACCAGGACGCCCTGCGCGAGGCCGAGGGCTGGCTCGCCGACTGGGACGCCGTGCGCGCGGGGCTGCAGACCCGTATCGACTCCGCCCATGAGGCCGCGACCCGCGCCGAGCAGCTCGCCGTACAGCGGGAGCCCGCCCGCCGGCGGCTGGAGGCGGCGCGGCTGCGGGACGAGCTGGGCCGGGACACCGACGAGGCACAGCGCAGGGCCCTGGCCTCCGCGCGACAGGCCGTCGACGCGCGGGCCCACTGGCTCGACCTCAAGGAACAGCGGCTGAACGGCATCGCCGCCGAGCTGGCCGCCGATCTCACCGACGGCGAGCCCTGCGCGGTCTGCGGCTCCACCGAACACCCGGCGCCCGCGCGGAAGTTCGCGGGACACGTCGACCGGGAGGCGGAGGAACGTGCGCTCGCCGACTACCAGCGCGCCGACGAACAGCGCGCCCAGGACGAGCGGCACCTCGGCACCGTCCGCGAGGCACTGGCCGCTGCCACCGCCGAGGCGGCCGACACACCCACCAGTCAACTCGCCGCACAAGTAGACGAGTTGGAGCAGGAGTACGCGCAGGTCCGGCGGCGTGCCTCCGCTCTGCACGCGGCGCACGAGGAGCTGCGGCTCGCCGAGCAGGAGCGCGAGCGCCGGCTGGCAGGCCGGCAGCAGGCCGAGGTCCGGGCCGCCACCAGGCTGACCCGGCGTGAGGGCCTCGGCGCCGAACAGGCCTCCCTGGAGGAACAGCTGGTCAAGGCCAGGGACGGCGCGGTCAGTGTCGCCGCCCGGGCCGCGCAGCTGGAGCGGCAGGTGGCACTGCTCACCGACGCCGCCGACACCGCACGTGCCGCCGACGACGCCGCCCGGCATCTGAAGGACACTGACGCACGGCTCGCCGACGCCGCCTACCGGGCGGGCTTCGACACCCCGCAGGACGCGGCCGCCGCCCTCCTCGACGACAACGCCCACCGCCAACTCCAACGGCGCCTGGACGAGTGGCAGTCCGAGGAGGCGGCGGTGCGCGCGGTGCTGGCGGAGACCGACACCGCGGCCGCCGCCCAGCAGCCGCCCGCCGACCTCGACACGGCCGAGCGCGACGCCGCCACGGCGGCCCAGCGCCTGCGCGACGCCGCCTCCGCCCGCGACCGGGCCGCCCGCTGCTGCGCCGAACTCGACCGGCTGTCCGCCCGCGCGACCGAAGGTGTACGCCGGCTCGGGCCGCTGCGCGAGGAGTACGAGCGGGTCGCCCGGCTCGCCGCCCTCACCGCGGGCACCTCCGCCGACAACGAGCGCCGGATGCGGCTGGAGTCGTACGTCCTGGCCGCGCGCCTGGAACAGGTCGCCGCCGCCGCGACCGTGCGCCTGCACCGCATGTCCTCCGGCCGCTACACCCTGGTCCACTCCGACGACCGCACCGGCCGAGGCCGCAGCGGCCTCGGGCTGCATGTGGTGGACGCCTGGACCGGACGCGAGCGGGACACCGCCACCCTGTCCGGCGGCGAGACATTCTTCGCCTCCCTCGCGCTCGCCCTCGGCCTCGCGGACGTCGTCACCGACGAGGCCGGCGGGGTCCGGCTCGACACCCTCTTCATCGACGAGGGCTTCGGCAGCCTCGACGACCAGACCCTGGACGAGGTCCTCGACGTCCTCGACTCCCTGCGTGAACGCGACCGCAGCGTGGGCATCGTCAGCCATGTCGCCGACCTGCGCCGCCGCATCCACGCCCAACTGGAGGTGGTGAAGGGCAGATCCGGCTCGGCGCTGCGGCAGCGCGGGGTCCAGGTGCTCCAGGTGCTCTAGGTGCCGATCGCGCGGCGGGGGAGGGGCGAGGAGTAGACGACGCTCGTCGTCACCGAACCCAGGGTGCCGATCTTGCCGGAGATCTCCTCCAGGTGGCGCATCGAGCGGGCGGTGACCTTGATGACGAAGCAGTCGTCGCCCGTGACGTGATGCGCCTCCAGGATCTCGGGCGTGGCGGCGACCAGGTCGTGGAACGGCTTGTAGTTGCCGTTCGGGTAGCGCAGCCGGACGAAGGCGAGGACCGGCAGGCCCAGCCGCTCCGGGTCGACCACCGCCGCGTACCCCTGGATCACGCCCGCCTCCTCGAGCCGGCGCACCCGCTCGGTCACCGCACTCGGGGACATCGCGACGGCACGCGCCAGCTCGGCGAAGCTGGCCCGGCCCTCGCGCTGGAGGACATCGAGGATGCGCCAGTCGGTGGCGTCCGGGGAAAACACGGTCATGGGGGATGGATAACAGTGAATCCCCGGCCGGACAAGGTCGCGGCCGGGGATCGTACCTTCAGGGCGGTCGGTCACCGGCCGTAGATTTCCGGTCATGGAGAACCGCCGACACCGGCGGCCGGCGAAAGGCCCGACATGACCGTCACCACCATCGACAACCCCGTTCTGCGCGTCGCTCCCGCCGCACCCGCCGAGGCCGCCGCCCACTTCCGGGCGAGCCTCGTCTTCCACGCCGACGTCTCCGATGTGGCCGCCGCCCTCGCCGCGGACGGCGACCCCGGGTTCGCCGTCCTGGACTCCCGCTCCACCGAGTCCTGGGACCAGGGCCACATCCCCGGCGCCGTCCACCTGCCGACCGCGCTCATCCCCGAGCGGGCGGCCCGGCTCCTCGACCGGGACGTGCCCGTGGTGACGTACTGCTGGGGTCCCGGCTGCAACGGCGCGACCCGTGCCGCCCTCGCGCTGGCCGAACTCGGCTACCGGGTCAAGGAGATGCTCGGCGGGTTCGAGTACTGGGTGCGTGAGGGCTTCGAGTTCGAGACCTGGCAGGGCCGGGCGCACCGGGCTCCGGACCCGCTGACCGCACCCGTCGAGGGCGGCTGCGGTTGCTGATTCCCGGGGGCGAACTTGTGCCGTCGCTGTACGTGTAGGTTCACCCCCATGACTCGTTATGCGGATCCAGGCGCGGTGGAGTGGGTGGAGTCGGGCGGTGGCCCGCTCGTGGCGGTCCCGGAGACGGTCCTGCCGTTCTGGGCCGGAGCCGACAGCGAGGAGCTGGCCACCGACTACGACCGGGCCTGCGAGGTCGACGGCTATGTCGGACTGCTCCCGGTCGGGGACAGTGCGGCCCTGGTCCTCGGCGACGAACCCGCCTCGACGTCCTTCCTGCCGGACCACGGCACGTTCGTACGCTGGTCCGCCGCCAACTCCGAGGACGAACTCCTGGCCCAGGTCCCCGCCGCGCTCGAGAGCGCCGTGTGGGAGAACGAGATCCACTGGCAGGTCCCGGGCCCTGTCGTCCTGTTCGACTCCGCCTGGCCGGGCGGCGAAGCCGAGGGCGGGGACCATCTGCGGGTCCCGCTGGAGCCCGGCACCTACGAGGTGCGCGCCGCCTACACCAGGCCCGGCCCGGAAACCTGGCTGGGACTGGTGCGGTTGCGCAGGATCGAATCCTGACCGGACGTCACTTCACCCCGTCGATGGCGATGTTGAGATGGCGCGGTCCGCGCAGCACCGCGTTGGGACGGTAGGGCGGCGGATCCTCGACCAGCCGCGGACTGTCGAGCCGGCGGGCCAGCTGGGTCAGCGCGAGCTGGGTCTCCAGGCGGGCCATCGGGGCGCCGAAACAGATGTGGATGCCGCTGCCGAAACCGAGGTGCTGGACGTCCCGGCGGTCCGGGTCGAAGCGCTCGGGATCGGGGAAGCGCTCGGGGTCCCGGTTGCCGGCCGCCAGCATCAGCCAGATCCGCGAGCCCTTGGGAATGGTGACCCCGCGCACCTCGATGTCCGTGATGCAGGTGCGCTGCGGCACCATCTGCACCGGCGGCTCGAAGCGCAGCAACTCCTCCACGAGGTTCGGGGCCAGACCCGGTTCCTCACGCAGCCGCTGGAGGACGTCCGGGTTGCGCAGCAGGGTGAGCATGCCGTTGGTGATCAGGTTCACGGTCGTCTCGTGACCGGCGATCAGCAGCAGGACCGAGGTGCTGAGCACCTCCATCATCGTCATCGGCCCGTCCGGTCCATGGCTGTTGACCAGGTCGGACAGCAGGTCTTCGCGGGGCTCCTTCTGGCGCTCCTCCACCAGCCCGGCCAGATACATCCCGAGCTGCATCCGGGCCTCCTGCGCGGCCTTCGAGAACGAGGGGTCCGCGTTCTTGGTGGTGTCCGGGTCGAGGTTCGCGACGAGCGGGTCCACCCAGGCGCGGAAACGCGGTTCGTCGTCGCGCGGCACTCCGAGCAGCCGGCAGATGACCGTGACCGGGAACGGGTAGGCGAACTGGTCGACGAGGTCGATCTGCCGGGCGTCCCCGAAGCCGTCGATCAGCTCGGTGACGACCCGCTCCATGTCCGGGACCAGGTCATTGATCCGGTGCGGCCGGTGGGGCGGGCCGAAGCCGCTGTTGGTGATCCGCCGCAGCCGGTCGTGCTCCGGCGGATCGAGCCGCAGGAAGGAGGGCGGCAGGCCGGTCTGCTCCGCCTGGGAGCGCTTGTCGGTACTCGCCGCCGCGAGATTGGCGGCGTCGGAGCTGATCCGCGGGTCGTGGAGCAGCGCCTCGATGTCGTAGTACGAGCTGAAGACGTACGGGCCGCCCTCCTCCTCGTGCAGCACCGGGGTCTTGCGGAGCTCCTCGTACAGCGGGTACGGGTTGGCGCGGTTGGCGAAGTCGGTGATCTGGCGCACCAGCGAGGCTTGCGTCATGAGGGTTCCTTGGGCGGAGACGTACGGCTCAGTGGCGGGCGGGGGTGAACAGCAGCTGCCGGTCGGCCGGCGAGTAACCCGTGAGGGTCACCGTCGCGCCGTGCGTCGGCAGGGCGGGGTCCGGGAAGTCGGAGTCCACGGGGACCCGGCCCTCGGGACGGCGGTCCATCGTCGGGTACTCCACCGGGAACGGGGCGCCCCTCTCGATCTCCCGCTGGTAGAACTCCAGCCACCGCGTGTTGTCGAAGCTCACCGCGGCGATCATGCGGCCCTGGTGGCCGTACACCCCGGCGAAGCGGCGTTCGGCCAGCGAACCCTGTGTGATCATGAGCTGCTCGCCCATCGTCGGCACGCCGACGGACTTGATGCTCACGCCGAACTGCGACGACCAGAACGCCGGCACCCACAGATGCGGCCTGCGCTCGGCACTCGGGCTGATCATGTTGTGCGCGGCGATCTCGGCCTGGGCGACCGCGTTGCCCCAGTGCTCCAGGGACAGGAACTGGTAGCCGAACAACGCGTGCGGGGACCGGGCGACATCGCCGGCGACGAAGACGTCGTCGGTGACGATGCCCCGGAAGTCGAAGGCACGGCAGCCCGCGTCACAGGCGATGCCCCGGGGGCCCGCACCGAGACCGGAACCGGCCAGCCAGTCGGTGTTGCGGGTCGCGCCGAGCGACACCACCACCACGTCCGCCTCGACGATGCTCCCGTCGGACAGATGGACGGCGCGCACCCGGCCCGCCGGGTCCCCCTCCAGCGCGGTGACCATGACCCCGGTACGCAGGTCCACCCCGTTGTCGCGCTGCATGTCGGCCGCGACCGCGCCGATCACCCCGCCCAGTGCGCCCACCAGCGGCGCGCCCGCGCGTTCCGCCACGGTGACCGAGATGTCCTGGTCCCGGCAGGCCGAGGCGATCTCCGAACCGGTGAAGCCGGCGCCGATGACGAACACCCGGCGGGGCCCGGCCTTCATCCGCCGCAGCAGGGCGGCCGCGTCGTCCCGGGTGCGCAGGGTGAACACACCGTCCAGCCGGGCCTCGTCCTCCTTGGGCCAGGGCCGGGAGCGCACTCCGGTGGCGATCAGGAGCCGGTCGTACTCGACCTCGTCGCCGTCGGCCAGCCGTACCCGCTTGGCCTTGATGTCCAGACCGGTCGCCGCGACCCCCAGCCGCCACTTCGCGTCGATCTCCCGGCGGTGGGGCAGCTCGGTGTGGTGCGGGGACGCCTTGCCGAGCAGCACCGCCTTGGACAGCGGCGGCCGGTCGTACGGCTCGTACGGCTCGTCGCCGATCATGGTGAGTTCGCCGGTGAAGCCCTCGTCGCGCAGCGTCTCGGCACCGCGCAGCCCGGCCAGCGAGGCACCCACGACGACGATCCGGCCCTCGCGCCGGAGCCAGTCGAGATAGTCAGTGGGTGGCATCGGAGGTCCTCCCCGCGGCGCCGTTCAGGCCGTCGGCCGTGATCGCCTGCACGGGGCAGGCGGCGACGGCGCGGGCCAGCCGCTCCCGCTGCTCCGCTTCGGCGTGCGGGTTGTAGACGAGCGATTCCTCGCCGTGCATGGCAAAGACGTCCGGAGCGAGGAACGCGCACTGCGCGTATCCCTGACATCTGTTGAGATCGACGACAAGGCGCGTCATGGCTTCGCCCTTCCGGTGGCCAGGTGTCGTGCGTACCGCCGTTGCGTCCGTCCGGTCTCGGACGGCGGAGAACTCCCCGCACGCCAGCATGGGAGCCCGCGCCCGGCGCCGCGCGCCGAGGCCTTCCGAACGGGTGAGCCCTCAGGACGCCGGTGCCGCGGTGGCGCGGCGGAAGCCCACCGCCACGAGGTACAGGCTGAGCAGCAGCGACCAGCCCGGGAACACCAGCTCTGCCCAGGGCACCTCGGACGAGACGAACAGGAGGACCAGGGTGCTGAGGAAACCCAGCACCGTGAGCCAGCGCGGCAGGATGCCCAGTCGGTGCCCGATCAGCGATGTGGAGCAGACGAAGACGGCCGCCATCCGCATCGCGTACCCGGTCATCAGCGTGTACGCGAAGTGCTGGCCGAAGTCCCAGGTGGGCCGGGAGGGCGAGGTACCCGCCGGATGCGCGGTGTCCAGCACGGCTGTGGCCGCCGCGGCGGCACCGAACATCGTGGCCGTGAAGACCAGCCCGCTGCCGAGGAACACGGTGGCGAGGAACCGGTCCTCGCTGTCACCGACATGGCTGCGCACCGCGCCGGCGAACCAGAGGAAGAAGATGCCGGCGAACGGTACCAGCGTGAGGGCCCAGTGGACGGCGCTGCGCCGGGCGGGGTCCGGTGCCTGGGTGGTGACCGCGTCGGCGCCCTGCGGGATGCCCAGCCGCATCAGCACGATCGCGGCGGCCAGCAGCAGGGCGAAGACGATGCCGGCCACACCGGCGACACGGGGAGTCTGCAGCGACTGCCGTGGGGGCGTGGAGGTCTGCATGCGCGGCTCGCTTCCTGTCCGGTGGCCCCCGCACCAGCAAGCCGCCTGCGCCCGGCCACCGCCACCGGAGCACACCCGAACGGCACAGCGCCCTCAAGCACCGCGCCTTTATTCGGTCGCTTATTCGTCGCTTATTCGGTCGCTGCCTCCCGCACCGGCTCCCTAGCATGATGCGCCGTGCCCGGGATCCCCGAAGAACTTCGCCGCGAGTCGTTGCCCTTGTGTGGCCGTACCGCCCTCGTCACCGGTGCGAGTCGGCGGGCCGGTATCGGGCATGCCGTCGCCCGGCGGCTCGCCGCCCATGGGGCGAGCGTCCATCTGCACCATCACGTCCCGCCCGACTCCGCCATGCCCTGGGGCGCGGACCGGACCGAGGACGTCGTCGCCTCCGTGCGCGAGGCACTCGGCGATCCACGCGCGCGGGTCGTCGCCGGACCCGGCGACCTGGCAGATCCCGCGGAGCCCGCCCGGCTCGTCGACACCGTCGCCGGGGAGTTCGGCGGCCTCGACATCCTGGTCGCCAACCACGCGCTCAGCGGCTCCGACGGCACTCTCGACTCGATCGACGCGGCCATGCTGGACGCCCACTGGGCGGTGGACACCCGCTCGGTGCTGCTGCTCGTGCAGGCGTACGCCCGGCAGGCGAAGCCCGGTGGCCGGGTCGTGCTGATGACCTCCGGCCAGGACCAGGGCGGCGGGATGCCCGGCGAGATCGCCTACGCCCTCCAGAAGGGCGCGCTTGCCTCCGTCACCCGCTCCCTGGCCACCACCCTCGCCGAGCGGGGGATCACGGTGAACGCCGTCAACCCCGGCCCCGTGGACACGGGTTATGCGACCGGCGAGGTCCACGTGGCCGTGGCCGCGCGGTTCCCGGCCGGACGCTGGGGCCGGCCCGACGACCCGGCGCGGCTCATCGCATGGCTGGCCACGGACGAGGCGCGCTGGGTCACCGGGCAGGTCGTCAACTCCGAGGGTGACTTCCGCCGCTGACGTAGCGTCAGAGCTGTGACAGCTCGTCCACCAGGTCGTCCAGGCCCAGCGATCCCTGTGACAGGGCCGCCATGTGCCAGGCCTTGAGGTCGAAGCCGTCGCCGCGCCGCTCACGGGCCCGCTCCCGGCCCAGCAGCCAGGCCCGCTCGCCCAGCTTGTAGCCGATGGCCTGGCCCGGCATGGACAGATAGCGGGTCAGCTCGCTCTCCACGAAGTCCGCCGGGCGGCTGCTGTGCGCGCCGAAGAACTCCTGCGCCAGCGCGGGCGTCCAGCGCTCCCCGGGGTGGAAGGGGGAGTCGTCCGGGATCGTCAGCTCCAGGTGCATGCCGATGTCGATGATGACCCGCGCGGCCCGCATCATCTGCGCGTCCAGGTAGCCGAGCCGGCGCTCCGGGTCCGTGAGGAAGCCCAGCTCGTCCATGAGCCGCTCCGCGTACAGCGCCCAGCCCTCGGCGTTGGCGCTGACCATGCCCACGCTGGCCTGGTAGCGGGAGAGGTTCTCGGCGATGTGCTTCCACTGCGCCAGCTGGAGGTGGTGGCCGGGCACGCCCTCGTGGTACCAGGTCGAGACCAGGTCGTAGACCGGGAACCGGGTCTGGCCCATGGTCGGCAGCCAGGTGCAGCCCGGGCGCGAGAAGTCGTCCGACGGAGGCGTGTAGTACGGCGCCGCCGCGCTGCCGGGAGGGGCGATCCTGGACTCGACGCGGCGGACCCGCTCGGCCAGGTCGAAGTGGGTGCCGTCCAGCTTCTCGATGGCCTCGTCCATCACGGACTGCAGCCAGCGCTGCACCTCGTCGACGCCCTCGACGTGGGTGCCGTGCTCGTCGAGGTGCGCCAGCGCCACCCACGGCGTGGCCGCGCCGGGCAGGATCTTCTCGGCCTCGGCCTTCATCTCGCCGAGCAGCCGGTGGTACTCGGACCAGCCGTACGCGTACGCCTCGTCCAGATCGAGGTCGGTGCCGTTGAAGTAGCGGACCCAGCGGGCGTACCGCTCGCGGCCCACCACGTCCGGGGCACCCTCGATCGCCGGCGCGTACACGTCCTTCATCCAGTCGCGCAGCGCCACGACGCCCTGCGTGGCGGAGCGGGCCGCCTCGTCCAGCTGGGCGCGCAGCGCCTCGGGCCCGGACGCCGCGAACTGCTCGAACCAGCCCCGGCCGTCGCCCGTGTCGGCCCATTCGCCGAGCTGTCGGACGAAGGTGGCGGTGGCGCGCGGACCGGCGTGCAGCTTCCGCTCCAGGCCGAGTTCGAGGGACTGCCGGTAGCCCTCCAGCGCGGCCGGCACGGCGCGCAGCCGCTCGGCGACCGCCGCCCAGTCCTCCTCGGTGGCCGTGGGGGTCACGGTGAACACCTGGCGCACCGCGTGCGCGGCCGAGCTCAGGTTGCTGACCGAACGCAGGCTCTCGTCCGCCTCGTGCACGGCGAGGGAGGCGGTGAGCCGCTCGCGCAGCAGACGTGCGCAGCGACGCTCGATGTCACTGTCCGCGCCGGGCTGCCGCTCGGCCTCGTCGAGCTTGGCGAGCGTGTCACGCTGGAGCCGGGCGAGCGCCTCACCGCCGGCCGGCGAGGTGTCGGGCAGACGGCTCGAACTCTCTTTGACGCCGAGGAACGTACCGGTGATCGGATCGAGGGCGATGAGCTCGTCGACGAAGGTGTCGGCGACCTGGCGGGGCAGCGGGCTGTTGGTCTGTGACATGCGGTCCATCCTCGTACGACGGGCCGCCGCACGTCACTGGGATTGAGCTGACGGCGTAGGCGGGAGCAGCGGTCCGCACTCCCACTGCTGGAAGATCAACCGGGTCTCCACCCGGGCCACTTCGCGCCGGGACGTGAACTCGTCCAGGACCAGCCGTTGCAGGTCCGCCATGTCGGCCACGGCCACATGCACCAGATAGTCGTCGGGACCGGTCAGGTGGAACACCGTCCGCGACTCCGGCAGCGCCCGGATCCGCTCCACGAACGGCCCCACCAACTCCCGCCGGTGCGGCCTCACCTGCACCGACAGCAGCGCCTCGAGGCCGCGCCCGAGCTTGGCCGGATCGAGCTCCAGCCGGTGCCCGATGATCACTCCCGAGCGGCGCAGCCGGGTCACCCGGTCCAGACAGGTCGACGGTGCCACGCCCACCCGGTCGGCGAGATCGCGGTAGGTGGTCCGGGCGTCGTTCTGCAGCAGCCGCAGCAGATGCAGATCGACCGGATCCAGTGCGACAGATTCGGCCATATGGCGAACGTAACACGGTGTTCGTCTCCTGTACCCCGCCCGATGTTCACCCTTCGCCCATGGACTCGATGAGCACCCACGACAACTCGGTGAGCCTCCGCGACGGCCTGACGCGGGTGTCCGGCGCCCCGCGCGCCCTGGCCACCGAGGCCGTGCACGCCGGCCGCGACGACCTCGCCCGCCAGGGCCTGCACGCCCCGCCGATCGATCTGTCCACCACCTACCCGTCCTACGACAGCCGCGCCGAGGCCGCCCGCATCGACGCCTTCGCCACCGACGGCGCGGACCCGGAGGGACCGCCGGTCTACGGACGCCTCGGCAATCCGACGGTCGCCCGCTTCGAGACCGCCCTGGCCCGTCTGGAGGGCACCGAGTCCGCGGTTGCCTTCGCCAGCGGCATGGCCGCCCTGAGCGCCGTCCTGCTCGCCCGCGCGGCGACCGGCCTGCGCCATGTCGTCGCCGTACGGCCCCTGTACGGGTGCAGCGACCACCTTCTCACCGCCGGTCTCCTCGGCACCGAGGTCACCTGGACCGACCCGGCGGGCATCAACGACGCGCTGCGCCCGGACACCGGCCTGGTGCTGGTCGAGTCCCCGGCCAACCCGACCCTCGCCGAACTCGACCTGCGGGCCGTCGCCCACGCCTGCGGCACGGTCCCGCTGCTCGCCGACAACACCTTCGCCACCCCCGTGCTCCAGCGCCCCGCCGAACTCGGCGCCCGGCTGGTGCTGCACAGTGCCACCAAGTATCTCGGCGGGCACGGCGACGTGCTGGCGGGGGTGGTCGCCTGCGACGAGGAACTCGCCGGGCAGCTCAGGAAGATACGTTTCGCGACCGGGGGCGTCCTGCATCCGCTGGCCGGCTATCTGCTGCTGCGCGGCCTGTCCACCCTCCCGGTACGGGTCCGGGCCGCCTCCGCCACCGCCGCCGAACTCGCCCGCCGTCTCACCGCCGACCCGCGCGTCGCCCGCACCCGCTACCCGCGCCTGGGCGGCGCGATGATCGCCTTCGAGGTGTACGGCGACCCGCACGAGGTCGTCTCCCGGGTACGGCTGATCACCCCGGCCGTCAGCCTCGGCAGCGTCGACACCCTCATCCAGCACCCGGCCTCCATCAGCCACCGCGTCGTCGACGCCGAGGACCGCCGGGGCGCCGGGGTGAGCGACCGACTGCTGCGGCTTTCGGTGGGGCTGGAGGACGTGGAGGATCTGTGGGCAGACCTGGACGCGGCCCTGGGCCACGGGGTGTGACACCGACCCGCACGGACGAACGGCCCGGCGTCCGTCGAACGCCGGGCCGCTGTCCGCCTCCTTCTCAGGCCTGACCGGACCGCCCCCGCGCACCGCTGTCATACGGCAGCCGGGACACGACCGGGCTGGCGTCCAGACGCGCCGTGATCACCAGCGTCCCCTCCTCGATCTGATAGTCCAGCGGCAACCCCAGCCCCCGCATAGCCGCGACCATGCCCGTGTTGGACGCCTGCGTGACGGCGTACACGCTCTCGCAGCCCGCCTCGACGGCCATGCCCACCAGCCGGCCCAGCAGCTCGCTGCCGATACCGCGCCGCTGCCAGTCGTCCTCGACGAGCAGCGCGACCTCCGTCTCGTCCCCGTCCCACAGCAGATGCCCGAGGCCGACGATCCGGCCCGAAGCGGTCTGCACGGCCAGCGTCCGGCCGAAGCGCGGACTGAGCAGGTGGCTCAGGTAGCGGTCCGCGTCCCCGACCGGACCGTGGTACCGCAGCCCGAGGGTCCGTGCCGAGCAGCGCTCGTGCATCGCCTTCGCCGCCTCCACGTCACCCGTGTCGACCCGGCGCACGGTGATCTCCCTGCCCTCGGGCAGGGTGAGCACGTCCTGGCTGCGCGGGATGCGCGGCCCGAGCCGGGCGTCCAGCTCCACCAGCGCCCGCGCCCGCGCGAACTCGGTCGGCGTGAACGGCAGATACGGCCGCTCCACGGTGATCACTCCACCCTCCGGTGCCCGCAGCCGCATCACGGTGTCCTCCAGCACCCCTTCGACAGGAACCGTCTCGGGGCTCCGGGCCCCGCCGACCGGATGGGCGGGGAGTGAGCGGATCGTGCACCTTCCCAACAACTGCCGGAGGGCCAGCGGAAGTTCCGCCGCGTCCAGGGCGGTTCGGGTCGCCAGGCCCAGGACCCTGGTCGGGGCGTCCACCAGATCGTGCGCGTCGGCCCGCTCGATCCAGGTGTCCGTACCCCCGGCCAGTGCGACCGCCCGGGTGATCTCGCCGGCCGTGAGCCGGCCCGGGGCCCGCAGCAGGAACTCGTCCACCGTGCCGTCGGCCAGCGGATGCGTCTGCAGGTTCAGGATGTCGACCGCGTGCCCGGCGAGCGCGCTGCACAGCGCCGCCAGCGAACCGGGCGCGTCCCGCACGGTCGTCCGCAACCGCCACAGCGTGCTGTCCGCGCCTTCGGCCGACGGGCCCTCGGCACCGGGCCCGGTCTGCCGTGTCTCGCTGACGGCCGGCCGGGTGCCGGTATCGGTAGCGGTCACCGGTGGAGCGTGACCTGGGCGCCTCGCCCACCAGACGTGGAAGCCGGCCGTCGCCGCCAGTACCAGTGCCGAGATCACCAGCAGCGCCGGACCAGCGGGCCCGTGCCCGATCAGGTTCGCCACCGCGTCGGCCACCGCCACCGCCGTGAACAGGGCGGCAAGTTCGACGATGTCCCGTCGCCAGTGGTGCACGGGGCGTCCGTCCCTCGTGCGCCTCACATCAGACATGTCTCGATTCATGCAACCACTGTGAAGGAACGGTGTTGCGTGATCACGAACGCTCTGTGACCGATGGGTAAAGCATGGTTATGTTCTTTTTGCAACGATTTTTCCCGTTACCCAGATCTCTGAAATGACTGGTTTTGGCCCTGTCAAGCGGCCACCTCCTCAGCCAGGGCGTCCCGCAGCCGGCGGGCCTGGACCACCAGACGTGACGAGCCACGCCGGGCGGCCGCCCGGGGCAGATGGGGCAGCGCGCCGCGGGCCCCGGACCGCTCGGCGCACTCGGCGGCGAGCCGGAGCATCTCCCATATCGTCGTGTTGGCCCCGGTGGCCGCCGCCGTCCGTGCCGACTCGGCCAGCCGCAGCGGCTCCACCGCGCCGCGCCGGACCGGCTGGCCCAGGTCGGCGCCCAGCCGCTCGGCGTCGAGCTGCCGGCGTGCGGCGAGCACCAGCAGGGCGTCCACCGCGGCGAGCCGGTCCTCCGGCTGTCGGGCCCCCAGCCCGTAGGCGACACACAGATGGGTGCCCGCGCCCGCGGTGCCGCCCGACTCGGCGAGCAGCGGCAGGGCGGCGGCCACCTGAGGCGAGGTCAGGAAGCCCGCGAAGAACCGCGGATGGTCCTCGACCCCGGCGGGCGTCGCACCCCGGGACGTCTCCAGCCCGAGATGGCGTCCGTCGGCGGCGGAGTGCAGCACGGAGGGTTGGCGATGGGCCACGGCCTGTGAAGATCGCGTCATGGGAATTACCGTAGAGGCGACCACTGACAACCGCGCTGGCCTGCGAAATCGCCCTACAGGTAGGGGAGTTCCGGACGCGGCGAGACCCGCACCGGGACGCCGAGAGACCCGGACCGGGGAATGCGACAGGGCCGCACACCGGGGGATGACGCCGGTGCACGGCCCTGGGAAAAGCGTACGGGAGCTACTGGCCGACCCGGCCCGGCTGCAGGGACTGGGTGAACAGCACGGTGCCGTCGTACTCGCGCAGACGGACCGTGAGCTCACCGCTGTCGCCGTCGATGTCGACCTCGCCGAAGAACTGGTAGCCCTCGGCGGGAGACACGTTCGCGGCGGTCGGCGCCTTGACGAACACCCGGTCGGGGCCGAACGTGCCGTCCAGGGTGCTGGCCGGGAAGGCGCCGGCGTTGAGCGGGCCGGAGACGAACTCCCAGAACGGCGCGAAGTCCTTGAACGCGGCCCGCGACGGGTCGTAGTGCTGGGCCGAGGTGTGGTGGACGTCGGCCGTCAGCCACACCGTGCCGGTGATCCTCCGGTGCTTGATGTACCGCAGCAGCTCCGCGATCTGCAGTTCGCGGCCGAGCGGCGCGCCCGGGTCGCCCTGGGCGACGGCCTCGAAGTTCGCCAGACCCTCGACCGGGTCGGGCACGACCAGACCGAGCGGCATGTCCGCGGCGATGACCTTCCACACCGCACGCGACCGGGACAGCTCGCGCTTGAGCCACTCCAGCTGCTCGGCGCCGAGGATGCCCTGCGGGTCGGTGGTCTGGTTGTCGGGCGAGTTGGCGTTGCGGTAGGTCCGCATGTCAAGGACGAAGACGTCGAGGAGCGGGCCGTGGTGGTGGACGCGGTAGATCCGGCCGTCGGGGCGGCCGCTGATCGTGGAGATGGGGAAGTACTCGGAGAACGCCCGTCGGGAGCGCACCGCCATGTCGTCCAGCTTGGTGCCGGCCGGGTAGGGGGTGCCGGTGCCGATGACCTCGCCCGGGTACCAGTTGTTGCGGACCTCGTGGTCGTCCCACTGGATGACGTTCGGCACCTGGGCGTTGAACCGGCGCAGCGCCTCGTCCAGCAGGTTGTAGCGGAAGTTGCCGCGGAAGTCGTCCAGGGTGACCGCGACGTGCGACTTCGCCTCGCTGGTGACGTTGCGGTACAGGCTGCCGTCGGGCAGCGCCTGGGTCGCCGTGATCACACCGTCGGCGTAGATGTTGTCACCGCTGCACAGGAAGAAGTCCGGGTCCAGCTTCGCCATCGCGTCGAAGATGCGGTAGCCGCCGATGGACTCGTTGATGCCCCAGCCCTGCCCGGCCAGGTCACCGGACCACAGGAACTTCACGTCGTGGCGCCGGCGCGTGGACGCGGTGCGGAAGGTACCGGTGACCGGCTCGCCGGTGCGGCGCGGGTCGTCGGGGTCGGCGAGCAGCACGCGGTAGTGGATCTGCTCGCCCGACGGCAGCCCGTGCAGCCGCGTGGTGCCGGTGAAGTCGCTGTCCGCGCCGAGCAGCGGGCCCCGCCATCTGCGGGGGTTGCGGAACGACTCGGTGGCCGAGGTCTCCACGATCATCCGGGCCGGCCGGTCCGAACGGACCCACACCAGGCCGGAGTCGGCGGTCACGTCGCCCGCCTGCACACCCCAGTCGGCTCGGGGACGTCCGGAGAGCGCGAACGCCGGAGCCGAACCGAGCGCCGTGGGCAGGGTCAGGGCTGCCGCCGCGGCGAGGGAGCCGCGCAGCACGCTGCGGCGGCCGGGGAACGAAAGGGACATGAAGGGCCTCCAGGACGGGATCCGGCCAGTTGTGCACAGCCACACAACTACTGGTGCGCCGCAGCGCTCACGGAAACCACAAGTGAACAACTGACCCGCTCCGCAAGGTCACCCGTCGAGCGCCTCCGCCATCACCCGCCCTTCCTCCCGGATCCGCGCCGGCGGCAGCTGCGCGTACCCAACACCAGACACCAGCCGTACGACGGATTCGTCGGCCCCAGCCCCCAGCCGTACGCCGGCGTCGTCGCCCCGCGCGTGCGCGCACACGCCCAGCGGATGCACAGCGACCCGGGCCCGGCCACCCACTCACCGCGTCGCCCACCGCTCCGTTCGTCGGAACGGCCTCCCAAGGGCCGCCCGGCGTCGGCGGCCCCGTGGTGGGCGCGAGGGTCGCCATGGCCTCGGAGCCCTGCCACACGTCTGGCGACGCTGGGCGGTGGGTGTGGTGCCGTGCGTCGTATGGGCCGTCGGGCGGGGGGTGTCCGCGCCCGGCGCCGTTTCAGTCGCCGTTCAGCGGCTGCCGGAGCCCGGTTCGGAGTGAGCCGTCGGCCGGGGGCCGCCGACACCGCACCCTGCCTCGGGCGACGCTCGGCGGCTGCCGTCCAGGATGACCCGTGCGACCAGCGCCGGGTCGTCGTTCATCGGGCAGTGCCCGCAGCCGGGCAGCCGGACCAGGCGGGCCTTGGGGATGATCTGCTTGGCACGGACCCCCTGACTGCGCACCAGCAGCATGTCCCGGGTGCCCCAGCCCACGGTGACCGGGATGCCGGGGATGTCATCCGTGAACTGGACGGCGGAGCCCGCCCGCAGGGTCTCGGCGAACCCGGTGGCCTGGGCGAGCGCGAGCGTCTCGGCGACCACGGCCTCGGGTGAACGGCGCGCCGGGCGGGCGTAGATGGTGCTTGTCAGGGCCGTCCGCCCGGCGGCCGTCCGGGACAGCCGCTCGACCAGCGGGAGCGGCAGCCGCTCCGCGATCCCGCGCATGGCGATGAGGACACCGAAGGCGTAGCGCCGCTCGGCCTGCGACCAGAATCCGGCGGGGGAGAGGGCGGTGACGGACCGTACGTGCTTCTCGCGGCCCAGCTCCAGGGCCAGCAGCCCGCCGAGCGAGTTGCCGGCCACATGCGGCCGGTCCAGCTCCAGCGCCTCGAACAGGGTGGCGAGCACGGCGTTGGTCGTCGGCAGGTCGTAGGCGAGGCCCGCGGGAAGCCCGGGGGAGGCTCCGAAGCCGGGCAGGTCCACGGCGATCACGTCCCGCTCGGTCGCGAGGATGTCCACCACCGGGTCCCAGGCCTGCCGGTGATGCCCTATTCCGTGGATCAGGACCAGCGGCTCGCCGCGGCCCACGCGCGCGTAGGAGACGGTCACGTCCTGCTGACCCTGCGCGGCCGGGACTTTGAGGGAGACGGTGGCGGACATGGGGGCTCCTCGTCTGTGACATCGGCTGACGCCGTAGACAGCTTGTCAGCAATTGCTACTGGCGGGTAGTCCCCGGGGGTGGTGTGTCGCGCCTCCATGGCCGATGGCGTAGCTCAACATGCCCTGCGCAGCGGCAGGTTGAAATCGGCGCGCCCGAAGCGCTGCGCGGGGGTCAGTCAATGCGGCAGCCACGTCTCCACGGATCATTCTGGGCCGCGTGCACGGTGGACGTGGTGATTCCGCCCGGTCGTGGAGGAACGTGTCGGGCGGGACGAGGCCCTGACCGCGTCAAGACGGCCGACCCCGTTCGGTCATCCGAAAACCGGGCCAACGGCGGTCCCTCGCCGACCTCCGACAGCCGACTTCTGATATCCGGCGCCCCACGGCTCCCGTCGTACGGCGGGAGCCTTGCCGTCATGTCACGAAAACGCCCCCGTGCGAACGCCTTGTGAACGCTGCACGGCACCGCTTTCTATGCGCTTCCCACGGGATCGAGGATTGGTCTTGACCAAGGGGGTGCACCGCCCTATGGTCGCAGATAAGTACAACAACCTTTAATAAACAAGGGCGCTAAAACGCCGCCGGACCACGGCGATTGCGGAGGACAGGGTGGGGACCACGCAGCTGGAATCGGTGCCGGAACCGAAGTACTGGCATCTCAAGACCGTGCTCAGTGAGGCACTCGACTCGGAGTTCTCGGTCGGCGAGATCCTGCCCAACGAGCGCGACCTCGCCGCCCGCTTCGGCGTGGCCCGCGCCACCCTCCGTCAGGCCCTCGAACAGCTCGAACTGGAGGGCCGCCTCCAGCGCCGCCGCGGTGTCGGTACGACGGTGGCGCCCCCGCGCATGGGCGTGGCCGTGGGGACCGACCAGGACGCCTGGCCGGGCGCCCCCGGCGACGCGTGGCAGCCGGTCGACTGCACCCTCGCGGTGCCGCCCACGACCGTCGCGACCGCTCTGGAGACCGGCTCGGAGGAGCCGGTGCACGTCGTGCGCCGCTCCCGCGTCTCCCACGGCCAGCCGGTCGCCGCCGAGCTGCTGTACATCCCGGCGCCCTCCGTCCCGGACCTGACGGCGATCGACGCGCCGTCCGGATCGGCACGCGCGCGTGCGGTGCTGCGCGAGCTGCAGCGCCTGGAGCTGGAGGGCCAGGACCGGGCCGTGGAGCTCGGCTCGGCACGCGCGGACGACGCCAAGGAACTCGACCGCCTCCCCGGAGCCCCGGTCCTCGTCGTCACCACCCGCTTTCTGGCCGCCGGCCGTACGGCCGCGCTCTCCGTCGCCACGTACCGCGCGGACACCTGCCGGCTGACCTTCGGCGACTCCGGCGGAGTGGAGATCCACCACGGACCGGAGCGCCAGGCTTCATAGCCACCGAGCCGGAACAGGACGCGCCCCGGAACTCCTCCAGGGCGCGTCACGTTTCTCAGCGCGGCGCCGCTCGGCTGTTCACCGGCGTGCGGTGACCGTCCCGTCAACCGCGAACAGCTGCTCCTCCACATGGTCGAGGGCGAGCCGCAGCGCGCCGGTCGCCACCGCCGCCTCGCCGAGGAGGGAGAGAGCCACCCTGGGCGGCCGCAGACAGTAGCGGGCGAGTTCGCGGCGCAGCGGCTCCAGGACGCCGTCGAGTCCCGCCGCCCAGCCGCCGATCACCACCAGCTCCGGGTCCAGGGCCAGCACGAGCGCGGCCACGTCGTGGACCAGCCGCTGGATGAACCTGTCGACCGCGGCCCGCGCCCGCACGTCCCCCTTGCGGGCCAGCGTGAACACCTCGGCGACCGCCTGCTCGTCCAGCGGGTGCAGTGGTTCGTCCGTGGTGGACAGCAGCGTCTCGGGGGTCACCTCCCGGCCCAGCAGATGCAGCGCGCCGATCTCCCCGGCCGCCCCGCCGTAGCCCCGGTGCAGCCGTCCGCCGATCAGCGAACCGGCGCCCGGACTGAGCCCGGCCAGCACCATCACCACGTCGTCGGACTCGGTGGCGGCGCCCTTCCAGTGCTCGGCGACGGCCGCCGCGTTGGCGTCGTTCTCCACCAGCACCGGACACTTGAAGGAGCGGCTCAGCCGTTCGCCCAACCGCAGTCCCGTCCACTGGGGCAGCGCGGTGCCCAGCCGCACCCGGCCGTCCGCCTCGACGATGCCCGGTGTGCCCACCCCGACGGCCCGCAGCGAACTACGCGGTACCCCGGCCCGGCGCAGCAGCTCGGCGACCGCGGTGCGCAGCCGCTCCAGCCGCTCGTCCGCGTCGGCCGTCTCGTCCACGTCCTTGGCCTGCGTCCCCAGGACCCGGCCGTCCAGATCGGCCAGGAGCGCGGAAACGCGGTGCGCGCCGATCTCCAGTCCCAGCAGATGCCCGGCCTCGGCCCGGAACCGGAACCGCCGCGCGGGCCGCCCCTGCCGCCGGGTGGCACCCTCCTCGGCCGCCTTCTCGACGACCAGACCAGCCTCAATGAGCCCTTCGACGACCCCCTCGACGGTCGGCCGGGACAGCCCGGTCACCCGGGTGATCTCCGTGAGCGTCGCGCAATCCGTGGCACGCAGCGCATGCAGCACCACCGCGGAATTGATCCTTCGCAGCAGAGACGGATCACCACCGGTCAGCCCCGCCAACGTCCGTCCTCCCAGCTAGCTCCGCGTGTTGGCCGGATCGTACTTCGGTAACGACGACCCCGGCGAGTGCCCGGAGCCCCCGACCTGCCGAAGATCCGCGATCACCGCGGCACGACGAACCCCGACTCGTACGCTGCGACCACTGCCCGACCGGCGGCGCTGGTTCGCGGCGAAGGCCACGGCGATCGCATTGCCGGTGCTCGCCGTCGGTCTGCTCACCGGCCTCGTCACCCTCGTCCTGGGCAAGTACCACCTGACGCCGACCTGCTGCCCGACCGAGCGGGTCAAGTCGTCCTCCACAGCGACCGGGACGGGGCCCTGGGGCCGTGGACGGGGCCGGCAGTGACCGCGCGGTGGGCGGCGGCCGCGGTGCTCGCCGGAGCCCGCAGTGTGCGCCGACGGGACGCCTGACGGCCGCGACCGCCCTTTCAGCGGTGACCGGCTAGCCCTCCGCTGCCTCCCGCAGCCGCCCGAACTCCTCCGCCATCGTCGCCGCCGTCCAGTGCGCGTTCAGCCCGCTGGGGTTCGGCAGCACCCACACCCGCGTGTCCCCGATCGTCCGCTCCTGCGGTCCCACCTGTGCCCAGCGGTCGCCGAACGCGGCCCGGTAGGCCGTGATGCCCACCACCGCCAGCCACCTCGGCCGTGTCCGTGTCACCTTCGCCGTCAGCAGCCGGCCGCCCTCGGCGTACTCCGCGGCCGTCAGCTCGTCGGCGCGTGCGGTCGCCCGCGCCACCACGTTCGTGATGCCGAGCCCGTAGGACAGCAACTCGCCCTGTTCAGCGGGCTTCAGCAGCCTCGGGGTGAACCCGGACAGCTGCAGCACCGGCCAGAAGCGGTTGCCGGGACGGGCGAAGTGATGGCCCGTGGCCGCCGTCATCAGGCCGGGGTTGATGCCGCAGAACAGGACGTGCAGACCGTCCGCGATCACGTCCGGGACGAGACGGTCGCGGGCGGCCTCCAGTTCCGCCGCTGTGAAGCGGGTCAGAGGATCGCTCCGGGGGTGTAGCCGGCGGCCTCGGGGTGCTGCTTGACGATCTCCTCGATCCGGCCGACGACAGCTGCGACCTGGTCGGCGGCCGCGCCCGTGAAGGACAACTTGTCGGCCATCAGGGCCGCCAGCTGCGCACGGTCGAGCGGCAGCCGCTCGTCGGCGGCCAGCTTGTCGAGCAGGTCGTTGCGCTCGGCGCCCTGCTCACGCATCGCCAGTGCGGTAGCGACGGCGTTCTCCTTGATCGCCTCGTGCGCGACCTCACGGCCGACGCCCGCGCGCACCGCGCCCATCAGCACCTTGGTGGTGGCGAGGAAGGGCAGGTAGCGGTCCAGCTCACGGGCGATGACGGCGGGGAACGCGCCGAACTCGTCGAGGACCGTCAGGAAGGTCTCCAGCAGACCGTCCAGCGCGAAGAACGCGTCGGGCAGGGCCACCCGGCGCACCACCGAACAGGACACGTCGCCCTCGTTCCACTGGTCGCCCGCCAGCTCGCCGGTCATCGAGGCGTAGCCGCGCAGGACCACCATCAGGCCGTTGACGCGCTCGCAGGACCGCGTGTTCATCTTGTGCGGCATCGCCGAGGAGCCGACCTGGCCCGGCTTGAAGCCCTCGGTGACCAGCTCGTGCCCGGCCATCAGCCGGATCGTCTTGGCCAGCGAGGACGGCGCGGCCGCCAGCTGCACCAGCGCGGTCACGACCTCGTAGTCCAGCGAGCGCGGGTACACCTGGCCGACCGACGTGAACGCCTGCGAGAAGCCAAGGTGCCGCGCGATCCGGTTCTCCAGGTCGGCCAGCTTCGCGGCGTCCCCGCCCAGCAGGTCCAGCATGTCCTGGGCGGTGCCGACCGGACCCTTGATGCCACGCAGCGGGTAGCGGCCGAGCAGTTCCTCGACCCGGCCGTACGCCACCAGCAGCTCGTCGGCGGCGGTCGCGAAGCGCTTGCCGAGGGTGGTGGCCTGCGCGGCCACGTTGTGGGAGCGGCCGGCCATGACCAGCTCCGCGTACTCCCCGGCCAGCTTGCCCAGCCGCGCCAGGACGGCCACCGCACGGTCGCGCACCAGCTCCAGCGAGAGCCGGATCTGCAACTGCTCGACGTTCTCCGTCAGGTCGCGGGAGGTCATGCCCTTGTGTACATGCTCGTGCCCGGCGAGGTCGTTGAACTCCTCGATCCGCGCCTTCACGTCGTGCCGCGTGACCTTCTCGCGCTCGGCGATGGAGGCCAGGTCGACGGTGTCTAGGACCCGCTCGTAGTCGGCGATCGCCGCGTCCGGCACCTCGATCCCGAGGTCCTTCTGCGCCCGCAGCACGGCGAGCCAGAGCTGCCGCTCCAGCTTCACCTTCTGCTCGGGCGACCAGAGCGTGGCGAGCTCGGCGGAGGCGTAGCGTCCGGCGAGGACGTTCGGGATGCGGGGCTTTGCGGGGGCGGCAGAAGTCACGTGTACGGATTCTACTGGCGGTTTCTGCAGTCCAGCGTCGCGGGTCCGCTCGTGCGAAGCTACGAGAGCTGTGCCCGGGGTGCGGACGAATCGGGCCGACCTGGCTGCGCGCGAGAGCGCTGGGAGACCACGGCCAGCTCCGCCAGCACGTCCGCGTGGCACAGCTCGGGCGCGCACCAGCACGCCAGGGTCTTCCCCCGCAGCTCGGCCACCAGCTCCAGCAGTTCGGGACGCTCCAGCAGATACGCCCGGTACATCGCCAGCACCTCGGCCCGGGTGCCGTCCCGTTTCTTCTTCGGGGTGTCGTAGGCGAAGGGGTTGTAAAGCGGGTGGCGGGGCAGGTCCCAGCCGCCCATGGTCCAGCGCCGGCCCACGTAGACGACCTCCTCCGGGGCGTGTTCCAGCCGGGGGCCGAACTCATGGATCCGGCCCCTGACATTGATCACCCGCGTGGACACACGCCTCAGGCTATGCCCGCGCTATGCCTCGTACGGCAGCAGCTCCGGCCGCTTCGGCGTGCGCCCGTCCCCCGAGGAGCGGCCGGTCAGGCGGCGGCCTATCCACGGCAGCAGGTGCTGCCTGGTGAAGCGGGCGTCCGCGACCCGGCGCGCGACCCAGCCGGGCGGCGGCGTGGCCGGCATCGGTGTGTGCCACTCGCGGTCCTCGGCCTCGTAGCCGAGGGTCTGCCAGACCGCTTCGGCGACCCGGCGGTGACCCTCGGCCGTCAGGTGCAGCCGGTCAACGTCCCACAGCCGGGGGTCGGCCAGCGAGGGGGCGCCGTACAGGTCGACCACCAGGGCGCCGTGCCGCCCGGCGAGGTCCTCGACGCAGGCGAACAGCTCCTCCATGCGCGGCCGGAACCGCTCGAGAACCGGGCCCTGGCGGCCGGGGCTGCGCATCAGCACCAGCCGCTCGCAGGCCGGCGCCAGCCGCTCCACCGCCTCGGTCAGCAGGTCCCGGACCCGGCCCATGTCGCACTTGGGCCGCAGGGTGTCGTTGAGGCCGCCGACCAGCGTGATCACGTCGGGCCGCATCGCGACCGCCACGTCCACCTGCTCCTCGACGATCTGCCCGATCAGCTTGCCGCGCACCGCGAGGTTGGCGTAGCGGAAGCCGGGGGTGTGGGCGGCCATCCTGGCGGCGAGGACATCGGCCCAGCCCCGGTACGAGCCGTCGGGCTGCAGGTCCGACATGCCCTCGGTGAAGGAGTCGCCGACCGCGACCAGGCTGGAGTGTGCGGGAAGCGCAGGGTTCACAGGGTTCTTCTGCATGGCGACAGAGATGGTATCCCGAGGCGCATACCCGTCAGTCGGTCGCTCCCCCGGAGAGGGCTACGCATGTTGCCCGAACAGCTCCCGCAGCACGTCCTCCATCGTCACCAGCCCCGCCAGCCGTCCGTCGTCGCCGAGCACGCCCGCCAGATGGGTGCGGCTGCCGCGCATCGCGGTGAGCACATCGTCCAGCGGGGTGTTCTCCCGCACCCGCGCGATGGGCCGCATGTCCCGCAGCCGGAACGCCTCGTCCCGGGGCGAGGCGTCCAACGCGTCCTTGACGTGCAGATAGCCGACGATCCGCCGCCCCTCGTCGACCACCGGGAACCGGGAGAAGCCCGACTCCGCCGACAGCCGCTCCAGTTCCTCCGGGGTGACGCCCACGCGCGCGTAGACGACACGCTCCAGTGGCACCACCACGTCCCGCACCGGCCGGCGGCCCAGCTCCAGGGCGTCGTGCAGCCGTTCCTGCGCCCGGTCGTCGATCAGGCCCGCCTCGCTGGCGTCCTTGACGATCTCGGCGAGCTCGGTGTCCGTGAAGGTCGCCGCGACCTCGTCCTTGGTCTCCACCCGGAGCAGTTTGAGCAGGCCGTTCGCGAAGGCGTTGACGGTGAAGATCACCGGCCGCAGTGCCCGGGAAAGGGCCACCAGCGGCGGTCCGAGCAGCAGCGCGCTGCGTACGGGCTCGGCGAGTGCCACGTTCTTCGGCACCATCTCGCCGAGCAGCATGTGCAGATAGGTCGCCAGCGCCAGGGCGATCACGAAGGACACGGCGTGGCCGGCGCTCTTGGGTACGCCGACCGCGTGGAACACCGGCTCCAGCAGATGCGCGATCGCCGGTTCGGCGACCACACCCAGCACCAGCGTGCACAGCGTGATGCCGAGCTGGGCGGCGGCAAGGAGCGCGGACACGTGCTCCAGGCCCCACAGCACGCTCCTGGCCCGCCGGTCGCCCGCCTCGGCGTGCGGCTCGATCTGGGAGCGGCGCACGGAGATCAGCGCGAACTCGGCACCCACGAAGAAGGCGTTGACGACCAGCGTGGCAAACCCGATCAGCAGCTGTACGACGGTCATCGGTGCCCCTCCTGTTCCTGCCTCTGTTCGTCGGCGAGCGGCGCGTGCAGCAGTACCCGGGCCGCGCGCCGCCCAGACGCGTCGACCACGTCGAGCCGCCACCCGGCGACCTCGACGCTGTCCCCGGGCTCGGGTATCCGGCCCAGCTCGGTCGCGATCAGCCCGGCCAGCGTCTCGTACGGCCCCTCGGGCGGCCTCAGGCCCACGCGCGCGAGCTGGTCCATGCGGGCCGCGCCGTCCGCCGAGTAGAGCGCGCGGCCCTGCTCGTCGGCGCCCGCGGGGGCGAGGTCGGGCGTCTCGTGCGGGTCGTGCTCGTCGCGGACCTCGCCGACGACCTCCTCGACGATGTCCTCCAGGGTGGCGACCCCGGCCGTACCGCCGTACTCGTCGATGACGACGGCCATGGTGCGCCGGCCGCCGAGGCGGTCCAGGAGGCGGTCGACGGTGAGGGACTCGGGGACCAGCAGGGGCTCACGCATCACCTCGTCCACCCGGACGCGGGCCCGCTCCGCCACGGGCAGGGCCAGGATGTCCTTGATGTGGGCGGTGCCGACGACCGAGTCGAGGCTGTCCCGGTAGACCGGGAAGCGGGACAGCCCGGTCGCCCGGGTCGCGTTCGCCACGTCCTCGCAGGTCGCGCCGACCTCCAGGGCGACGACCTGGACGCGCGGGGTCATCACGTTCTCCGCGGTGAGGTCGGCGAGGTTCAGCGTGCGTACGAACAGCTCCGCGGTGTCCGCCTCCAGCGAGCCCTCCTTGGCGGAGTGCCGGGCCAGCGCGGCCAGCTCCTGGGGTCCGCGCGCGGAGGCCAGCTCCTCGGCGGGCTCCACACCGAACCGTCGTACCACCCGGTTCGCGGTGTTGTTCAGATGCGTGATGAACGGCCGGAAGGCCGCGCTGAACCAGCGCTGGGCGTTGCCCACCCGCTTGGCCACGGCCAGCGGCGAGGAGATCGCCCAGTTCTTGGGCACCAGCTCGCCTACGACCATCAGGAACACCGTGGACAGCGCGGTGCCGATCACCAGCGCGAGCGAGCTCGCCGCCGACCGCGCGATGCCCACCGCCTCCAGCGGACCGGCCAGCAGCTTGCCGATCGACGGCTCGGCGAGCATGCCGACCACCAGATTGGTGACCGTGATGCCGAGCTGGGCCCCCGAGAGCTGAAAGGTCAGCTGCCGTACGGCCTTGAGGGCGCCCGCGGCACCGCGCTCGCCGCGCTCCGCGGCCCGCTCCAGTTCACCGCGTCCCACCGTGGTGAGCGAGAACTCGGCCGCGACGAAGGCACCGCAGGCGAGCGAGAGCAGGATCGCCACCAGCAGGAGGAGCACTTCGGTCATCGGGTCACCTCCGTCCCATGATCGGACAGGGTGGACGGGACCGCGCGGTGTTGGCGGGACAGAGGACTGGGAGGCTCGCCCATGGGCGGACGCTCACACACCTTTCATGGAGGGACGGGACGACTCCTCAATAGTAAAGGATCGGCAAAGCTGGCTACTCGGGGGTCTCCGCCAGCGGCGTAACCCCCCGTCGCCACCTCTCCCACGACTCGTACCCCACCGCCCGCAAGGCATGGTGCGCGGTCTCGTCGCGCACGAAGTCCTGCCTGCTCACACACATCGCCTACAGCGGTTTGGCCCAGCGCCGCCAGTGGTCCTCGCGGTGGTACCCGGTGGCGGCCCACGTGTGGTGAGCCTGTTCGTTGGCTTCCAGGACCATGGCGTCGATGCGTCGTCCGCCCAGGGCGGCGAAGCGTTGTTCCGCGGCTTCCAGGAGGGCGGTGGCGATGCCTCGCCGGCGGTGGTCGGGGTGTACGGCCAGTCGGTAGGCGGAGCAGCGCCATCCGTCGAAGCCGGCTATGAGGGTTCCGGTGAGGAGGTCGCCGCGCGTCGCGAGGAGCAGGGCGTCGGGGTCTCGTGTGATGAGTCGGGCCACTCCGTCGTGGTCGTCGCTGATGCTCGTTCCTTCCGCGGCGTCGCGCCAGAACCGCAGCACGGTGTCGATGTCCGAGAAGGTGGCGCTGCGGATGTGAAGATCGCTCATGGGGCGAGCCAAGCAGAGCGTTCGCCTGTCTGGCGAACAGGTATTCCGTGCCTGGGAATCGAGCGGGGCCGCCGGCGCCTTCGCGGCCACCCGGTCGGACAGCCGCCGACGGTCACCAGCACCCTGGGACACGCCGACGCCCCTCGCTGCGCGGATCGCCGTGGGCTCACTGCCGTTCCGCGGCCTCGGCCCTCTGCCCCGGTTCGTCCGTCCGGTCTGAACCCGCATGCTTGTCGCAGCATCGTCAGTGCCGCGGCTGAGGCGGATCCTGGCTCCGCTGTGATCGTGACGAGGGACTGGTGCGGTTCCTGCGGGATGCGCAGGGTCTGCTGTGTGATGGTCAGGTTTCCGACGACCGGGTGGGTAACGTCGTAGACGACGCGCGCGTGAGCCGGTTGACCCCGAGGCGGAACGGACGCGGCACGAACTTCTTCCCAACGGTCCGGAACGTGAGCGTCACGATTGCATCACTCGTGCGCGATGGCCGCCAGCACATTCATGCGCGATGCACGCAATGCCGGCAGCAGCGCCGCCACGATGCCCACGACCGCCGAGCCGATCACGACGGCCACGATCGTGCCCCATGGGATCGCCAGCGCCTTCATGCCCTGGAGAGCCAGCACCTGCTGGGTGCACACGCCCCACACCAGGCCGAGCGCGAGCCCCAGCACCGCGCCGAACACCGCGATCACCACCGACTCCAGCCGGATCATCCGGCGCAGCTGCCGCCGGCCCAGCCCGATCGCGCGCAGCAGCCCGATCTCCCGGGTGCGCTCCACGACCGACAGGGCCAGGGTGTTGACGACCCCGAGCACCGCGATCACGATCGCAAGGCCGAGCAGCGCGTAGACGAGGTACAGCAGCACGGCGATCTGGTCGTGGACCAGCTTCTTGTAGTCGGCCTGGTCGCGGACCTGCACCTGCGGATACGGGGCGAGGGTCTTCTCCAGGTTCGCGCGGAGCCGGTCGACACTCGTGCCCGGGGCGTGGTTGACGTACAACGACGAGTCCTGGCCGTCGGGGACGTACTTCTCCACGGTGGCGATGCCGAGGAACAGCCCGCCCTGGGTGCCGAAGCCGCTGCCGCTGTCCTGGTCGGTGAGGGCGCCCACCTTCATCTCGGCGCTCTTGCCGCCCTGGAACTCGACCGGGAGCACGCTGCCGAGGCGCACCTTGTGGTCCGCGGCGAAGGTGGCGTCCATGCCGATACTGCCGTCGGCGAGCGCGGCCGCGGTGTCGCCGCCCTTGTAGGCGACATGGGCGACGTCGTCGACCTGCGCGTCGTACCCGGCGGCGGTCGTGGTGACCCGCTTGCCGTCCGGCAGCCGTAGGGCCACCGGCGCAAACCGCTGCCGGACGACGAGACCCACGCCCTCGGTGTCGCGCACCTTGTCGGTGACCTCCCGGGTGAACGGCAGGAAGTTGCCGTTCTGGACGATGAAGTCGGCGCCCAGGGTCTTGTCGATCTGCTGGTCGAAGGACTTGGACATGGAGGCGCTCGCCACCGACATCCCGCCGACCAGGGCCAGCCCCACCATGAGCGCGGCGGCGGTGGCGCCGGTACGGCGCGGGTTGCGCAGGGCGTTGCGCTGGCTCATCCGGCCGACCGAGCCGAACAGGGCGGGGAAGGCCGCGCCCAGGACGCGGATCACCGGGCGTACCAGCAACGGGCCCGCGATGACCGTGGCGAGCAGCGTCAGCACCACCCCGAGGCCCAGCAGCGAGGCGGCCGAGGCGGTCTTCGTGGCCGCCGCACAGCCCGCGAGGGCCGCCACCCCGAGCACCCCGACGACCGCGCCCACGATCGCCCGCACCGTCAAGGGCTTGCCCACCCCGGCGATCTCGGCGTCCGCGAGCGCCGCCATCGGCGACACCGTGGCCGCGCGCCGGGCCGGCAGATACGCGGCGACGAAGGTGACGCCGACGCCCACGGCGTAGGCCGCCACGGGTGTGCCCCAGCCGACGACCATCTCGGTGGTCTTGAGGTTCATCCCGAACGCGCTCATCAGCTTGATCAGCCCGAGCGCCAGCCCGATACCGGCGCCCAGACCCAGGGTCGAACCGACCAGCCCGAGCAGCACCGCCTCGGTGAGCACGGACCGCCGGACCTGACGCCGGTCGGCGCCCAGCGCGCGCAACAGGCCCAGCTCGCGGGTGCGCTGGGCGATCAGCATGGAGAACGTGTTGACGATCAGGAAGACACCCACGAGCGTGGCGATGCCCGCGAATCCCAGCATCACGTACTTGATGACGTCGAGGAATCCGCCCAGGTCCGCGGCGGAGGACTTCGCCTGCTCGTCGGCGGTCTTCAGGTCGTACGTCCCGGTCCCGATCGCCTCGCCGACCCGGCGCTTCAGCTCGGCGTCCGTGACACCCCGCGCCGCGTCCACCGAGATGCTGGTGGCCCGCTCGGCGGAGCCCAGCAGTTCCTTCGCGGCGACCGACGGGTCGAGGAAGACCAGGGCCGCACCGGGGTTGGTGGTGGTGAAGGTGGCGATGCCGACGATCTCGACCCTGAAGGTGCCGGGCTGGGCCTGCACGGTCAGTGTGTCGCCGATGCGCACGTGCTTCTTGTCGGCGGTGTCCGCGTCGAGGAGCGCCTGGCCCGCACCCCGCGGGGCGTGCCCCGAGGTGAGCTTCACAGGGCTGCGGTGGGTGAGGTACCAGTCGGTGGCGATGGTCGGGGCGCCGGTGGTCGGGCCGACCGACTTGTTGTGGCTGTCGACCACCACGATGTTCTGCACCGAGACATCCGCGTGGGTGTCCGCGACCCCGTCGACCTTGGCGACCCGCTCCTTCAGCGCGGCCGGCACGGTCTGTACGGCGCCGGTCGGCACCGACGACTTGAGGTCCTCCTTGGGCTCCACCGTCACATCGGCGGAGGTGGAGGCGAACAGCCGGTCGAAGGTACGGGTGACGGTGTCGGAGAAGATCAGGCTGCCCGCGACGAACGCCACGGACAGGACGATGGCCAGCGCGGACAGCAGCAGCCGTCCCTTGTGGGCCAGGAAGCTCCGCAGGGTTGCCTTGAGCACCGGGTCAGTCCTCCCCGGGCCCGGAGGACCCGCGTCCCACGTCGAACCGCTTCATCCGTTCGAGTACGGCGTCGGCCGTCGGCCCTTCCATCCGGTCCACCATTCGGCCGTCCGCGAGGAAGAGCACCAGGTCGGAATGGGCGGCGGCGCCCGGGTCGTGGGTCACCATGACGACCGTCTGCCCGAGCTGGTCGACCGCGTCCCGAAGAATGCCCAGCACCTCGAGACCGGCTCGCGAGTCCAGGTTGCCGGTCGGCTCGTCGGCGAAGATCAGCTCCGGCCGGGAGGCCAGCGCCCGTGCGCAGGCCACCCGCTGCTGCTGCCCGCCGGACAGCTGCGCGGGCCGGTGCTTGAGCCGGTCCCGCAGCCCCAGCGTGTCGATGACCTGGTCCAGCCACTTCCCGTCGGGCTTCTTGCCCGCGATGTCCATGGGCAGGGTGATGTTCTCGGCCGCGTTCAGCGTCGGGATCAGGTTGAACGACTGGAACATGAACCCGATCCGGTCCCGGCGCAGCCGCGTCAGCTCGCGCTCCCGCAGACCCGTTATCTCGGTGCCGCCGAGCCAGACCTGGCCGGCCGACACCGTGTCCAGTCCCGCCAGGCAGTGCATCAACGTGGACTTGCCGGAGCCCGAGGGGCCCATGACCGCGGTGAAGCGGCCGCGCGCGATGTCCACGTCCACCGAGTCCAGTGCGAGCACGGCCGTCTCGCCCGCGCCGTACGCCTTGGTCAGCCCGCGTGCGCGGGCCGCTGTCCCGTCCGCGGCCGGTCCCTCCGCGGCCGGTTCCTCCGCAGCTGCTGTGGACAACGCTGCCTCCTCGCTGGCGCGATCTAGCCGTGACCCTTGTTGTTGGAGCTTTGTCCGAGCTTTGTCCGGGACGAGCGTAGTGTGACGCGCCGCACAGGCGGTATCACTTTTCGATTGCGATGCGCGCTTGCCGCTGCTAGCACAACCGCGCTAGCGTCTAGGTATGGCGAAGACCCAGCTGAACGTGCGCGTGGACGAGGGGACCGTCAAGGCGGCCCGCGAGCGCGCTCTCGCGCGCGGGATGAGCGTCAACCGCTACATAGAGGAACTGGTCATGCAGGACACAGGTGAGGCGGGCCGTACGTTCGTCGAGGCGGCCGCCGACTTCATGAAGCAGTACGAGTCCGTCTTCGCGGAGGAGTTCGGCGAAGCCCAGGGTCCCGATACCTCTGACAAGACCGAAGGCCGTCACTGATCCCTTGAACGACCTGACCATCGATCTCGCCTGGCTCCTCATGCTCGCCGAACAGAAGACCCCGGGGGACCCCCAGGTCACCGACTGGGGTGCGCTGATCGCCGCCGTCGCCCGGCACCGGGCCGAGATATTCGACGTCCCCGTCTACGACAGCCCGCACGCCCGCGCCGCCGCACTGCTCCAACTCCTCATCCACGTACCGGCGCTTGAGCGCTCGAACGCCCTCTTCGCGTCCTCGGTCGCCTACGCCTACCTGGTCGCCAGCGGCCTCAAGATCGCCACCTCGCCCGAACAGGTCCGCGATCTGGCCCGGTTGGTGAAGACCGGCGAGGCGAGCCTGTCCGACATCGCGGAGGAGCTGCGCCGCTGGAGCCTGTGATCACGACTGCTGTGGTCAGGTCTCCGGGGCCTTGCGCGCGACGCCCAGCACACAGTAGGAGGTCGGCAGCCGCAGGCCGTTCTCCGGCAGGAACACCCGCCGGTACGCGCCGAGTTCGAACCCGGCCGCGCGCATCTCGGCGACCGGCTCCCGGGACAGATGGCAGCCGCCGCTCAGCAGCGGCCACACCGTCCGGTCCAGCGCCCGCTGGGTGAACAGCATCGCCGGGCCACCGCCCCGCCCGTGCTCGAAGAACCGCAGCTCACCGGCCGGTCGCAACACCCGCCGTACCTCCGCGAGCGCCCGTGGTACGTCCCGCACACTGCACAGCACCAGCGAGAGCACCGCGGCGTCAAACGCCTCGCTCTTCACCGGCAGCGCCTCCGCCGCGCCCGGCACCACGTCCACCGGGACATCGGCGCGGACGGCGGCCTCCGTCGCCAACCGCCGCAGGGTGCGTTCCGGTTCGATCGCGACGACCTCCGCCACCGACCCGGGATACCGCGCGAAATTGAGACCGTTGCCCGCGCCGATCTCGATCACCCGCCCGGTCAGCCCGGAGAGCAACCGCTCCCGGACGGCGGCCATACCGAGCCTGGTCTCGGCGGCCACGCTGCAGCGGGCGTAGTAGCGGGCGAACAGCGGGTGGTGGACGGGATCCCGCACCGGATTCCCGGCAGCGGTGGACATCAGCCGCATGACGATACCTCCCGAGGGGAGCAGGTCTACGGTGATTGTCCCCCGCGAAGGGCCGTCGCACCCCCCGCCGCCCGATCAGGCGATGAAGTCGCGCACCTGCTGGTAGACGCCGTAGTCGTTGCCGCCCGCACCGGAGACACCCGGGTCGCCCGCGCCGCGCACGCCGACTACCACCGGTGGGCCACCGCCGTCCGCAGCACCGACGACCTCGCGCTCAGCGCCCGCTGCCGGGCCCTGCTCACCCCCGGCGCCGAGGCCGTCCAGCACTACCGCACCGCACTCGACCTGCACACCCGGGGCACCCGCGACTTCGAACGCGCCCGTCGAGCTGCTGTTCGCCGGAGCCCTGCGCCGACTGCGGCACCGCGCCGAGGCCCGTGACCGGCCCACAGCGCGCTGGCGGCCTTCGAGTCCTTCGGCGTCCCGCACTGCGCCGCCCAGGCCCGCGCCGAACTCGGCGCCCTGGGAACGGCGTTGACACCCGCCACCGGTGCGCCCGACCCGGCCGCCGTCCTCACCGCCCAGCAGCTCATGGTCGCCCGGATGGCCGCCGAGGGTGCCACCAACCGCGAGATAGCCGACCGGCTCAACCTCAGCCTGCGCACCATCGACCACCATCTGCGCGGTGTCTTCGCCCGGTTGGGCATCCGGTCCCGGATCGAACTGGTCCGGCTGCCGGCCGACGGCACGGCTTCCTGAGCGGGTGATGGAGCGCCCCGAAGGGGCGCCGGGCTGTATCGATATGCGGCTCAGCCGCGTGGGCGCGACCAGCCGAAACGGCGCCGCGGACGGCCGACGACCTGTCCTCGGCGTTCCCGGCAGCGCGCTCAGCGGGCCTCGCGCGCCCGGAACGCCTCCGCGTCCCAGCTGCCGTCCAGTCGTGCGGACAGCCAACTCGGTGCCGCCGCACGGAAGTCCGCGGGCGCGAGCGCTCCGGCCCCGGCCGGCAGCGCACCGAGCAGCGGAGCTCCGGCCACCCCAGGAAGATCGGCGACATTGCAACGCGACGCAAGATCCGGGGACTCGGGCCAGCTTCCGATCACCACACCCAGCAACTCCAGCTCACGGGCTCGCAGTTCACGGGCCGTCAGCTCGGTGGTGTTGAGGGTGCCGAGTCCGGCCGACGCCACCACCAGCACCGGCGCGGCCAGCAGCCGGGCCGCGTCCGCCAGTGTGCCGCCCGCCGCGTCGAACCGCACGAGCAGCCCGCCCGCGCCCTCGACCAGCACCAGTTCGTGCTCGGTGGCCAGCTTGGCGGCGGCCTCCGCCACCTCGTACGGACGCACGGGCGCCATCCCGGCCCGGCGAGCTGCCGTGCCCGGCGCCAACGGCTCGGGGAAACGGGCGAGTTCGGCGGCCGTCACCGCGCCCGCGAGCCGCGCGACCTCGTCGGCGTCCCCGCGCTCGTCCGGTCGTACCCCGGTCTGTGCGGCCTTCAGAACCGCCACCGAGCGGCCCGCCGCGAGCGCCGCGGCGGCGACGGCGGCAGTGGTGACCGTCTTGCCGACCTCCGTGCCCGTCCCCGTGATCATCAGGATCGGCATGTTCATCCCTCCCGCGCGGCGGCGCACACCGCGCGCGCGATCCGTGCCACGTCCGCGTCGCCCGTGACGTACGGGGGCATCGTGTAGACCAGATCGCGGAACGGCCGCAGCCACACACCCTCGCGCACCGCGGCCGCCGTGGCGGCCTTCATGTCCACCTCGTGGTCGAGCTGGACGACCCCGATGGCACCGAGGACGCGGACGTCCCGTACGCCGGGGACGTCCAGGGCCGGCGCCAGTCCGTCCCGCAGGCCCGTCTCGATCCGCTTGACCCCCGCCTGCCAGTCCTGGCCCAGCAGCAGACCGATCGAGGCGCACGCCAGGGAAGCGGCGAGGGGGTTGCCCATGAACGTCGGGCCGTGGGCCAGCACCGGCACCTCACCCCGAGAGATGCCCTCGGCCACCCGGGGTGTGCACAGGGTCGCCGCCATCGTCAGATAACCGCCGGTCAGCGCCTTGCCCACGCACATCACGTCCGGGGTGACGGCAGCGTGGTCCGCCGCGAACAGCGCGCCGGTGCGGCCGAAACCGGTCGCGATCTCGTCGAACACCAGCAGCACGTCATGCGCGTCGCAGGCCTCGCGCAGCACCCGCAGATAGGCGGGGGAGTGGAACCGCATCCCGCCCGCGCCCTGCACCACCGGCTCCACGATCACCGCGGCCAGTTCGGGCGCGTGGTGCTCGATCAGCGACCGCAGACGGTCGGCGTACGACTCGTCGTACTCCGTCGGCGGCGCGTCCGCGAAGACCTGGCGGGGCAGTACCCCGGACCAGAGCTCGTGCATCCCGCCCTCGGGGTCGCACACCGACATCGGCTGCCAGGTGTCGCCGTGGTAGCCGCCCCGCCAGGTCAGCAGGCGCTGTTTCGCGGGGCGCCCCAGGGAACGCCAGTACTGCAGACACATCTTGACCGCGACCTCAACCGACACCGAGCCGGAGTCGGCGAGGAAGACATGCTCAAGCCCGTCCGGCGACATGTCGACAAGGAGCTTCGCCAGACGTACGGCGGGCTCGTGGGTGAGCCCGCCGAACATCACATGGCTCATCCGGCCGAGCTGGTCGCGCGCGGCCTCGTTGAGCACCGGGTGGTTGTAGCCGTGGATCGCCGACCACCAGGACGACATGCCGTCGACCAGCTCGCCCGAGCCGTCCGCGAGCCGCAGCCGGACCCCGCTCGCCGACTCCACGACGAGCGGCTCGGCCCGGCCCGGCATCGGTCCGTACGGATGCCAGACGTGCCGCCGGTCCAGCTCCAGCAGCTCGGGGACGCTCAGGTCAGGCATTGGGCGCGAGATCCGTTCCGGCGCCCCGGCGGCGGACGGCGACCAGGTCGGTGCGCGGCTCGTCGGCGGCGGCGGTGCCACATCCCCCTTCATGAGCACCGCACCCGGCCTCGGCGTGCGACCCGCAGCCGGCGCCCCCGACCTCCGCCCGGTGCTGCGGCAGAGTCACCTCGTCGGCGCCCTCGACCACGAACCCGGCGTCCGCGATCATCTCCAGGTCGGCCTGGCCGGCCTGGCCCTCGGTGGTGAGGTAGTCGCCGAGGAAGATGGAGTTGGCCAGGTGCAGCGCGAGCGGCTGCATGGTGCGCAGATGGACCTCACGGCCGCCCGCGATACGGACCTCCACGTCCGGGCAGACGAACCGCACCATCGCCAGGATGCGCAGACAGCGCCGCGGGGTGAGGTTCCACTCCTTGGCCAGCGGGGTGCCCTCGACCGGGATCAGGAAGTTGACCGGCACCGAGTCCGGGTCCAGCTCGCGCAGCGCGAAGACCACGTCGACCAGGTCCTCGTCGGTCTCGCCCATACCGGCGATCAGACCGGAGCAGGCCGACAGACCAGCCGCGTGCGCCTTGGTGACGGTGTCCACCCGGTCGGCGTACGTGTGCGTGGTCGTGATGTCCCCGTACGTCCCCTCGGACGTGTTGAGGTTGTGGTTGTAGGCGTCGGCGCCCGCCTCGCGCAGCCGCTCGGCCTGGCCGTCGGAGAGCAGGCCGAGGCAGGCGCACACCTCGACGCCCTCGTTCTGCTCCTTGATCGCCTTGATTGTGCCGGCGACCCGGTCGACGTCCCGGTCGGTCGGGCCGCGTCCGCTCGCCACCAGGCAGACCCGCTTGGCGCCCCCGGCCAGACCAGCGGCGGCCGCCTTCGATGCCTCGTCGGGTTTCAGCCAGGTGTACTTGAGGATCCCGGTCGAGGATCCGAGGCGCTGCGAGCAGTAGGAGCAGTCCTCCGGGCACAGGCCCGACTTGAGGTTGACCAGGTAGTTGAGTTTCACGCGCCGGCCGAACCAGTGCCGGCGCACCTTGCCGGCCGCCGCCACCACATCGAGCACGTCGTCGTCGGAGGTCGCCAGCACGGCGAGCGCTTCCTCGCGGGTCGGCAGCTCGCGCCGAAGCCCCTTGTCCACCAGCGTGTTCAGCAGGTCCATGAGAGCCGATCCTGTACTACGAGGCTGCTCCGGGCCAAGGAGAGTTTGCACAACCCTGTCAGTTCGACGTGTGGGTATTGCCACACAGTGGGTGGCTGCCGGTGCCGCTAGGGTCTGTCCACTGCCTACAAAATGACCGGAGGAGCCATGGCGTTCGGCTGGATCGACGAACAGGCGGAACTGCGCCGCCGCGCCGGACTGGTACGGACCCTGCGCCCCCGCCCCGCCGACTCCCCGCTGCTGGACCTGGCGAGCAACGACTACCTGGGCCTCGCCCACCACCCGGAGGTCGCCGAGGGCGCGGCCGGGGCGGCCCGGACCTGGGGCGGCGGCTCCACCGGCTCCCGGCTGGTGACCGGCACCACGGAACTCCACACCGAGCTGGAGCGCGAGCTGGCCGAATTCTGCGGGTCCGAGGCGGCCCTGGTCTTCTCCTCCGGCTATGCCGCCAACCTCGCCGCCGTCACCACCCTCGGCCCGCACGGCTCCCTGATCGTCTCCGACGCCCTCAACCACGCCTCCCTGATCGACGGCTGCCGGCTGGCCCGGGGCGCCACCCAGGTCGTCGGACACGCCGACCCGGACGCCGTACGCAAGGCGCTCGGCACCCATGAGGGACCCGCGGTCGTGGTCTCCGACTCGGTGTTCTCGGTGGACGGCGACGCGGCACCGCTCGCCGCACTGGCCGAGGCATGCCGGGAGCGCGGCGCCGGGCTGCTCGTGGACGACGCCCACGGGCTCGGGGTCCTCGGGGACGGCGGGCGGGGCGCGCCGTACGCGGCCGGGCTCCGCGGCGCCGACGACGTGGTCGTCACGGCGACCCTCTCCAAGTCGCTGGGCAGCCAGGGCGGGGCCGTGCTCGGCCCGACCCGGGTGATCGACCATCTGGTGAACGCGGCCCGGACCTTCATCTTCGACACCGGCCTGGCCCCGGCCGCCGCGGGCGCGGCCCTGGCGGCGCTACGGCTGCTGCGCCGCGAGCCGGAACGAGCGGTGCGGGCCCGCGAGGTCGCCGCGGAACTGCACGCACGGCTGACCGCCGCGGGTCTGGAAGCGGTACGTCCGGACGCCGCGGTGGTCTCCGTGCGGGCACCGTCCCCGGAGGGGGCCGTGCGGTGGGCGGCCGACTGCCGTACGGCAGGCCTGGCCGTGGGCTGTTTCCGTCCGCCTTCCGTGCCGGACGGCATCTCACGGCTCAGGCTGACCGCCCGTGCGGACCTCTCCGGGGCCGAGATCGAACGCGCTGTACAGGTGATCGGCGAGACACGACCATGAGTCGGCGTGACACGGCCGGGCCTTGCCCATATGCGGATACGGAGTCGGTTACGGGCTGATCAGCCGGTGAGCGCCGACACGAAGCCCGCCCAGCTCCCGGGGGAGAAGAGCAGCGCGGGTCCGGCCGGATCCTTGGAGTCGCGCACGGCGAGCAGTCCGGTCAGCGGACCGGAGTGCGGCCGTGCCGTCTCCACACAGTTGTTCGCTCCGGTGCTGTAGCTGCTGCGCAGCCACCGCAGTCCGTGCAGATCAGCACTTGAAGGTACGTTCCGAGGCAGTGCAGTCATGGTGCCTCCTTACGCGCCGTCACCTATCCCGGCGATGTAATCCAACGAGTCCTCGGTCGAAAGGGCGTGGATCTGAAGGGTGTTGAAGGCCTCCGCGTACGCCTGGAGGTCTTCTTTCCGTTCGAGGTAGAGGCTACTCGTCAACTGGTCGACAACAACCACATCCAGATCAGAAGTGCTCGGAAATGAGAAGATTACGAAAGGACCGGTGATGCCGATATGGGCTCCGGCCGAGAACGGCAGCACCTGGAGCCGTACCTGGGGCAACCGGGCCGCCTCCACCAGCCGCTCCAGCTGTCTGGCCATCACGCCCGGGCCGCCGACCTCCCGGCGCAGCACCGCCTCGTCAAGGACCGCGCTCAGTTCCAGCGGCGGACGGTTTCGCAGCACGTCCTGCCTGGCCAGACGCACCTTCACCAGGGCGTCCAGCGCCTCGTCGTCGAGCCCGTCCACGGCCGCCCGGGTCACGGCACGCGCGTACTCGGGGGTCTGCAGCAGCCCCGGTACGACCGAGGTCTCCAGCGTGCGCATCGCGCTGGCCTGCGACTCCAGACTGATGAAATCCCGGTAGGTGGGCGGCAGCACCCCGCGATAGGCATGCCACCAGTGGTGCCGCCCGGCGGTGTCCTCCGACCCCGCCAACACCAGCAGCAACTCCCGCAGTTGCCCCTCGACCACGCCGTAGGCGTCGAGGAGTAACCGCACATCGGCCGGTTTCACACCGCTGGCGCCGGTCTCGATCCGGCTCACTTTCGACTGATGCCAGCCCACCAGACGAGCGGCCTCGCCGCTCGTGAGGCCGGCGCCGGTGCGCAGCGTGCGCAGTTCGGCGCCCAGTTTCCGGCGGCGTACCGCGGGACCGTTCTGCATGGGCTACTCCTTACTCCTTCCGAGCCGCCCAAATACGCTCTGAGGTCGCAGAGTTCACCGCATCGAGCGACAGATATATGCATATCTTGGTGGATCGCTCCCCTGACCGCCCTGGTAATGGCAGTCTGACGAAGAAGCACCAGTCCGGGACCGTACTCGAACCATCCGCGCCGTGTCGGGCTCCGGTCCCGTGGGAAAGGGACGACGTCGCCATGGCAGACCACCTGGAAGCATCCGTCACTCTGCCGAGCGATCCCGCCTCGGTCTCCGCGGCCCGCTCCTATGTGCTGGGCACCCTCGCGGAATGGGGGCTGCCACCGGAGACGGAGACCGCGGACACCATCCGCCTCATTGTCTCCGAGCTCGCCACCAACGCGGTGCAGCACACCTTCGGGCAGTCACCCACCTTCACGGTGGACCTCGTCCTCCACCGCGACGAACACCTGCGCATCGGCGTCACGGACAGCCATCCGCGCTTCCCCAAGAGACTCCCCGCCGCGGTGCAGCAGGACAACGGGCGCGGCATGGTCATCATCCGCTGGCTCACCGCGGAGTGCGGCGGCAAGCTCCGGGTGCGCCCCACCCGGGAGGGCGGCAAGACCGTCTTCATCGAGCTGCCCTGGGCAGTACCGGCCGGCACGGTCACCGTGGCCGGCCAGCAGGAACCGTAGCCCTGAGCTCCTGCCGGCCGACTCTCGGCGGGGTCAGCTGACCCGGCCGTACCAGACGCTCCGCGTCCAGATCTTCTGGAGCTTCACCACGTCCCCGGTCTTCGGGGCGTGCCAGATCCTTCCCTTCCCGGCGTAGATGCCGACGTGGTACACGCTGGAACCCGAGTGGAAGAAGACCAGGTCCCCGGCCTTGCGGTTGCCGGCCGAGATGTGACGGGTCTTGTTGTACTGCTGGGCCGCCGTACGCGGGAGCTTCTTGCCCGCTTTCTTGAACGAGTACAGCGTGAGCCCGGAGCAGTCGAACCGGTTCGGCCCGGTGGCGCCCCACCTGTAGGGCGAGCCCTTTTTCGAGGCAGCGATCTGAAGTGCCTTCGTCGCTATCGTGGCGGCCGAGGCGTCGGAGGCGACACCCGGGATCACGATGGAGCCACCCACGGCGGCGATGGTGAGCGCCGAGGCCGTGCCGGCCCGCGCCATCAACGACGGAACACGATTGAGCGCAGTCATGCGCAACCCTTCGTCAGCCGCCTGTGAAGGATGACCTGTCGGATTCGGGCTGGCGAAGTTGCCCGGCCGCGTTGCCGCGGCTTCACCCCAAGGGCTGCTCGGCCCGGTCATGGTGCGACCGTTCCGGCGACCCGTCGTGCTTGGGTCCTCCACTCCTGCCGATCCACTTCCGTCGACCGGTCATCCAGGCGGCGGCAGGACTCGGCGTCCGCCCGGACCGCCCCGCCGTTGTAGCGGGGGCTTGTCGTCGACAGGGATCTTCACTCACGCCTGTCCGAAAATCCCAACGGAATCGGGGATTTGTGGGTTTACTCACCACCCACCCGTTCGGGTGGACAGTGTTGTGTTCGATTATCCGTCAACTGCCCTGCGTAGCCCCGGACCTGCGCCGAAGCCTTCCGCGGGCACCTCCGGGCGCGCACGTCGAGCGACCTCGGCGGTCAGGTAAAACCACGCCAACCTCCGCCGAACGGCGGTAACCCCTTTGGGTCGTTTCGACTCCGGTCCGGTCGGCCGGTGGACGTGTCGCACCGGACTTCCGCGTGCGTCACCGTACGCAGTCGGGCGGGAGTGCGACGCGGGCGGTCCGGCGCTCACCGTCGAGTACCCGCAATGCCCTTGCCAGCGTGTCCCCGTGGAGCTCCGTCTCACCCCGTCGGTGCATCAGGGCCAGTGCGTCGCGCAGCTCGGACGCCGCGCGCACCAGCGCCTGCGCGGCGCGCAGCCCACGATAGGTGTCCTCGTTCTGCGCCGGGTTGATACGGCCCAGCAGATCGACCACGTCCAGGTAACGGTCGATCAACTCGCCCTCGGCGCGGGTCAGCGCGGGCAGCGGCGGAAGCTCCGGTGGCAGCATCGGCCGCTCACCCCGCGTCCGGCAGACCGAGGGAGGTCCTGTGGCTGGGCACGACCCGGTCCACCAGCCCGTACGCCAGCGCCGCTTGCGCGTCCAGGACCAGATCCCGCTCCAGGTCCTGGTGGACTTGGTCCGGCGTGCGCCCGGTGTGCCGGACGAGCATCTCTTCGAGCAGCGCGCGGATCCGGTCCAACTCCGCCGCCTGGATGACCAGATCACTCGGCTGGCCCTGTACCGGTTCCGGCAGCGACGGCTGCTGGAGCACGATGCGCGCACCCGGCAGCACGGACCGCTTGCCGGGTGTGCCCGCCGCGAGCAGCACCGCGGCCGACGCGCCGGCCTGCCCCAGGCAGATCGTCTCCACGTCACAGCCGACGTACTGGACCGTGTCGTAGATCGCGGCCATCGCGCTGAACGAACCGCCCGGAGAGTTGATGTACAGCGAGATGTCCCGCTCAGGCGCCGCGTGCTCCAGGTACATGAACTGCGCCATCACATCGTTGGCCGAGGTCTCGTCGACGGGCGTGCCGAGGAAGACGATCCGCTCCTCCAGCAGCTTCGAGTACGGATCAAGAGTGCGCTGCCCGGCGCTGGTGCGTTCGGTGAACTCGGGCAGGACGTAGCGGGCGGACGGTCGGGTCATGGCGTACCCCTCCTCGCGGCTGAGGCGTCTCAGCGGCCGGACTCTCACTACAAAATGTACAGGACGTACAGATCCTGGCGAGGGCATTGCGTGGGGATTCCGCTCTCGCCGAACAAGATGTGATGTCCGGGGTGCCCCGTAAGCTGGAGTCATGGCCTACGAGATTCCGGTGACGCAAGCCAGGGCTGAGCTCGCCGAACTGATCAACCGGGTGGTGTACGGCGGTGACCGCGTCGTCGTGACGCGGCACGGCAAGCCTCTGGTCGCCCTCGTCTCCGCCGCCGACCTCGAACGCCTCGAAGAGCTCCCGGAAGCCGCCGAGGACCAGGTGGCCAGCGCGGTCTCCACGGTCCGCGAGACCGCCGCCGTACGCCCCGAGCGCGGCCGCTTCGGCATCACGGCCGAACACCGGGGCGCCACGGGCTCCTAGGCCCTGTCGTCACATTCCGGTCGGCCCCGGGATGCCACCGCACCGGGCCCGTCCAGTACGAGGGCGAGGGCCCGGCACTCCCCCGGCCTCCGGCCTGGGGACCCCCAGAACACGCACCTGACGCCGCGAAGCCGCCCCTCCGGGCGACGACGGGAATGTGACGACAGGGCCCAGCCTCCGTCATGACTGACATCGGCCCTCCTGCGGAACGTCCGGGGAGGGCCGACGGGTGCCGAGGGCTGTCAGGCGACCGTGAAGCCGCCGTCGACGGGCAGGGCCGAGCCGGTCACAGAGGTGCCGTCCATGAGATGGCGGACGGCACCGGCGACATCCTCGGGGCCCCGGACGGCACGGCGTCTGCCGGCGCCGCGAACCGCGCCCACCGCTGCTCCTCCTGAAGGAAGTCCCCCAGCGTTCACCCGCATGGGCGCGAGTGCGGCGGCGAGAGGCGACACCATCCGTTCGACGGCACCGTTGACCGCCGCAGAGGCCACCGTCCCGGCGGGCGCCGACCGCGCTGCGGAGGCGGAGGTCAGCGTGATCGATCCGGTGGACGAGGCGACGGGGCGGCAGTTGGCGGTGCCGGTGGTTCGCGCCGTGCGCTGAGACTCGGCCCCATGTGCCGGTCATCAGACGATCAAGGTCCGGTTAACGTCGTCGAAACTCCGGCAAACTAGCCTGCCGATCCACGCCACCAGGGGTTTTCGTATCCGGATCGGGTTCCTGCGCCCGATCTGTCGCGGTGGCTGCGGCAACCGGGCCCCGCACGGTCCGGAGCGAGGACTGTGAGGTGGGACGTGCAACTGACCCCGCACGAGCAAGAGAGACTGCTGATCCATGTGGCGGCCGACGTGGCCGAGAAGCGCCGGGCCCGTGGGCTGAGGCTGAACCACCCCGAGGCCGTCGCCCTCATCACGTCGCACATCCTCGAGGGCGCACGTGACGGCCGTACGGTCGCCGAGCTCATGGCATCCGGGCGCAAGCTGCTCACCAGGGACGACGTCATGGAGGGCATCCCGGAGATGGTCCATGACGTCCAGGTCGAGGCGACCTTCCCGGACGGCACCAAGCTCGTCACCGTCCACGACCCGATCGTCTGAGGAGGCCGCGGATGATTCCCGGAGAGGTTCTTTTCGCCGACGGGCCGGTCGTATTCAACGAGGGGCGTGAGGTCACCCGGATGACCGTGCTCAACGCCGCCGACCGGCCTGTCCAGGTCGGCTCCCACTACCACTTCGCCGAGGCCAACCCCGGACTGGAGTTCGACCGGAGCGCCGCGCGCGGAAAGCGGCTGAACGTCGCCGCCGGCACCGCCGTCCGCTTCGAGCCCGGCATCCCCGTCGACGTCGAACTCGTCCCCCTTGCCGGAGCCCGTGTCGTACCGGGGCTGCGCGGGGAGACCGGAGGTGCCCTCGATGCCTGAGATCTCCCGTGCCGCCTACGCCGACCTGTTCGGACCGACGACCGGTGACCGGATCCGGCTAGCCGACACCGACCTGATCGTAGAGATCGAAGACGACCGTTCCGGCGGGCCCGGGCGCGCCGGGGACGAGGCCGTCTTCGGCGGCGGCAAGGTCATCCGCGAGTCCATGGGCCAGTCGCGCTCTACGCGCGCAGAAGGCGCCCCGGACACGATCATCACCGGCGCGGTGATCATCGACCACTGGGGCATCGTCAAGGCCGACGTCGGCATTCGCGACGGCCGGATCACCGGCATCGGCAAGGCGGGCAACCCCGACACCATGGACGGAGTCCACCCGGACCTGGTGATCGGCCCCGAGACCGAGGTCATCGCCGGCAACGGGCGGATCCTCACCGCCGGCGGCGTCGATGCCCACGTCCACTTCATCTGCCCGCAGATCGCCGACGAGGCGCTGGCGGCGGGGATCACGACACTGGTGGGCGGTGGCACGGGCCCGGCCGAGGGATCCAAGGCCACCACCGTGACGCCGGGCCCCTGGCACCTCGCCCGGATGCTGGAGGCGATGGAGCACTACCCGCTCAACATCGGCTTCCTCGGCAAGGGCAACACCGTCTCGCACGAGGCGATGCTCTCGCAGATCCGGGGCGGGGCACTGGGGCTGAAACTGCACGAGGACTGGGGGTCCACCCCGGCGGTCATCGACGCCGCCCTGACCGTCGCCGACCGCACCGGCATCCAAGTGGCCATCCACACGGACACGTTGAACGAGGCCGGGTTCGTCGGTGACACCCTCGCGGCGATCGGCGGGCGCGGGATACACGCATACCACACCGAGGGTGCGGGTGGCGGGCACGCACCGGACATCATGACGGTCGTCTCCGAGCCGCACGTCCTGCCGAGTTCGACGAATCCGACGCGGCCGTACACCGTGAACACCGCAGAGGAACACCTCGACATGTTGATGGTGTGCCACCACCTGAATCCGGCGGTGCCGGAAGACCTGGCCTTCGCCGAGTCACGGATTCGGCCGTCGACCATCGGTGCCGAGGACGTCCTTCATGATCTCGGCGCGATTTCCATCATCTCCTCCGATGCGCAGGCCATGGGCCGCGTCGGCGAGGTGATCCTGCGGACCTGGCAGACCGCCCATGTGATGAAGCGGCGGCGGGGCGCGCTGCCGGGCGACGGCCGGGCCGACAACCGCCGGGTACGGCGGTATGTCGCCAAGTACACGATCAATCCGGCGCTCGCCCAGGGGCTCGCCCGTGAGATCGGGTCCGTCGAGAGCGGCAAGCTCGCCGACCTCGTGCTGTGGGAGCCCGCGTTCTTCGGGGTCAAGCCGCACCTCGTCCTCAAGGGCGGGCAGATCGCCTATGCGCAGATGGGTGACGCCAACGCGTCGATCCCGACGCCCCAGCCGATTCTGCCACGTCCCATGTACGGGGCGATCGGACGGGCGCCGGCCGCCAACTCCTTCAACTTCGTCGCCCCGCTCGCCATCGAGGACGGGCTGCCGGAGCGGTTGCAGCTCGGGAAGCGGTTCGTCGCCATCGAGTCGACCCGCGGGGTGACCAAGGCGGACATGCGGGAGAACGACGCGCGTCCGAGGGTGCGGGTCGAACCCGACAGCTTCGCCGTGTACATCGACGGCGAGCTGGTCGAGGCGACACCGGCCGCGGAACTGCCCATGGCCCAGCGCTACTTCCTGTTCTGAGAGCAGGGGTCAGTGATGTCTCGGGCAGCGTTGCTGGTACTGGCCGACGGCCGCTTTCCCGCCGGAGGGCATGCGCACTCCGGCGGGGCGGAGGCGGCCGTCAAGGCCGGGCGGATCACCGGGGCGGCGAGCCTGGAGGAGTTCTGCCGTGGGCGGCTGCACACGGCAGGGCTGATGGCGGGTGCTCTCGCCGCGGCCGCGGCACTCGGTGTGGAGGTACGGGAGTTGGACGCGGCGGCGGACGCACGGACGCCGTCGCCCGCGCTTCGGGGCGCGGCTCGCAGGCTCGGGCGGCAGCTGCTGCGTGCCGCGCGGGTGACCTGGCCCTGCTCCGAACTCGACGTTCTGGCAGGCGAATTCCCCAAGGGGGCCCATCAGCCCGTGGTGTTGGGGGTGGTGGCCCGGGCCGCGGGGCTCTCGGCCGAGGACGCGGCGTACTGCGCGGCGTACGAGTGTGTGAGCGGGCCGGCCACGGCGGTGGTGCGGCTGCTGAGTCTGGACCCGTTCGAGGCGACGGGGGTGCTGGCTCGGCTGGCGCCCGAGGTGGATCGGGTGGTGGACCGGGCGGTGGAGGCGGCGCGGGTTGCGGCCGCGGGGGATGGGGCCGATGCACTGCCTGCCGGGTCCGCGCCGTTGCTGGAGATCGGGGCGGAGTGGCATGCGGGATGGGCGGTGCGGTTGTTCGCGTCGTAGTTCCCGCGGCGGAGCCGCTGATGGGCGCAGTGCCCCCGCAACCCCCAAACCCGCTTCGGCCTGAACGGCCTCGTCCTCGGACGCCGCCGGACGGGCAAGATCTACGAAGGAGCCGTATATGCATCTCGACCACGACCACCACCACGGGACCCTCGCCGTCAGCGCCGACGCCCATCGTCCCGACGGGTCCCGGCGCGCCCTCCGAATCGGGCTCGGCGGGCCCGTCGGGTCAGGTAAGACCGCCACCGTCGCCGCCCTCTGCCGGGCCCTGCGCGACGAGCTGTCCCTCGCTGTCGTCACCAATGACATCTACACACGGGAGGACGCCGAGTTTCTCCTGCGGGAGGCCGTGCTGCCGCCCGAGCGGATCACCGCCGTCGAGACGGGAGCTTGCCCGCACACCGCGATCCGGGACGACATCTCGGCCAACCTCGAAGCCGTGGAGGATCTGGAGGACGAGGTCGGGCCACTGGACCTCATCCTCGTCGAGTCGGGCGGGGACAATCTCACGGCCACCTTCTCGAAGGGGCTCGTGGACGCGCAGATCTTCGTGATCGACGTGGCCGGAGGCGATGACATTCCGCGTAAGGGCGGCCCCGGTGTCACCACGGCCGATCTGCTCATCGTCAACAAGACCGACCTCGCTCCCCATGTGGGGTCGGACCTGGCGCGGATGGCCGCCGACGCGAAGGCGCAGCGGGCCGAACTGCCCGTGGTCTTCCAGTCGTTGCGCGGCGATACCGGTGTCGCGGACGTGGCCCGGTGGGTGAGGGAGCGGATCGCCGCGTGGACGGCATGACCGTCACCGGGGTGCGCGCGAACGCGCGGATCGTCGCCGGGGGGGATGGACGGGGCGGTACATCCCTTCCCGTGCTGGAGGGGGAGGGGCCGCTCGCGCTGCGGCGTGTCCGGGGGAGCGGGGACGAGGCCCGGGTGATGGTCGTCGGGGCGATGAGCGGGCCGCTCGGCGGGGACCGGTTCGGGATCGAGGCCCGGGTGGAGGGCGGGGCGCGGCTGTGTGTCGGATCGGCCGCGGCGACCATCGCACTGCCGGGACAGCTGAAGGGCGAGGCCCGGTACGAGGTTCGGCTCGATGTCGCCGACGGTGGTGAACTGCGCTGGCTGCCCGAGCAGTTGATCTCGGCCAAGGGCAGTGACCTGCACGTCTCCACCCGCGTCGACGTCGGGGCGGCCGGCCGGCTCGTGTTGAGGGAGGAGCAGGTGCTCGGGCGGGTGGGGGAGGAGTCCGGTCGGCTGAGCAGCCGGCTCACCGTGCGCGTTGCCGGAAAGGCGCTCCTGGACCAAGAGTTGGCCTGTGGGCCCGGGGCGCCCGGTGGCTGGGACGGGCCCGCCGTGCTGGCGGGACATCGCGCGGTGGGACAACTCGTCGTCGTACGGCCGGAGTTCGCGGTGGAGCCACCGGCGGTGAGAATGCTGGGGGAGTGTGCCGCGCTCACTCCGCTCGCCGGGCCCGCCGTGCTGGTGAGCGCGGTGGCAGGCGATGCACTGCTGCTCCGGCGGGTGCTGGACGAGGCGTTGGACCATCTCGGCGGTTGATCCGCTCAGCGGGACGTGATCGTCCGGTTATCGGATTGGTAAAGACGGCTGCCACACCCTGTTCTCAGGAGGCTCACAGCCGGAAGGATCCCCCCTGACTATTCGTAACCAAGAAGGGGGAGGGCCCACTTGAGGGACAACTTCAGATCGAGGAGCCGTGTGCTGGCGCTCGGTTCGGCCGGGGCGCTGGTCACCGCGAGCCTGATCACCGGTGCGCTCGCGGCCCCCGCGTCCGGCGCCGAGGCCCGGCACGGGCAGGACCGTGAGCAGTGGGGCGCGGCCGTCGCCGCCGAGCATGCCGCAAAGGCGGGGATCGACTGGGCGGACTGCCCGGCCGACTGGGCCCTGACGAAGCCCGTCCAGTGCGGCTGGGTCAGCGTGCCGCTCGACTACGCGAAGCCCTACGGCAAGCAGATCAAGCTCGCCGTCGACCGAATAGGGAACACGGGGACGAAGGCGGAGCGTCAGGGCGCGCTGGTCTACAACCCCGGCGGCCCGGGTGGTTCGGGGATGCGCTTCCCGCTCCGGGTCACCACCAGGAACCCGCTGTGGGTCAACACCTCGAAGGCGTACGACTTCGTGGGCTTCGACCCGCGTGGCGTCGGCCACTCGGCACCCATCTCCTGCATCGACCCGCAGGAGTTCGTGAAGGCGCCCAAGGCCGACCCGGTGCCCGACACCGAGGCCGACAAGACCGCCCAGCGCAAGCTCGCCAGGGAGTACGCGGACGGCTGCGCCGAGCGTACCGGCCGGGCGATGCTCCAGCAGATGACCACCGCCAACACCGCCCGTGACTTGGACGTCATCCGGGCCGCGCTCGGCGAGAAGAAGCTCAACTACCTCGGCGTCTCCTACGGCACCTACCTCGGCGCCGTGTACGGGACGCTGTTCCCGGGGCATGTGCGCCGGATGATCGTCGACAGCGTCGTCAACCCGTCGCGGAAGAACATCTGGTACCAGGCCAACCTGGGCCAGGACGTCGCCTTCGAGGGCCGCTGGAAGGACTGGGAGGACTGGGTCGCCGCGCACGACGCCGCCTTCCACCTGGGGACCACGCGTGACGCCGTGCAGGCCAAGTGGCTCCAGTTGCGCGCCACCGCCAAGAAGAGCCCGATCGGCGGGGTCGTCGGACCGGCCGAGCTGATCTCCTTCTTCCAGAGCGCCCCGTACTACGACTCCTCGTGGGTCCCGGTGGCCACGGTGTTCGGCAAGTACTTCGCCGGTGACACCCAGGCCCTGGTCGACGCGGCCGCCCCGGACCTCTCCGACACCGCGGGCAACATCTCCTCGGAGAACGGCAACGCCGTCTACACCGCCGTCGAGTGCACCGACGCCAAGTGGCCCACCAGCTGGCGGAAGTGGGACCGCGACAACACCGAGCTCAACAAGCAGTACCCCTTCATGACCTGGGCCAACGCGTGGATGAACCTGCCGTGCGCCACCTGGCCGGTCAAGCAGCAGACCCCGGTGAACGTCACCACCCACAAGGGACTGCCGCCGGTACTGATCGTGCAGTCCACCCGTGACGCCGCCACCCCGTACCCGGGCGCCGTCGAACTGCACAAGCGTTTCAAGGGCTCCCGCCTCATCACCGAGCAGGGCGCCGGCTCGCACGGTGTGACGGGCCTGGTCAACCCGTGCATCAACAGCCGTGTCGACACCTACCTGCTCACCGGGAAGCTGGACGGCGCGGACGTCACCTGCACACCGCACGCGACACCGCAGCCGTAACCCTTCCGGTACGGCGCCGAGGGGCGGCGGGAACACCTCCGCCGCCCCTCACTCGCGTCAACTGAGCGGTGTTCGCGGGAACTTGCGCTCCTTCGCGCCCTTCGCCGCCGTCTGTGCCGCCTTGACGACGGCCGCGTACTCGTCGACGTACTCCTGCTCGGAGAGGGTCAGGACGGCGTACATGATCTCGTCGGTGATCGCGCGCAGGACGGCCTTCTCGTTCTCCATCCCGGCGTAGCGGGAGAATTCGAGGGGCTTGCCGAAGCGGATCACCACGGGGTGGACGTTCGGGATGACCTTGCCGGGCGGCTGTGCCTCGAAGGTGCCGATCATCGCGCAGGGGATCACCGGGACACCCGCCCGCAGCGCCATCACGGCCACGCCGACCTTGCCCTTGTAGAGCCGGCCGTCGTGCGAGCGCGTGCCCTCCGGATAGATACCGAGCAACTCGCCCTTGCTCAGCACTCCGAGCCCCTCCCGGATCGCGGCCTGGCCGGCCTCCTTGCCGGAGCGGTCCACCGGGATCTGCCCGGCGCTGCGGAAGAAGAAGGCGGTCAGCCGGCCACGAACCCCGGGCCCCGTGAAGTACTCGGCCTTGGCGAGGAAGGTGATCCGCCGCTTGAGGACGGCCGGCATCAGGAAGTGGTCGGCGAAGGAGAGATGGTTGCCGGCGACGATGGCCGGGCCCGACGCGGGCACATGGTCGAGACCTTCGATCCGGGGCCGGAACACCAGTCGTAGCAGCGGCCCCAGTAGTACGTACTTGAGCAGGTAGTAGAACACGACTCGCCCCTCACTTTGCCAGCTCCCCTGAGAGCTGGTGTTGTCCCAGGTCCGTCTCGGCTTCCGGCGGTTCGTTCATGTGTGCCTGTGGCCATCTGCCGCCATGTTCAGTCGGCCTCATACTGACCCTCTGCCGACCTGCCTGACGATTGGTCAGATTATGCGTCGGTGCAGCGCTGGTCGACAGACTGCAACCTCGCCGGTTTCGGCGCTCGTAGGGGCGACGCGTCCGTGGATTCCGAGTCGCCCTGTGAGGCGCTCGGTATCTCCGACGGCGACGCGTGGCGAAGTAAGCGAGGATCTCAGTGATCTTGCCGATATCCCCGGGCGCCTATCTGTTTCCCTCGTCGGTGAACGCAAGCGCGGTGCCTGAGCGGCAGCGGTTCCTTCTTCGGTGCACGTGGCTCCCGTATCCTTACGTCATCGGCTGGTCGCAATGGGTGGAACTTTGGCGGCGGCTCTCATCGCCTCTGCCGGACATGGGGAGTTGGACCGTACGGGGGAGCTTCAATGTACCTGGGACATACGCGGCCGAGTACTTTTCGACGTTCAGCTCAGTGCCTCGACGGCAACGAGACGAGGACGAGTCGCTACGCATTGACGTAGTGGTGTAACGACGGCCACTCGGCGATCTCGTATTTGAGGCTATGCGGTGAGTTCGGTCGGGAGGACGGTCGCGTCGGTTTCTGACTCGATCGGTTGGAGGCGGGCTTTGGCCAGCAGGTCGAGTCCCGCGTAGCGGCGGGCTCGGTCGATTCGTCGTTCTGCTCGGCCAGGACCGCGCTGACCAGCCCCGTGAGCCGTGAGCGGAACGGGTCCGGCCGCGCGGTGCCGGGGCACTGCCCGAATCTTGTTGAGCGCCTACTGCGCTGTCTGGGCCACGCCCAGACAGCCGTAGAGGCTGCCTGCGATGTCCGCGACGAGCGCGGTTCCGCTGCCGTGGAAGCACCCGCGCCGGCAGCCGGCATGCAACCTGCGCCCTGCGCCCGCAGGGGACTGGAATCGGTGGGCCACGAAGCCTGCAGCGCCTTCGACGGGGAACCAACCGACGGCCTCACCAGCGGCGGACCGCTGCGGCCATGGACAAACGGGTGGCCGGGGCTGCGCGCCTGAGTGGTGCAAGCGGGGTACCCGACCGTTGAGACGACAGTGAGGAGGAACGGACGATGGGCATCCCGACGAAACAAGCCGCGCTGAAAACGGCCAAGCAGCTGCTCGCCGGAAAGGCGACGGCCAGGGCCGCGACCACCGCTCCTGCCTGGTCACTGCGGGCACTGCGGGCGCTGGGCGGCGAAAACGCCATCGATGTGCTCACCCGCCAGCACCGGCAGATCAAGCGGGGCTTCCTGCGGGCAGCCCTTCCCGGCCCTTGGCGCCGACGCAACTTCGATCGGTTGATGCGGTTGCTCGCTGTCCACGAGGCTGCCGAAGAGGCGCATGTGCACCCCGTCGCGCGCCGGGCGCTCCAGCACGGCCCCGAGGTGGCGGCCCGCCGCCTGGCCGAGGAGAAGCAAGCCAAGGAGCTGCTGATCGCACTGTGGCGCACCGGGCCGAACGGCACTGGTTATCTGCGGCGCCTGAACGAGGTGCGGCGCGCAGTCTCCCAGCACGCCGCACGTGAAGAGCGTGAGGAGTTCCAGGCGTTGCGGAAGGCCGTCAGCGTGCCCCGGCTACGCTTGCTGGGCGCCGAGGTCAAGCTCGCCCAGGCCTACGCCCCGACGCGGCCGCACCGGTGGGTGAACAACGAGGCGACGAACAAGCTGGCTGCACCGATCCTCGGCCCGGTCGACCGAGCACTCGACGCCCTTCACCGCGGCATCACGTCGTGACTCATCAGGCCTGACCTTCGTACGCGTGCATTCCCCGCGGAGGGCAAGGCCTTCGGGACTCAGGTCGCGACCAGGCAGAACAGCTCGACAACAGGGACACGCAGGCAACGGCCGGGGCGGGCTGCTCCGGCCGTTGCCCAGCGATGGCCGGTCACTCGTTCCGGAAGACGGCCTTGCTCACCTCGGCCGGGTTTTGGAACTTCTTCTTCCCGAGGTGAGAGATGCGCTCGGTTACCTCTTTGGGCGCGTGATTCTTCTCGGCGACCTGCCGAAGCTGCTCGGAGTCGGCCGGGTACTCCGCACCGGACAGGGCTTTCTGCAGGTCAGGTGGGGCGATATCCGCCATGGTTCCTCCAGGGCGGTGAGATGGCGCTTGCTCGGTCTGTACGTCGGCGCCGCATGCCGCGCCGCGAGCCATGCGGGTACCCCGCGTCCGGACAGGGGATTCACGAATTCTCCTCGGCCACGGGTTGCAGGGGCGCGGATGTGCCGGCGCCCGCCACGACCGGCACATGACCGGACGCTCTACGCGACGCCGCCTTGACGCGGGAAAGGAAGGAGGATCGCGGAAACAGGTTCTCGCGGACGGCGCGCCGGCCCTGGCGCTCCCGCGCTGGACGAGCCCAGTACGTCCCGACGGCGATCCGTACGCAACGCCGCGAACTTCCGGTGGCGCCTTTGCGGGCGATGCCCGCACACCCGAGCACCTCCCGAGGTAGCTCCAAGCAGTTGTTCGCGCACGGTGTGGAGCGGGTTGTCGGCGAGGCGGAAGGCCATCACCGAGGCCGGCATGTTCCCGTGGCGGCAGCCATCACGCGGGTGTAGCGTGGAAGTTGAGCAGTCGTGGTTCCGAAGGTCGTTCGCCCGTGATCGCATACACGGGCGTTCTTGCTGTTCAGCGTCTCTCCGGGCCAAGGCGGCTACTGCCGGGTACCGAGGACGCGGTCCCGGTTCGCTCGAAGGAGAGAGTCATGGCCAGGGGCACGGTCAAGTGGTTCAACAGCGAGAAGGGCTTCGGCTTCATCGAGCAGGAGGGCGGCGGTCCTGACGTGTTCGCCCACTACTCGAACATCGCCAGCCAGGGCTACCGCGAGCTGCAGGAGGGCCAGAAGGTCGAGTTCGACGTCACCCAAGGGCAGAAGGGTCCTCAGGCGGAGAACATCCGCCCCGTCTGACCCAGCCGGCTCGGCAAGGCGCGCCGACCTCGCGGGTTGAGGGTCCGTCGCGGCCCGTGGCCGGTCCGGTGGATCATGCCACGAGCGTGGGTCGGCGGACCCTCTTCCCTTGGTTTCATACGCTTCCGGGCGCCTGATGGGTCACGTGCCGTCCGGCTCCGGTCGCTTCCTCACCGACGCGGGTACGGCGTGGGTGGTGCGCGGTACCACCCACGGACTCACCCCGCGAGGCATCGCCAGCTACAGCCAGAGCACGCACTCCGTTCCCGGGGACAACGAGAACGGCGACCGGATCGGCGGCGTCCTCCGGCTCATCGACGCCAACAAGGACGGCAAGGCCGAGCTCATCGCCTCGGCGCCGGCGAGGACACCAACGACGGCGCCGCCTGGGTGTTCCCCGGCACGAGCAACGGTCCCGCCGGAAGCGGATCCTGGTCCTTCAGCGGCGGCACCCTGAGCGCCCCCGTGCCCGACGCCCGCTTCGGGGAGACCCCGGCCCCGTAGCGGTGGCGGTCGCTCGATCCAAAACCGCACTTGGGTCGAGGCCCTGGTGACGAGGTGGCCTCCCGTGTCGTGTTTCCTGGAGGCCACCTTCCCCCGGTTCGCTCTCAGGCCGTGCATAGGATGGCCCCCTATGCGCCCCACCGAGCAGCCCACCCCGCCACCGCCGCACCGGCGGTGGCGAGCCCTGCTCGTGCTCGGGTTGCTGGCCGGACTGCTCGGCATGCACGCGCTGGCACCCGGCGGCGTCATGGGCCACGCCGGGCATGGCGGTCATGGGCGCGTCTCGCTCTCCCCCATGACCGTGATGGTCACCGCGTACGACGGCTGCTCCGGCGACGACGGCCACTGCGGCGGCAACCACGTCCACCACGCCGACGCGACCTGCGCCTCGGGCGCCGTGAGCGGCGGACCTGCGCTGCCGGCACTGGTCCCTGACCCGGTACCCGTACCGGCGGCCGCCCACCCGGCCGGCTCCCGCCCGGCCACGGCACCGGACGGCGCCCGCGCACCCCCCGATCTGGCCGAACTCCAACTCCTGCGGATCTAGAGGAACCCCGAGCCGGCCGTGCGCTACCGCGCCGCGGTCGTGCTCCCGCGCGCCCCCTCACACCGACCGCAGGAGATCCAGCATGATCATCACACGTACCCGTGCCGTCCTCGTCGCCCTGACCGCGACTGCCGCCCTGGCTCTCACCGCGTGCGGCAGCGGCGACGACACCGCCCACGCCACCCCGCACAGCGGCGCGCACGCCACCGCGTCCGCGTCGGCCACCACCCCCGGCGCGCACAACGCGCAGGACGTGACCTTCGCGCAGCGCATGATCCCCCACCACCAGCAGGCCCTGGAGATGGCGGAGCTCGCCGCCGGCCGGGCCGCCTCGGCCCGGGTCGAGGCGCTCGCCGCCCGGATCGAGAAGGCCCAGGACCCGGAGATCAAGACCATGTCCGGCTGGCTCAAGGCGTGGGGTGAGGACGTGCCCATGGCGGGCATGGACCACAGCGGCCACGCCGGCGAGACTGGCATGACCGGGATGATGGACGACAAGGACATGTCCGCGCTGAAGAAGGCCCAGGGGAAGGACTTCGACACGATGTTCCTGACCATGATGGTCGAACACCACCAGGGCGCCGTCGAGATGGCCACCACCGAGCGGTCCAAGGGCGAGTACGCCCCGGCCACGGGCATGGCCGGCGACATCGTCACCGCCCAGAACGCCGAGATCAAGGAGATGAACAAGCTGCTCGGCAAGAGCTGATCAGGGGCGGGGCGGCCGCCCCCACCGACGCGGCCGCCCCCTCGCTTAGACCGCCAGCACCTTCTCCAACGCCCCCAGTGCCGACCGCAGTTCGTCCGCCGTGACGGTCAGCGGCGGGGCCAGCCGGATCGTCGAGCCGTGCGTGTCCTTGACCAGGACGCCCTCGCGCATCAGGCGTTCGCTGATCTCGCGTCCGGTGCCGATCGCCGGGTCCACGTCGACGCCCGCCCACAGCCCGCGCGAGCGGAATCCGACCACGCCCTTGCCGACCAGCTCCGCCAGCCCGTCCCGCAGGACCACGCCCAACTCGGCCGCCCGGCGCTGGAATTCGCCGTCCTCCAGCAGCTCGACCACGGCCGTGCCAACCGCGGCGGCGAGCGGGTTGCCGCCGAACGTCGAGCCGTGCTCGCCCGGCCGCAGCACCCCCAGCACCTCGCGCCGGGCCACCACCGCCGACACCGGCACGATCCCGCCGCCCAGCGCCTTGCCGAGCAGCAGGACGTCCGGGACGACGTCCTCGTGGTCGACGGCGAGGGTACGGCCCGTGCGGCCGAGGCCGGACTGGATCTCGTCGGCCACGAAGAGGCAGCCCGCCCGCCGGGTCAGTTCGCGGACCCCGGTCAGATAGCCGGTGTCGGGGATCATGACCCCGGCTTCGCCCTGGATCGGCTCGATCAGCACGGCCGCCGTCGTCTCGTCGACCGCCGCCTCCAGCGCGGCCAGGTCGTTGTACGGCACGATCCGGAACCCCGGCGTGAACGGGCCGAAGCCCGCGCGGGCGGTCTCGTCCGTGGAGAAGCTGACGATCGTGGTCGTACGGCCGTGGAAGTTGTCCGCCGCCACGACGATCGTCGCCCGGTCGGCCGGGACGCCCTTGACGTCGTAGGCCCACTTGCGGGCCACCTTGATGCCGCTCTCCACCGCCTCCGCGCCGGTGTTCATCGGCAGCACCATGTCCAGGCCGGTGAGCTCCGCCAGGCGTTCGGCGAACTCGGCGAGCCGGTCGTTGTGGAAGGCGCGGGAGGTGAGGGTCAGCCGGTCCAGCTGGCGGTGCGCGGCCTCGATGAGGGCCGGGTGGCGGTGGCCGAAGTTGAGGGCCGAGTAGCCGGCCAGCATGTCGAGGTAGCGACGCCCCTCGACGTCCTCCACCCAGGCCCCCTCGGCGCTCGCGACGACCACGGGCAGCGGATGGTAGTTGTGCGCGAGGACCGGCTCCTCGGCCTCGATCAGCTCGGCGGAGGTACGGGTGTGCGCGGGTGCGGTCATCGATGACTCTCCTCGGACCTCAGCGGATTTCCTGGGTGCAGCACTTGATGCCGCCGCCGGCCTTGTGGAACTCCGACAGGTCGACGGGGACCGGTTCGTAGCCCTGGTCGGCGAGTCGGGCGGCGAGCGCCTCGGCCTGCGGCGCGATGAAGACCCGGCGGCCGTCGGACACGGAGTTCAGCCCCCATGCCATGGCGTCGTCGCGGGTGGCGAGCACCGCGTCCGGGTACAGCCGGCGCAGCACCTCCCGGCTGCCGCTGGAGAAGGCCTCGGGGTAGTACACGATGTTCTCGTCGTCGAGGACGAACAGCGCGGTGTCCAGGTGGTAGAAGTACGGGTCCACCAGGGTCAGGCTGATCACCGGGTGGCCGAAGAACTCCTGCGCCTCCCGGTGTGCCTCCCGGGTGGTGCGGAAGCCGGTGCCGGCCAGCAGATACCGCCCCGTCCAGACCAGGTCGCCCTCGCCCTCGACCACCGAGCCGGGGCGGTACACGTCATAGCCGGCGGTCTTGAACCAGAGGTCGTAGTGGGAGGACTCGGGGCGCCGCTCGGGCGCGTGGAACAGGGAGCCGAAGACACGGCCGCCGACGACGACCGCCGAGTTCGCGGCGAAGACCATGTCGGGCAGGCCGGGGACCGGGTCCAGACGGTCGACGCTGTGGCCATGGGCACGGTAGGCGCTGATGAGCGCGGTCCACTGCTCATGGGCCAGGTCGACGTCGACCCTGGTGTCGGGGTTCATCCAGGGATTGATCGCGTACTGCACGGCGAAGTGTCTGGGTTCGCAGACGAGGAAGCGCCGGACGCGCGGCACACGGCTTTCGGGCACAGAGGTGTTCCTCCGCTTTCCTGCGGTGTCGACGAGGGTTGACACCAAGGTAGAAAGCCTTGATGCGGGCGACAAGAAACTAATGTTGCGTGTCTGCGCAGGATTGCTGCGTCTCTGATCGCACTAACGCAGCATCGGTGCGTTTACTCCCGCCTATTGCGGCGCCGCGTGTGTCGCGCCCGCCTCGGGGCTCTCCGGGAGCAGATGCGACAGCACCATCACACTGATCGTCTTCCGGATGAACGGCTCCACCCGAATCCGCTCCAGCACCTCCTCGAAGTGGTCCACGTCCCGGGCGCGGACATGCAGCAGGGCGTCCGCGCCGCCGGTCACCGTCATGGCGGCGGTGATCTCCGGATGGTTGCGGACCACCTCCGCGAGCCGCCTGGGCGGGGCCGCACCCTCGCAGTACACCTCGACATACGCCTCGGTGCGCCAGCCGAGGGCCGACGGTTTCACGGTGGCCGTGAACCCGGTGATCACTCCGGTCTCGCGCAGCCGGTCGACCCGCCGTTTCACGGCCGTCGCGGAGAGCCCGACGGCCGTGCCGATCTCGGCGAAACTGGTCCGCGCGTTCGCCATCAGAGCAGTGGTGATCTTCCGGTCGAGGTCGTCGAAGGGGGCGGTGCCGCTGTTCATGTCCGCACTGTATCCACGGGGAAAGACACTTCAGGTACACCACTGCATCCGGCGCGAACGTCCACGTCCGGCACATGTCCAGCGCCCCGTTCCGCCGCCTACACTCCGTTCATGCTGCGCGCCCTCGCCGTCGACGACGAACGCCCCTCGCTGGAGGAGCTCCTCTATCTGCTGAACGCCGATCCGCGCATCGGCAGCGTCGAGGGCGCCGGGGACGCCACCGAGGCGCTGCGCCGCATCACCCGCGCCCTGGAGTCCGGACCCCACGGCCCCGAGGCCATCGACGTCGTCTTCCTGGACATCCAGATGCCCGGTCTGGACGGCCTGGAGATGGCCCGGCTGCTCACCGGCTTCGCCATGCCCCCGCTGGTCGTGTTCGTCACCGCCCACGAGGACTTCGCCGTACGGGCCTTCGATCTCAAGGCGGTCGACTACGTCCTGAAGCCGGTACGGAAGGAGCGGCTGGCGGAGGCGGTACGACGGGTCGCCGAACTGCGCGGCGCCGCACCCCGGATACCCGTGCACGAACCCGACCCGGACCACCTACCGGTCGAACTCGGCGGTGTCACACGGTTCGTGGCCGTCGACGACATCACCCATGTCGATGCCCAGGGCGACTACGCCCGCCTGCACACCGAGCACGGCAGCCACCTCGTGCGCATCCCCCTGTCCACCCTGGAGGACCGCTGGCGCTCCCGTGGCTTCGTCCGCATCCACCGCCGTCACCTCGTCGCCCTCGGCCACATCGGCGAACTCCGCCTGGACGCCGGCACGGTGAGCGTCCTGGTCGGCGGCGAGGAACTCCAGGTCAGCCGGCGCCATGCGCGGGAGCTGCGGGACCTGCTGATGAGGAGGGTCTGACGGTGCCCACGGACCCCACCGAGCGCCGGGTCACCGTCACCGGGCCGCCCCGCCGCAGCCGCCGGGCCCGCCGTGGCTCCGACTACTGTCGCGCGCGCACCGAGATCGACGAACAGACCACCCTCGGCCACACCTACGTCCGCTCCCTCATGCGCTCCCAACTCCGTGCCGCCTTGGTCGTGTTCGCGGTCCTCGTTCTGCTCGTCGGCCCGCTTCCCCTGGTGTTCGCGGCCGCTCCCGAGGCCCGCCGCCTGGAGTGGCTGGTGCTCGGCTTCTGCCTGTACGCCCCGCTGATCCTGCTGGCCCGCTGGTACGTGCGCCGCGCCGAACGCAACGAGGAGGACTTCGTCCGCCTCGTCGAGGACCGATGAACCCCCGTCGCGACGAGGCCCGATGAACTCCGGTTACGCCGTCCCGGCCGTCGCCCTCGTGGTCGTCGCGACCGTCCTGGTCGGCGCCTTCGGCCTGCGCATCTCCCGGACCACGTCCGACTTCTACGTCGCCTCCCGCACCGTCGGCCCGCGGCTCAACGCGGCCGCGATCAGCGGCGAGTACCTCTCCGCCGCCTCCTTCCTGGGCATCGCGGGACTGGTCCTGGTGCAGGGCCCGGACATGCTCTGGTACCCGGTCGGCTACACCGCCGGCTATCTGGTCCTCCTCCTGTTCGTCGCCGCCCCGCTGCGCCGCTCCGGCGCCTACACCCTCCCCGACTTCGCCGAGGCCCGGCTCGCCTCGCAGACGGTACGACGGCTGGCCGGGGCGTTCGTCGTCGGCGTCGGCTGGCTCTATCTGCTGCCCCAACTCCAGGGCGCCGGACTGACGTTGACGGTGCTCACCGGCGCCCCGGACGCGCTGGGCGGGCTGATCGTGGCCGTGGTCGTGGTGGCCACCGTCGCCGCCGGCGGCATGCGCAGCATCACCTTCGTCCAGGCCTTCCAGTACTGGCTGAAACTCACCGCCCTGTTCGTCCCCGCCTTCTTCCTCGTCCTCGCCTGGCAGGGCGCAGGAGCCCCCACCCACGCCTTCGACGAGCCGGCCACCTTCCGCGACCAGCGCACCGTCAGCGTCCAGGACACCCTCGACCTGAAGCTCGACCACCCCCTCACGGTCACCGTCACCGGCACGGTGGACGGCCGCCCGCACCAGGACACCAGGGTCACCCTCCCCGAGGGCACCCACCGCATCGCCGCCGGCACCCGGCTGACCTTCGCCAAGGGCACCCGCGTACCCGCCACCGACCGGGGCACCAACGGCGGTATGTCCACCTCGCTCGCCCAGGGCCGGGAGGAACGCCCGCTGTACGCCACGTACGGGCTGATCCTCGCCACCTTCCTCGGCACCATGGGTCTGCCGCACGTCGTCGTCCGCTTCTACACCAGCCCGCACGGTGTCGCCGCCCGCCGCACCACGGTCGCCGTCCTCGCCCTGATCGGCCTCTTCTACCTGCTGCCGCCCGTGTACGGCGCCCTCGGCCGGCTCTACATCCCCGAACTCACCCTCACCGGCAACGCTGACGCGGCCGTCCTGCTGCTGCCCGACCGGGTCGTCGGCGGCCTCGGTGGCGATCTGCTCGGCGCCCTGGTGGCGGGCGGCGCCTTCGCCGCGTTCCTCTCCACCGCCTCCGGACTGACCATGGCGGTCGCCGGAGTCCTCACCCAGGACGTCCTCCCGGCGCGCGGTGTACGGCACTTCAGACTCGGGACCGTACTGGCCATGGCCGTACCGCTCGCCGCCGGCGTGCTGGTCGGCGGGCTGCCGGCCGCGGACGCCGTGGGGCTCGCCTTCGCGGTGTCCGCCTCCTCCTTCTGCCCGTTGCTGGTCCTCGGCATCTGGTGGCGGCGGCTGACCCCTCCCGGCGCGGCCGCCGGGATGCTGGTCGGCGGCGGCTCGGCGTTCTGCGCGGTGGCCGCGACGATGGCCGACTTCCCGGGCACCGGGAACCTGCACGCCCTGCTCGCCTGGCCCGCCCTCTGGTCGGTGCCGCTGGGCTTCCTCACCATGATCCTGGTGTCCCTGGCGACGCCGGGCCGGGTCCCGCCGGGAACGGCCGCGATCCTCGCCCGCTTCCACCTCCCCGAGGAACTGCGCGCGGAGGTGAAGGCGTGACCGGCTTCCTGGCCGGCCTCCTGGTCGCCGTACTCCCGCTGCTGGCCGCAGGCTTCTGGCTCGGCCGCCGCACCGCACGCCCCGAGAGCCTCGGCGGTCTCGGCACCCCCGTCGAGCACGCCACCTTCGAGACCCTGCACACCGCGTCCCTCGCCGCACCCCCGCTGCGCGCGGGCCTGACCGAGGAGACCGCCCGCCGCTCGGCCCGCCGGCTGCGCACCCTGCTCGGCACCGACGCCCTCTGCCTCACCGACCACGAGAACCTCCTGGTCTGGGACGGCGTCGGCGACCACCACCGCACCGAGATCATGGAAAGGCTCGCCGGACCGCTGGAGTCCGGCCGCGGCGAGGCCTTCCGGCTGCACTGCGAACTCCCCGACTGCCCGGTCCGCTGGGCGATGATCGCCCCGCTCACCGTCGACGACCGCGTCCACGGCACCCTGGTCGCCTGCGCCCCGCGCGAGTCCGCCGTGCTGGTCCGCGCGGCCGGCGAGGTCGCCCGCTGGGTGAGCGTGCAGCTGGAACTGGCCGACCTGGACCGCTCACGCACCCGGCTCATCGAGGCCGAGATCCGCGCCCTGCGCGCCCAGATCTCCCCGCACTTCATCTTCAACTCGCTCGCGGTGATCGCCTCGTTCGTGCGCACCGACCCCGAGCGGGCCCGCGAACTACTCCTGGAGTTCGCCGACTTCACCCGCTACTCGTTCCGTAGGCACGGCGACTTCACCACCCTCGCCGACGAACTCCACGCCATCGACCACTACCTGGCACTCGTCCGGGCCCGCTTCGGCGACCGGCTCACGGTCACCCTCCAGATCGCCCCCGAGGTACTCCCCGTCACCCTCCCCTTCCTCTGTCTCCAGCCCCTGGTCGAGAACGCCGTCAAACACGGCCTGGAGGGCAAGACCGGGACCTGTCGCATCCAGATCACCGCCCAGGACGAGGGCGCCGAGGCCCTGGTCGTCATCGAAGACGACGGCGCCGGCATGGACCCCGGGCTGCTGCGCCGTATCCTCGCCGGTGAGATCAGCCCCTCCGGCGGTATCGGCCTGTCCAACGTCGACGACCGGCTCCGCCAGGTCTACGGCGACGACCACGGCCTCGTCATCGAGACCGCCCCGGGAGCGGGCATGAAGATCACCGCCCGGCTGCCCAAATACCAGCCCGGGGTCCACCAGACGGCGCGCCTCACACCCGAGTGAGCACCCCGGCCCCTCAGCCGCTCTGGGTGACCACCATCGCGAGGGTCAGCAGCCCCAGCACCACCCAGCCGAACCAGAGCCAGCCGTTGCTGCCGAGCGCCACCGTGTAGGCCGTCACCACCACCAGTCCGCCTACGGTGAGGACCCCCATCGCCTTGGTGGAACCGTTCGTAGAACCGGGCATCGCGACACCCTCCTCATGGTCCGACTCCCTCCATGGTGCCCCCGTTCTGCCTCCGCACGGTGCACACGACGAAATGAGCGCCGGTCTTCCACATCCCCTCGCTGCCCCAGGAGGCCGCCTGATACCCGGAAGGATCGCGTCTCCGCGCCGCCGGGGCGGTCCGACTCCGTCCGTCCCTGCTTCCCGGTCGGTACGACGGCCACGGACCGCACATCCGCGAGCTTTCCCGGCAGCTCCGCGCAGGCCGGATCGAGGCTGAGCCCGAGGGTCCCCGGGGAGCGCGCCCGGCCGGGCCAGTCGGCTAGGACACAGTCACCCTTGAGCGGGCGCGAGAGGCCCACCGAGCTGCCGTACCCCACCAGCCCCCGCCCACGGCGAGCACCAGGCCCAGGGCGACGGCGAGAGTGGCCCGCGGGACGCGGGGGAGTGGCCGTCGACGGTGGCCGGGCGGCCGTCCCGGGTCCTCGCCCTCATCCCAGAGCACGCCTCCGCCTGTCCCCTGCGAAGGGTCGCAGCGGATTTCCGTACGCCCGGGCGTGTCCCCTTTCCGCAGACTGCCGCGTACCGGCAGCGAACGGACCTGGGCGTCCCGGCCGTGCCCCTTGTACCCCGGTGGCGACCGCCTTGCCGACGGATGGGGGCGGAGCTCAGCCCGCATCCGCTGAGCCTTTCAGCCCCTGCGTGCGTTCAGTGAGGCCAGATAGGCGTTGTACGCCGCAAGTTCCTTGTCACCGTCCCGGTCCGCGGCACGGTCCGTGCGCCGGGCCTGCCGCTTCTCGGAGCTGTACCACTGGAACAGCAGGGCGATCAGGACCAGCACGGAGGGGACTTCACTGAACGCCCAGGCGATACCGCCGGCCGCGTTCTGGTCGGAGAGCGCGTCGATGCCGAGCGAGGCGGGCGGGTTCTTGAACGTCTCGACCATCGGCTCCGACGCCATCATCAACGCGATACCGAAGAACGCGTGGAACGGCATGCCCGCGAACAGTTCCAGCATCCGCATGAGATACCCCGGCCGGTGCGGTCCCGGGTCGATGCCGATGATCGGCCAGAAGAAGACGACACCGACGGCGAGGAAGTGCACCATCATCGCGATGTGCCCGGCCTTCGATCCCATCAGGAAGTCGAACAGCGGGGTGAAGTAGAGCGCGTAGAGGCTCGCGATGAACAGCGGGATCGTGAAGGCGGGATGGGTGATGATCCGCATGTACCGGCTGTGCAGCAGGGCCAGCAGCAGCTCACGCGGCCCCTTGCGTCCCTTCCCGGCGACGGGCAGCGCGCGCAGCGCGAGCGTCACCGGGGCACCGAGCAGGATCAGGATCGGCGACAACATGCTGATGATCATGTGCTGCACCATGTGCACGCTGAACATGACCATCCCGTAGTCGTTCAGCCTGGTACACATCACCAGCATGATGGTGAGCACACCGACGACGTACGAGACGGTACGCCCCACGGGCCACGCGTCCCCGCGCCGCCGCAGCCGCACCACACCCCACCCGTACAGCGCGAGCCCCGCGACACAGGCCAGGAGAAAGAAGGGATCCGTCGACCACGCCAGCCCCCGCCCCAGCGTGAACGGCGGCAAGTCCATGGTCATGCCGTGCCCGCTGTGATCCATCCGGCGGCTCCTGATTCGTGGGGGGTTGTGCGTTTCTGCCGCCCACAAGACTAGAACCGGCCGGGGTCATCTCTGTGACCGGGTCCCTAGAGCACGGTCTCCGCTTCCTCGTACCGCTCCGCGGGAACCGTCTTCAACGTCTCCACCGCTTCCGCGAGCGGCACCATCACGATGTCCGTCCCCCGGAGCGCCGTCATATGACCGAAGTTCCCCCGGTGCACGGCCTCCACCGCATGCCATCCGAACCGCGTCGCCAGCACCCGGTCGTACGCCGTCGGCGTCCCACCCCGCTGGACATGCCCGAGGATGACCGGCCGCGCCTCCTTGCCGAGCCGCTGCTCCAGCTCGACGGAGAGCTGCCGGGCGATCCCGGCGAACCGCTCGTGGCCGTAGATGTCCTTGCCGCCCTCGTCGAAGGCCATCGTCCCCGCCTTCGGCTTGGCCCCCTCCGCCGCGACGACGATCGCGAACCGCTTCCCGGCCTCGAAACGCTCGCCGACCCGGCGGGCCAACTCCTCGATGTCGAAGGGGCGTTCCGGCACGACGATGGCGTGGGCGCCGGCCGCCATTCCGGAGTGCAGGGCGATCCAGCCGGTGTGCCGGCCCATGACCTCGACGACGAGGACCCGCTGGTGGGACTCGGCGGTGGTCTTCAGCCGGTCGAGGGCCTCGGTCGCCACACCCACGGCCGTGTCGAAGCCGAAGGTCACGTCGGTGACAGCGATGTCGTTGTCGATGGTCTTCGGCACGCCGACGATCGGCAGACCGGCGTCGGACATCAGCCGGGCCGCCTTCAGCGTGCCCTCACCGCCGATCGGGATGATCGCGTCGAGTCCGAGTTCGGCGACATGGCCCCTGGCCCGCTCCACGCCGTCCCGCAGATGCGAGGGCTGGACCCGGGAGGAACCGAGGATCGTGCCGCCGCGGGCCAGGATGCCGGCCACGGCGTCGAGGTCGAGCTTGAGATAGTCGCATTCCAGGAGGCCCTTCCAGCCGTCCCGGAAGCCGACAACCTCGTCGCCGTGGTCGACGACGGCACGGTGGACGACGGACCGGATGACGGCGTTCAGGCCGGGGCAGTCGCCGCCGGACGTGAGGACACCAATGCGCATAGCCCGAAACAACCTTCTCCACGTGGGCCGAAGACCGGACCACGCTGTCCGGCTGTCATCGCCGTCACCCTACCCGCGCGAGGGGGTCTCGCCGTACCGTGCGTCCGCCTGCTGGACGCGCCCGCACATGTGAGCGGACACCCCGTCAGGCGGGCCCGGAATCGACCATTCCGGTACGGTCAGGCGGGCTGCTGCGCGGACGCGATCCGCTCGGTGCGCAGGGCCTCGTACCAGCGGTCGTCGATCGGCGGCAGCGCGTTCACGTCGAGCGCCAGCTTCAGCAGCAGGTCGGCGATGAGCGGGTTGCGGGCCAGGACCGGCCCGTGCATGTACGTGCCGAAGACGGTGTCGTTGTACGCGCCCTCCGTGCCGTCGCCGGTGCCGTTGCCCCGGCCCAGCTGGACGCGGGCGAGGGGGCGGGCGGTGGGGCCGAGCTGGGTGATGCCCTGGTGGTTCTCGAACCCGGTGAGCTGGGGCAGCCCGAGGCGCGGGTCGATGTCGGCGAGGACGTCACCGACGCACCGCTCGCCGGTGCCGCGCACGGTCGTCACGTCGAGCAGGCCGAGGCCCGGCTCACGCTGGCCCAGGTCGTTGATGAACTCGTGCCCGAGGATCTGGTAGCCGGCGCACACCGAGAACACGATCGCGCCGTTCTCCACGGCCCGGTACAGGTGGCCGTCGCGGCGCAGCCGCTCGGCGGCCAGCCGCTGCGGACGGTCCTCGCCGCCGCCGATCAGGTAGATGTCGCCGGAGGTCGGGATCGGCTGGTCGCTGCGCACGTCGAGCCGGGCCACGTCGAGACCGCGCTGCCGGGCCCGGCGCTCCACGACGAGCGCGTTGCCCTGGTCGCCGTAGGTGCTGAGCAGGTCCGGGTAGATCCACACCAGCCGCAGTTGGTTGTCGCTCATGAGTGATCGTCCTTCGTGGTCAGTCAGTTGCCGACGCGGCGGCGCAGGTCCTGGAACGCGGTGTAGTTCGCGATGACCTCGATCCGGCCCGGCGGGCACATCTGCACGGCCTGGTCGAGGGAGTCGCAGACCTGGAAGTGCTGGCCCGCGACCTCCAGCCGCACCGCGAGGTCGAGCTTGCGGTCGCCGAGCACGAAGATCGGGTGGCCGGTGAGGCGGGTGTAGTCCACGTCCCACAGCCAGGAGGTGTCGGTGCCGTCCGCGCCGCGCGCGTTCACGGAGAGGATCACCGGGGTCGGCGGCGGGTCGATCAGGGAGAACGTCTCCAGCCAGCCGGCCGGGTTCTTCGCAAGGAGCAGACGCAGGTCACGCCCCTGGAACTGCACGACGTCGTACCGTCCCGCGACGGCCTGCACCTGGTACATCCGTTCCAGGGCGACCTGCGGCGGCACTCCGAAGACGGCGGCGACGGCGGCCGAGGAGGCCGCGTTGGCCTTGTTGGCGCGCCCGGGCAGCTGGAGATGGATCGGCCAGGCGGATCCGTGCGGGTCGAGCACATGGTCCCCGGACAGCACCCAGCTCGGTGTCGGCCGCCGGAACCCGCACTCACCGCAGAACCAGTCGTCGCCAGGGCGCTGCATCACGCCACCGCAGGACGGGCAGGACCAGGCGTCGTCCTTCCACATCTGCCCGGCGGCGACCCAGATCACATTGGGGGAGGAGGACGCGGCCCACACCACCAGCGGGTCGTCGCAGTTCGCCACGATGACGGCCTTCGACCCGGCCAGGCCCTCCCGCCAGTTCTCGGCGAGCATCCGGGTCTCGGCGGCACGGTCGAGCTGGTCGCGGGAGAGGTTGAGCAGCGCGATGCACTTGGGGTCGGTGTCCCGGGCCACGCCGGCGAGGTACTTCTCGTCGACCTCGATGACACCGAACTTGGCGTCGGAGCCGCCGGCCAGCGCCGAGGTGATACCGGCGGGCATGTTGGCGCCGAGCGCGTTGGAGACGACCGGCCCCGCGGCCTTCAGCGCCTCGGCGATGAGCCGGGTCGTGGTCGTCTTGCCGTTGGTCGCCGAGACGAGCGTGACGTCCAGGCTCTGGGCGAGCCGGGCGAGAAGGTCGGGGTCGAGTTTGAGTGCGACCCGGCCACCGATCACGGATCCGCTGCCGCGTCCCGCGGCACGGGACGCCGCCGCGACCGCCTTGCCCGCGGTCACGGCGAGCTTGGCCCGCGGCGTGAGCGGGTCCGAGTTGCCTGCCATCAGTTCTCGATCCTCCTTGCGTACGCGCCGCGCCTCAGCCATTCGGCAGCGTGGTGTGCACCTCAGCCTATCGAGATCCATTGGCACACCCGAATTCCGGCCCTCGCCTGCGCGGCGGGCAGGGGCCGATTCGAACCGTACCCTTGCGGCCATGCGACACGGTTCCATTCCGGGCGCCCACGGGCGGGTCCGGCCCCTCACCCTGCTCGGCGACCCCGTCCTGCACGCCCGCTGCGCGGAGGTCACCGACTTCGGCCCCGAACTCTCCCGTCTGGTGGAGGACTTGTTCGCGACGATGTACGCGTCGGAGGGTGTCGGCCTGGCGGCGAACCAGGTGGGTGAGCCGCTGCGGGTTTTCGTCTTCGACTGCCCCGACGACGAGGACGTACGGCACCTGGGCCATGTGGTGAACCCCCGTCTGGTGGAGACGGACGGCGTGACGGTCCGCGGCCCGGAGGGCTGCCTGTCCCTGCCGGGCCTGGAGGCGGGGACGGAACGGTACGACCAGGCGGTGGTGGAGGGCGTCACGGCAACGGGAGAACCGATCACGATCCACGGCACGGGCTTCTTCGCGAGATGCCTGCAGCACGAGACGGACCACTTGGAGGGCAGGATGTACGCCGACCATGTGACGGGCTGGCGAAAGCGGAGGCTGATGCGACAGGTGGCCAAGGCTTCCTGGCACCGGTGAGGACATCCACCGCCTTCAGGCCTTCAGAACCCCGGACCGCCGATCTTGTCCCCCGCAGCCGCCAACCGCCCCCACAGCAAGTCCGCCAAACTCTTCACCAACTCTGCACGAGAACAGGGCCGCTCTCCCAGCCACCAGTCCCCGGCCGCATGCATCATCCCGACGATCCCATGCCCCCACACCCGAGCCAGCTGCTGACTCCCGGGCCCGAGGTCCAGACGGTCCTCGATGACCTGAGCCAACTCCTCGCCCATCCGGCGCAGCAGCGGAGCGCTGTGCTTCCCGACATCAAATCCTTGATCGGCCCCCGTGCTGCCCTCGGCAGGATGCATCAGGAACCGGTACACCTGAGGCCGCGCCTCGATCGCCGCGAGGTAGGTGTCCAACGTGGCCTCGACCCGCTCACGTCGGTCCGCCGGCGCGTCGAGAGCCTCCCGCAGCGAGTTCAGCAACGCGTCCGTGTGCCGCTTGGCAAGGGCCGCGTAAAGCCCGCCCTTGTCGCCGAAGTGGCGATAGAGGATCGGTTTGGTGATGCCGGCCTCGGCCGCGATCGCGTTCATCGAGGCCTGGGGGCCGTCGCGCAGCACCACGCGGTCGGCGGCCTCCAACAGCTCTCGCCGTCGGCGGTCGGCGGACCGCTGCTGTTCGGTCCGCTGTGTGGTGTCCATGTGCTCTCCCCACCCCGTGCTGTTTCGGTGACGCCTGCGAAAACTAACACCTGACAGCAGTCCGCCATCGAACTGGCTGCCGAGGTGACCTTGGGAGTTGACTTTCCTACTGACGAGTAACAGACTGTTGTTACCGCTAGTAACACATTATGCGCCGCCGCTGGAGGGGTCATGGCCGAGTTCACCATGGAGCTCAACGACGAACAGAAGGAGGTCCGGGACTGGCTGCACGGCTTCGCCGCCGAGGTCATCCGGCCCGCGGCCGCCGAATGGGACGAGCGTGAGGAGACTCCCTGGCCGGTCATCCAGGAGGCCGCGAAGGTCGGCATCTACTCCCTCGACTTCTACGCCCAGCAGTACTTCGACCCCACCGGCCTCGGCATCCCGATGGCCATGGAGGAGCTGTTCTGGGGCGACGCGGGCATCGCCCTCTCCATTGTGGGCACGGGTCTCGCCGCCGTCGGCGTCCTCGCCAACGGCACCGAGGAGCAGATCGGCACCTGGATCCCCCAGATGTACGGCGACACCAACGACGTCAAGGTCGCCGCGTTCTGCTCCTCCGAGCCCGACGCCGGCTCCGACGTGGCCTCCATGCGCACCCGGGCCGTCTACGACGAGGCCAAGGACGAGTGGGTGATCAACGGCACCAAGACCTGGGCGACCAACGGCGGTATCGCCAACGTCCACGTCGTCGTCGCGGTCGTCGACCCGGAGCTCGGCTCCAAGGGCCACGCGTCCTTCATCGTCCCGGCGGGCACACCCGGACTCGCCCAGGGCCAGAAGTTCAAGAAGCACGGGATCCGTGCCTCGCACACCGCCGAGGTCATCCTGGACGGCGTCCGGGTGCCGGGCTCCTGCCTGCTCGGTGGCAAGGAGAAGCTGGACGAGCGCCTCGCGCGGGCCCGTGAGCGGGCGAAGACCGGCGGCGAGCGGGTCAAGAACGCGGCGATGGCGACGTTCGAGGCCTCGCGCCCCGCCGTCGGTGCGATGGCCGTCGGTACGGCACGTGCCGCCTACGAGGTCGCCCTCGACTACGCCAAGACCCGTGAGCAGTTCGGGCGGCCGATCATCGACAACCAGGGCGTCGCCTTCCAGCTCGCGGACATGCGTACGTCCATCGACGCGGCCCGGCTGCTGGTGTGGCGTGCGTCCTGGATGGCGGTGAACGGTAAGCCGTTCATCGCCGCCGAGGGCTCGATGTCGAAGCTGTTCGCCAGCGAGACCGCGAAGAAGGTCACCGCCCAGGCGATCCAGATCCTGGGCGGCAACGGCTACACACGGGAGTACCCGGTGGAGCGGATGCACCGCGACGCCGCGATCTACACGATCTTCGAGGGTACGAGCGAGGTGCAGCGGTTGGTGATCGCTCGCACACTGTCGGGGATGCCGATCCGGTAGCTCCCAAGGGCAAGTCTCCTCACTGGTGCTTCAGAGGCGTCAGTTGCTCGATGTCGTAACGCCTGCGGAGTTCCTCGATCGCCTCGTGGTCCGGGGGACCGTCCGCGCCCAGGATCTCCAGCAGCTCCTCGAAGTAGCGCTCGTGATCCGGTGGGGGAGACGCCTGGAAGAACATCCGCGCCGGTGTCTCCGTCGGGTTGGCGAAGGCGTGCGGGCACCCCGGTGGTACGACGATCACCGTGCCCGGGGTCGCCCGCACCACCCTCGTGCCCGAACTCGACTCCCACTTCTGCCAGTTGTCGGGAGTGCGGATACGGGGCTCGAAGGCGAGGACGTCCAGCTCGCCTTCGAGTACGTAGAACAACTCCTCGCTGCGGGTGTGCACATGGGCGCCCACGTCGAAACCCGGCGGGACCTCGACCTCGAAGGTGGAGGCCGTCCGCGAGTGCGTGCCCGTCACCTTGAACGTGACACGCTGGGCCGGCGTGTGGACCACGCGCCCGTGGCCCGGCGGTACGAGGAGTCCCTCCATCGCCGTCACCGGGCCCTCACCAGGTCACCGGAAGGGCCTCGGGTCCCCGGATCAACGCGCCCTTCCTGAACGGGACCTGCTCCGGGGGCACGGCGAGCCGCAGCCCGGGCAGCCGGTCGAGGAGGGCGTCGACCAACAGCTCCTCCTCCAGTCTGCCGAGCTGGCCGCCGGGGCAGTAGTGCGGGCCGAACCCGAAGGACACATGCGGATTGGGACTGCGGGTGAAGTCGATCGTCTCCGGGTCCGGGAAGACCTCCGGGTCGCGGTTGGCGGCCAGGTACGAGACATAGACCGGGTCGCCCGCGCGGATCCGTACGCCCTTGATCTCCACGTCCTCCGTGGCGACCCGGGACAGTCCCACCGCGCTGCGGTGCGGGATGTAGCGCAGCAGCTCGTCGATCGCCCGGGGGCGGATCTCCGGCTCGGTGCGCAGCCGGTCAAGGAGGTCGGGGCGGGTCAGCAGCAGGTAGAACATCTGCCCGCTGTTGTTGGTGACCGCCTCGCCGCCGATCTGGAGGAGGACCGCGAGACCGACGGCCTCCTCCAGGGTGACCTCGCCGCGGCCCACGGCCGCGCCCAGCAGGGAGGACACGTCCTCGCCCGCACTGCCGTCGCGCAGGGCGACGAGGTCGGCGAAGTAGGCGCCCATCTCGCGCTTGGCCTTCTCGCTGACCTCCTTGCCGTGGCTGGAGGACAGGATCAGCTGGGTCCAGAGGTGCATGGTGTGCCGGTCGGCGGCCGGGACGCCCATCACCTCGCAGATCACCGCGATGGGGAAGGGGCTCAGGACCGTCGCCGTGAGATCGGCGGGCGGACCGTCCTGGACGAGCTCGTCGACGAGCTCGTCCAGCATGCGGCGGGCCTTCTCCCGGACCCGCTCCACGCCCTTGGAGGTGAGCGCGGAGGCCACCGAGCGGCGCAGCCGCGTGTGGTCGGGCGGGTCCAGGAAACCGACCGCGCCACGGTCCGGGATGAAGTGCGGGGCGAGCCGGGTGACCGGCTGCTCCATCACCGCCTCACGGCTGAACCGGAGGTCGTTGGCCACCATCCGTACGTCGTCGTACCGGGTGACCAGCCAGGCCCAGCCCTCGCCGTTGGGGAGCTCGATCCGGGTGACCGGGCCCTCGCGCATCAGCTCGGCCAGAGTGGGGTCGAAGTCCACCCCCGCCAGGTCCGGCACCCGCCAGTGCCGGACCGGACAGGCGGACTCGGCGGCCGGGTCCAGGGGTTCGGTGAGCGTCTCTTCGGTCATGCCGCCTCTTCGTCCGAACGCCGCCAGCGACCCAGCGACATTTCCGCGGTGATGCCCGGACCGAAGCCGGCCAGCAGGCCGCGCGCCTGGTGCTCGGCACCGCCCTCGTCGAACATCCGGCGCAGTGCGTCCAGGACGACGGCGCTGGCGATGTTGCCGTACTCGGTGAGCGTGGACCGGCTGAACCGGAACGCGTGCGGATCGACCCGGAGGAACTTGCTCAGGTCGTCCAGGATCCGCGGCCCGCCCGCGTGGACTATGTAGAAGTCCAGGTCGGACGCGTCCCAGCCGTGCAGCCTTGCCAGGTCCTGGAGAGCCGGCGCGAGCGGCTCCATGGTGGCCGGGACCCGCTTGTCCAGCAGGAAGTGGAACCCGGTGGCCCGGACGTCGTACATGATCCACTCTTCGGTCTTGGGGATCAGGTACGAACCGTTGCGTTCGAGCTCGACGCCGGTGCCGCCCTTGCCGCGGACCACGGCGGCGGCTATGCCGTCACCGAAGAGGCCGTTGGAGAGCAGCGAGCCGACGCCGAGGTCGGTCGGCTGGTAGCACAGCGAGCAGAACTCGCAGGCCACGATGAGCGCGTTGGCGTCCGGGTAGGCCGAGCAGAAGTCGTGCGCCCGGTTGATCGCCGCTCCGCCGGCCGCGCAGCCGAGCTGCGCGATGGGGATCTGGCGGGTGGTGGAGTCGAAGTCCATCTCGTTGATCAGCCACGCCGTGAGCGAGGGCATCATGAAGCCCGTGCACGAGACGTAGATGATCACGTCGATGTCGCTGGTGAGCAGTTCGGCGTCGTCGAGCGCTCGCTGGATCACTGCGGGGACCCGGGCCTTGGCCTCGACCTCGTAGAGCTTGTTGCGCTCCTCGAAGCCGGGGTGCTTGAGGGTTTCCTCGATCGGCTGCACGATGTGCCGGGTGCGAACTCCCGTGTTCTCGATCAGTCTCAGCGCCAAAGGCAGCTGCGGGTGGTTCTCGTGGTGGGAGCGCGCCAGTTCGAGCGTCTCCTCCATCGTGATCACGTACTCCGGGACCGACACTGAGGGTTTGCACAAAGTCGCCATGAACCGTGCCTGCTTTCAGCCTTCCGGCGGGTTTTGGCCCGGCCGGTCAGAAGGTGGTTCACCTCAGGAGGTGGTCCCTTCACGATCACCCGTGAGGGCGACGATCTCTCGCCGGACTACTCCGAACCGGTGACCCCGTGTCAGGGTCGGAGCAGCACGGAGGAATCCCGACGAGGAGGACGCGATGCCCGGCACGGCCACGGAAATGCTGAAAACGACCAGGTCAGAGCTTGCCCCGGACTCGAACGCCAATCCATTGGTGCCCCTCGTCGCCAGCGGCCGGGCGAGCCTGGAGACACTCGCCGCACTTGCCCTGGAACAGCACCACGTGATTCCCGCCGACCACCGCGCGTTCCTGCATCTGGCGCAGCGCGCCGCCGAGGAGCCTGCGGCCGCAGGGTTCTTCACCATGCTGGCCGAGGGCGAGGAACTGGCGGCAGAGCGGCTGGGCGCGTTCACCGCGGCGTGCCAAGTGGATGATCGGCGCCTGCAAGCGTACGAGCCCCTACCGGGCTGCCAGGCATACCCGGCGTACATCTCCTGGCTCGCCCTGAACGCGACCCCGACGGACGCCGTCCTGGCCGTCACGGCCAACTTCGCGACCTGGGGCACCTATTGCGCCCGCATCGCCGAGGGCCTGCGCTCGCACTACGGCTTCACGGACGAGGCCTGCGCCTTCTTCGACTTCTTCGCGGAACCGGCCCCGGCCCTGGACCGGCAGGCGGAGGCGGCGGTGGAGGCGGGACTCGACTCGGGCCGCCTGGACGAGAAGCGGGTGTACACCTACGGCAGGTTGCTCCAGACATACGAGGAGATGTTCTGGACGTCGCTGCCGGGACTTACGTAACGGGGCCCGGCCCACTGCTGTGGGCGATACAAGCCACGTCGATCCGATCGGCGAGCTTCGCCAGCTCGATGGTCAGCGCGGCCACCGTGTCCTCGTCCAGCCCGCTCTCCCCGGCCTCCACCAGCCGCACCCACCGCCCGCCCACGGTCCGCAACAACTTACTCACGTCGGCCGCGGCCACCTGCAAGGTACCGCGGTCGTCGACGATCAGAGGCAGAGTCACTTCCCGGTTCACACACGGATCGTAGCCGCGCAACCGTCACGCACCCTGCCAAACGGTGGTGATGTTGCAGAACTCCCGGATTCCGTGCCCGGACAGCTCACGCCCGTATCCGGACCGCTTCACACCCCCGAACGGAAACGCCGGGTGGGAGGCGGTCATGCCGTTGACGAACACGCCACCGGCCTCCAGATCCCGTACGAACCGGTCCACCTCGGCCTCGTCCCGCGTCCACACGTTCGAACTCAGTCCGAAGGGCGAGTCGTTGGCGATGAGAACCGCCTCGTCCAGGTCCCCGGCCCGGTAGAGCGTGGCCACCGGCCCGAACGCCTCCTCGCGGTGGATGCGCATATCGCGGTGGATCCCGGCGAGCACGGTCGGCGGGTAGTACCAGCCGGGCCCCTCCGGCCGCTCCCCGCCGCACAGCACCCGCGCACCCGACCGCTTCGCGTCCTCGACGAGCTCCTCCAGGTCGGCCCGTCCCTGTTCGCTCGACAGCGGCCCGACGTCCGTGTCCTCGTCCATCGGGTCGCCCGTCCGCAGCGCCTCCATGCCCGCCACGAACCGCTCGGCGAATGCGTCATAGACATCCGTGTGCACGATGAACCGCTTCGCGGCGATGCACGACTGCCCGTTGTTCTGCACCCGCGCGGTCACCGCGATCTTCGCGGCGCGGTCGATGTCCGCCGACGGCATCACCACGTAGGGGTCGCTGCCGCCCAGTTCCAGCACCGTCTTCTTGATCATCTCGCCGGCGGTGGCGGCGACCGCGCGGCCCGCGGGTTCGCTGCCGGTGAGCGTGGCCGCCCGTACCCGCTCGTCGCGCAGGATGTCGTCGACCGCTCCGGAACCGATCAGCAGGGTCTGGAAGCAGCCCTCCGGGAAACCCGCCCGGTGGAAGAGGTCCTCCAGATACAGGGCGGTCTGCGGGACGTTCGACGCGTGCTTGAGCAGGCCCACATTGCCGGCCATCAGCGCCGGCGCGGCGAACCGGACCACCTGCCAGAGCGGGAAGTTCCACGGCATCACGGCCAGCACCGGCCCGAGCGGGCGGTAGCGCACCCGCACCCGGGACGCGCCCGACTCCTTCACATCCGTCTCCGCCGGCTCCTCGTCGGCCAGCAGCTCCTCCGCGTGGTCGGCGTACCAGCGCATCGCCTTCGCGCACTTCGCGGCCTCCGCGCGGGCCTGCGCCAGCGGCTTGCCCATCTCGGTGGTCATCGTGCGTGCGATGTCGTCCCGGTCCGCGTCCAGCAGGTCGGCGGCCCGGTGCAGCAGCCGGGCGCGCTCGGCGAAGCTGGTCGTGCGGTACGTGCGGAACGTCGCCTCCGCGAGTTCGAGCCGGCGTTCGAGTTCGTCCTCGTCCATGGCGTCGAACGTTTCGAGCGTCTCACCGGTCGCCGGGTTCACCGTCGCGATGGGCATGGCTGACCTCCCTGGGAGCGGGCTTGCTTCGACCTTCGCGCGCGGTCCGGTGAACCGCAACGCGTACGCATCTGTTCAGTCCGTGTGCTCAGCCAGCCGGTCGAGAAACGCTGCCTGCGCCTTGACGATCACCTCACGGGCCCGGTCGGGGCGGAGCCAGGCCACGCGGTCCAGCTCGGGGAACTCCTGGACCCGGCCCGACCGCGGCGGCCACTCCATCGTGAAGGTGCCGGGTTCGATCGCGGCCGGGTCCAGGTCCGCCTCGATCGCCCACGCCGTCACGATCTTGCCGTTGGTCTGCCGGACCTCGCCGAGGTCGATCGCCTCGCCGTCCGGCGGCGGCAGGCCCAGCTCCTCCTGGAACTCACGGCGGGCCGCCTCCCAGGCGGGTTCGCCGGGCTCGTACTCGCCCTTGGGGACGGTCCACGCGCCCGCGTCCTTCTTCGCGAAGTAGGGGCCGCCCATATGGCCGAGCAACACCTCGACGCCGTCGTCGGTGTGCCGGAACAAGAGCAGTCCGGCGCTTCGCCTCGGCTCCGTCAAGGCCGTACCTCCGGGTGGGCGGCCAGCAGGGTCTCCACCGTATCGGCCTCCTCCGGCCGCTTGTCCTCGCGATAGCGGACGACCCGGGCGAAGCGCAGGGTGACGCCGGCCGGGTAGCGGGAGGACCTCTGCAGGCCGTCGTAGGCGATCTCGACGACGAGTTCGGGGCGTACGGTCACCACCCAGCCGTTGTCCGAGACCTCCAGTTCCTTCAGCCGGGCGGTCTGCCACTCCAGCATCGCGTCGGTCATGCCCTTGAAGGTCTTGCCGAGCATGGCGAAGCCGCCGTCCGGGGTGCGGGCGCCGAGGTGGAGGTTGGAGAGCTTGCCGGTGCGGCGGCCGTGCCCCCACTCGGCGGCCAGGACGACCAGGTCGAGGGTGTGCACCGGCTTGACCTTCAGCCAGGAGGCGCCGCGCCGGCCCGCGCTGTAGGGGGCGTCCAGGGCCTTGACGACCACGCCCTCGTGGCCGCGTGCCAGGGTGGCGGCGAGGAACTCCTCGGCGGCCGCCGTGTCCTCGGGCCCGGACACCAGCGTCCGGCGGACCCGCATCGGCTCGGGGACCAGACGGGCCAGCTCCGTGTGCCGTTCGGCGAAGGGGAGGTCGAGGAGATCGTGGTCGCCGACCGAGAGCGCGTCGAAGAAGACGGGGGAGACCGGGACCTCCCGCGCGACCTTCGCCACGTCCGTCCGGGAGCCGACCCGGCCCGCCGTCTCCTGGAAGGAGCGGGGGCGGCCGTCGGCGTCGAAGGAGATCACCTCGCCGTCCAGGATGAACCGGTCGCCCGTCAATGCCAGAGCGGCTGAGCTCACTTCGGGGAGGCGGTCGGTGATGTCGTCGAGCGTGCGGGTGTAGATCCGTACCGTGTCGCCGTCCCGGTGGACCTGGACCCGGATGCCGTCCAGCTTCTCCTCGACCGCACAGGCGCACAGTTTCCCGACCGCCTCGGCGACCGAGGAGGCGGTGTGCGCCAGCATGGGCAGCACCGGGCGGCCTACGGTGAGCCGGAAGCGGTCGAGGGCCGACGGGCCGTCCGCGAGCAGCGCCTCGGCCACTGTCTGGAGGGACCCGGCGAGCATCACCGCCCGGCGCACGTCTCCCGCGTCCGCGCCGGTCGCCTGCGCGAGCCCCTCGACGGCCACCGCGTCCAGGGCGCCCTGCCGCACCTCACCGGTGATCAGCCCCAGCAGGAAGCGCTGCTCGTCCGCCGTCGCCGCACCCATCAACTCGCCCACGATCCGGGCTCGCTCGGCCTGCGAACCGGGCCCGGCGACCTTGCCCAGCTCGGTGAGCCGGGCATCGACCTCGCGGACGGTGAGGGACGGCTCGGTGGCCGGCGGGACCGGCCGGCTCAGCACCTTCCAGCCGACGCCGAGGCGGCCCTGCGGGAGACGGCCGGCGAGGTAGGGGATGACGATCGGTACGTCGTCCGGGGCCGTCTCCCGGAAGAGGTCGGCGAGCAGCGCGGTCTTGCGGGACCGGGCCGCGGTGGCGGCGACGTCCCGGGACACTTCGGCGAGCCGGGTCAGCAGCATGCAGCCAATGGTGCAACGGGTGGGTCCGGACTACACCCGCACGGCGGCGTCCAGGTTCGCGAAGAGCAGCTCGCCGTTGATCGCCGCACCGGCGCGATAGCCACGGCTGACCGCGTTGACCACCTGCTCGGCGAACCCGCTCGCGTTGCCGGCCGCCCACAGTCCGGGCACGGTCGTCAGGCCCCGCTCGTCGATCACCGGGTAGGCGCCGAAGGGAGTTTCCCGCAGCTCCGCACCCAGCTTCAGCAGCAGGTCGTTCTGCGGAACCGGGCGCGGGGCGACGAAGAGGGCCTCCCGCCGGTGCACGCTCCCGTCGACCAGCCGCACACCCGTGAGCCGGTCGTCCTCGATCCGCAGTGCCGCGACCTCGCCGGGCACCACCCGGACCCCGGCCACGGCCAGCCGCCGCAGGTCGTCGTCGGTCAGCTCCGCCTCGGCGACCTGGTGCAGGAAGAGGGTGACGTCCTTGGACCACTGGGTGACCATCAGTGCCTGGTGCACGCTCATCGGGGTCGTGGCCAGCACGCCGAAGGCCCGGTCGCGGACCTCCCAGCCGTGGCAGTACGGGCAGTGCACCACATCGCGGCCGAACCGCTCGGCCACGCCGGGCACGGGCGGCAGCTCGTCCTTGAGGCCGGTGGCCACCACCAGCTGCCGGGCCCGGACCTTGCCTCCGCTCGCCAGCGACACCGTGAAGTCGCCGTCCCTGGCCGCGTCCACCGCCCGGTCCCGGACCAGCTCCACGCCGTACCGCGCGATCTCCTCGCGGCCGACGGCGAGGAACTCCGCGGGCGGCATGCCGTCCCGGGACAGAAAGCCCTGCATATGGGCGGCGGGGGCGTTGCGCGGCTCGCCCGCGTCGACGACCAGGGTGCGGCGCCTGGCCCGGCCCAGGACCAGGGCCGCGGACAGCCCGGCCGCGCCGCCTCCGACGACGACCACTTCGTACGTATCGGTCATGGTGACCACCTCCGTTGGCGGCGGTCGCGCACCTCCTGCCGTATTGACAAACGCCTTTGCCGAAACTGCAATACATCCATGACTACGGACGACGTTCTCGCGGGAGTGGGCCCCCGGCTGCGCAGGCTCCGCAAGGAGCGGGAGGTCACCCTCGCCGCCCTCTCCGAGTCCACCGGCATCTCCGTCAGCACCCTCTCCCGGCTGGAAGCGGGGCTGCGCAAACCCAGCCTGGAGCTGCTGCTGCCGATCGCGCAGGCCCATCAGGTGCCCCTGGACGAACTGGTCGGCGCCCCGCCGGTCGGGGACCCCCGGGTGCGGGCCAAGCCGATGGAGCGGTACGGCCGTACCTTCTTGCCGCTGACCCGGCAGCCCGGCGGCCTTCAGGCCTTCAAGGTGCTCGAACCGAAGCGGAAACTCGATCCCGAGCTGCGCACCCACGAGGGCTACGAGTGGTTGTACGTGCTGTCCGGGAAGCTGCGGCTGGTGCTCGGCGAGCATGACGTCGTCCTGGGCGCGGGGGAGGCCGCCGAGTTCGACACCCGGGTGCCGCACTGGTTCGGGTCGACGGGCGACGGGCCGGTGGAGTTCCTCAGCCTGTTCGGGCCGCAGGGGGAGCGGATGCACGTGCGGGCGCGGCCGAGACGCACGACGTGAGGCGTCCGCTGTGCCGCGGGCTGTTCCCTCAGTGGCAAGCGACCGCTTAGTATGCGGTGGACCCTGACGCAGCAGTCTGTGGAGGCACCGCATGCAGGCATGGCAAGTGCACGAGAACGGCGAGCCGAGCGAGGTGATGCGGCTCCAGGAGGTGGAGCGGCCCACCCCGGGCGACGGCCAGGTCCTGCTCAGGGTGCGCGCCGCCAACATCAACTTCCCCGATGTGCTGATGTGCCGGGGCCACTACCAGGTGCGCCCCCCGCTGCCGTTCACCCCCGGTGTGGAGATCTGCGGTGAGACCGAGGACGGCCGCCGGGTGATCGCCAACCCCGCGCTGCCGTACGGCGGTTTCGCCGAGTACGCGGTCGCGGACGCCGCCGCCCTGCTGCCGGCGCCGGACGCGCTGGACGACGCCGAGGCCGCCGCTCTGCACATCGGCTACCAGACGGGCTGGTTCGGACTGCACCGCCGGGCGGGACTCCAGGCCGGCGAGACGCTGCTGGTGCACGCCGCCGCAGGCGGGGTCGGCAGCGCCGCCGTACAGCTCGGGAAGGCGGCCGGGGCGACTGTCATCGGCGTGGTGGGCGGCGCCGACAAGGCCGCGGTGGCCCGCGGGCTGGGTTGTGACGTGGTGATCGACCGGCGCGCCGAGGACGTGGTCGCCGCCGTGAAGGAGGCCACCGGCGGCCGGGGCGCCGACGTGATCTACGACCCGGTCGGCGGCGAGGCGTACACCCAGTCGACCAAGGTCGTCGCCTTCGAGGGCCGGATCGTGGTCATCGGCTTCGCCAGCGGCACCATCCCGAGCCCGGCGCTCAACCACGCCCTGGTGAAGAACTACTCGATCATGGGCCTGCACTGGGGCCTGTACGCCACCAAGAACCCCAAGCTGATCCTGCACTGCCACGAGCAGCTCACCGAGCTGGCCGCGAGTGGTGCCATCAAGCCGCTGATCAGCGAGCGGGTCCCGTTGTCCGAGGCCGCGGCGGCCGTGCAGCGGGTCGGTGACGGCGTCACCACCGGCCGGGTCACCGTCGTACCGAAGGGAGCCGGCGCATGACCGACGCCGCCGAACTCAGGCGCCGCACGGCCGCGTTGCTGGCCGCGCACCCGCCGGCCGACACGGACAAACTGGACTTCCTCAAGGCCCGCTTCGACGCGGGACTCGCCTGGGTGCACTACCCGGAGGGCCTCGGCGGCCTGGGCGCCCCTCGCTCCCTCCAGGTCGTGGTGGACGCCGAACTGGAGGCAGCGGGCGCCCCCGACAACGACTCGCGGCGTAACGGCATCGGGCTGGGCATGGCCGCGCCGACCATCCTGAAGTACGGCACTCAGGAGCAGAAGCAGCGCTATCTGCGGCCGCTGTGGATCGGCGAGGAGGTCTGGTGCCAGCTGTTCAGCGAGCCCGGCGCCGGCTCCGACCTGGCAGCGCTCGGCACCCGGGCCGTCCGGGAGGGCGAGGACTGGATCGTCAACGGGCAGAAGGTGTGGACGTCCGGTGCGCACAACGCCCGCTGGGCCATCCTCATCGCCCGCACCGACCCGAACGTGCCCAAGCACGCCGGCATCACCTACTTCATCTGCGACATGACCGACCCGGGCGTGGACGTCCGCCCGCTGCGGCAGATCACCGGCGAGGCCGAGTTCAACGAGGTCTTCCTCACCGATGTCCGGATCCCCGACTCCCGCCGCCTCGGCGGGATCGGCGACGGCTGGCGGGTCGCGCAGACCACGCTGAACAACGAGCGCGTCGCCATCGGCGGGATGCGGCTGCCCCGCGAGGGCGGCATGATCGGCCCGGTCGCCAAGACCTGGCGCGAACGCCCCGAACTGCGCACCCACGACCTGCACCAGCGGCTGTTGAAGCTGTGGGTCGAGTCCGAGGTCGCCCGGCTCACCGCCGAGCGGCTGCGCCAGCAGCTCGTCGCCGGACAGCCAGGACCCGAGGGCGCCGGAATGAAACTCGCCTTCGCCCGCCTCAACCAGGAGATCAGCGGCCTGGAGGTCGAACTCCGGGGCGCGGAAGGCCTGTTGTACGACGACTGGGCCATGCGCCGGCCCGAACTGGTGGACTTCGTCGGCCGGGACGCCGGCTACCGCTACCTCCGCGCCAAGGGCAACAGCATCGAGGGCGGGACCAGCGAGGTCCTGCTGAACATCGTCGCCGAGCGCGTACTGGGCCTGCCGGCCGAGCCGCGCACCGACAAGGACGTCGCCTGGAAGGACCTGGCCCGATGACAACGCAGCCCGACCTGCTGTACTCGGAGGAGGAAGAGGCGCTGCGGGCCGCCGTACGGGACCTGCTCGCCGACCACTGCGACGCGCCCGGGGTCATCGCGCGCACCGAGTCCGGCGCCCCGCACGACCTGAAGGCCTGGGCGGCCCTCGCGGACGGCATGGGCCTCGCGGGGCTGCTGGTGCCGGAGAAGCTGGGCGGCCAGGGCGCCTCGCACCGCGAGGTCGCCGTCGTCCTTGAGGAGCTGGGGCGGGCGGTGGCGCCCGTGCCGTATCTGAGCAGCGCGGTCGTGGCCACGGAGGCGCTGCTGGCCTGCGGCGACGAGGAACTGCTCGGGAAGCTGGCCTCCGGCCGGACCGTCGGTGTCCTGGCCGTGGGGCTGCACATCGCTCCGGGCGCCGGCTTCAAGGCCGTGCGCGTCGAAGAGGGCCGTCTGCACGGCGAGTTGACCGGGGTCGCGGACGCGGTCGCCGCGGATGTGCTGCTGGTGCCGGGAGACGACGGCGGACTGTACGCCGTCGAGGCGACGGCCGTCACCGTCACCCCGCAGGTGTCCTTCGACCAGACCCGGCCGCTCGCCACGGTCACCCTCGACGGGGCCGTCGGGCGTCGGGTGGGCGACGCCGAACCCGCCGTACGGCGCGCGCTGCGGGCCGGGGCCGGGCTGCTGGCCTCCGAGCAGTTCGGGGTCGCCGACTGGGCGTTGACCGAGACCGTGCGGTACCTCAAGGAGCGCAAGCAGTTCAACCGGCCGGTGGGTGGCTTCCAGGCGCTCAAGCACCGGCTCGCGCAGCTGTGGCTGGAGGTCGTGAACGTTCGGGCTGCCGCGCGGGGAGCCGCCGACGCGCTGGCCTCCGGCGAGGATGCCGATGTGCTGGTGGCCGTTGCGCAGGCTTATGCGGGGCCGGTTGCCGTGCATGCGGCGGAGGAGGCGCTGCAGTTGCATGCGGGAATCGGGATGACCTGGGAACATCCGATCCATCTATATCTGAAGCGGGCCAAGGCGGATTCCATTGCCTTTGGTACGGCGGCGGTGCATCGGGGGGCCTTGGCCGAACTGGTCGATCTTCAAGCGCCGTGATGTGGCGGATCTCGGCTGCGGGTGCGTGCGGGCTGGTCGCGCACCCGCGGCGGAGCCGCGTATTCGATACAGCCCCGCGCCCCTTTGGCGCGCGCCTGAAGTGAACCCGGGGTGGCAGTCCCGCCAATTCCCCTCACGCCCGCACCATTTGGGCTCTGCCCGCCCGCATACTCCCTTGGGTCCCTCATGGCCCTACAAGGGAGGCAGAGCACATGGCCCTCACCACCCGTCGCAGAGCCCTCACCACCCTCGGCGCCGCCCTCGCCGGTGCCGTCGTGCTGCCCGGCGCGCAGGCCTGGGCGGGCGGCGGCCACCGCGGCCCGCGTCCGCTGTGGCGTGCCCACGCCCACAACGACTACGAGCACACCCACCCCCTCCTCGACGCCCTCGACCACCGCTTCGGCAGTGTCGAGGCCGACATCTTCCTCGTCGGTGACCAGCTCCTCATCGGCCACACCGAGGACGACCTCGACCCGAGCCGCACCCTGGAGTCCCTCTACCTCGACCCGCTGGCCCGGATCGTGAAGGCCAACCACGGCTGCGTGTACCGGGGTTGGCACGAGCCGTTGCAGCTGCTCATCGACATCAAGACCGAGGGCTCGTCGACGTACCTCGAACTCGACCGGCACCTGCGGCGCTACAAGCACCTGTTCACGACGTACGCCCACGGCCGTGTCATCCCCGGTGCCGTCACCAACGTCATCTCCGGCGACCGCGCCGCGCGTACGCCGATGGAGGCGCAGACCGTGCGCCGGGCCTTCTACGACGGCCGGCTCACCGACCTGGGCACTTCGGCGCCCGCCTCCTTCGTCCCGCTGATCAGCGACAACTGGACCCTCAACTTCACCTGGCTCGGCGAGGGCGACTTCCCGCAGGCCGAGCGGCAGAAGCTGCGCGGCATCATCCAGGAGGCGCACGCGCACGGGCAGACGGTACGGTTCTGGGCCACCCCGGACGTGGCCGGACCGGCGCGCGACGCGCTGTGGGGCGAACTGCTCGCCGCCGACGTCGACTACTTCAACACCGACGACCTGGCCGGCCTGGAAGCCTTCCTGGACACCCACCGGGCGTCGTAACACCACCCGAACGGGGCACGTGTCGACCGCCCGGACCTACCCTCCGCTACGCCACACTTACGGCCGAACGCCCCGAAACGGGCGTAGCGGAGGAGGTTCGCGATGGCCGTTTCCATCTCTGTGGTGCTGCTGCTTCTGTTCCTGGCCGTGCTCTTCATGCGCCAGGGCGCGCTGAAGATCTCGCACGCCCTGGTCTGTACGCTGCTCGGCTTCTATCTGGCCAGCACCAGCATGGCGCCCACCATCAGCGGCGGGCTCACCGCGACCGCCGACCTGGTGAGCAGCCTGCGGCCCTGAGCCGGACGCTCAGGGCCGCGGACGGGGCAATCCGGTCAGTGGCTTCCGGTCAGGGTTTCCAGAAGACCCCGATCCCGTTCGCCACGGCGCGTTCCGGGCTCTCGGTCGGGTGGTTGAGCACGCTCACCGTCTTGTCGCCCGCGGTGCGGGCCACCAGCGTCGTGGAGCCGCCGCCGTCCAGGCTGAACGCGTCGATCGCTCCCAACTCACGCATCTCGTCGGCGACTTCGGCAATGGTCATACCGCTGCGATAGGCCACCGCGCCGTCGAGTGCGAGCAGCAGCAGCTTGTGCCCGCCGCTCGCGTAGCCCACGGCGGTGCGTACGGCGGCGGTGGTGTCGTTGAGCCCGGCCAGCGGCTCGCCGCCGCGCAGCACCGGGTAGCCGCCGACCGCGAAGCGATAGGGGACCCTGGAAGCGGACGCCACCATCTGCTTCCGCACCGTGACCCGTTCGCCCGCGGTGAGGTCGCGCAGCTTGTCCGCGCCCGCCTCCCGGCCCAGCAGGACGGTTGTACCCGACGTGATGGCGCCGCTGCCCGGGCTGGTGGAGGTGGCGACGACCTTGCCGCCGCGGATCCGCACCTCGTAGGTGTCCGTGCTGCATTCGGCCGCCCGGTTGGTGTCCGAGCCGCAGGTGGCGCGCTTGCGGGAGGCCGAGCCCCAGGCGGCGGTGTAGGCGCCGATGGAGTCCTGTGCCAGCGCGTACTGGTTGAGCCCCCGCAGCGCGAGGTTCCCGGCCGGGGTGCGGACGGTGCCGACCAGCGTCAGCCGGTCGAGCCGGGCCCGGCGGTCCATGCCGACGCCGAAGACGTCGGTGGTGTCGGTGCCGGGCGGCAGCGAGGGGCCGAACCGCTGGGCCTTCGGCACCGCCGCCTTGAGCAGCCGGCCGTCGGCGATCGCCGGGCCGACGCTCGCGCCGGTCGCCTCGACGCCCGGGTGCTGGGTCTCGGTGATGTTGAAGAAGTCGCCGTTCACGCCCGCGACCGCGCCCGCAGCGTCCGCCATCGTGGACACCGGCGACCGGGCGGCCACCGTGCCGGGGTGGAGGAGGTCCACGTGGACGTGCGGGTTGGTCAGGTCGACGGTCAGCAGATGGGCGTGGACCGTGCCCTTGGCCGCCGGGACGTCGAACTGCCGGTAGGTGACACCGGAAGCGAGCTGTCCGGTGCCCGACATGGCGCCGGCCGGTGCCGCCCCCGCCAGGGCCGCACCGGCCAGCACGCCGGATGTCGTGAGAATGGTGAACACAGTTCGGGTCGTCGCTGCAAGTCGTCTCTGACGATGCGTCACCGCACCCCCTGATGTCTCGTCAAGTACCTCAGGACTCAGGGAAGTGCAGCAGACGAGAGTGGCCGGCAGGGCGGCTAGCCGTCGACTACGCGAGAACGGGTGAGAAAACGCATCCCCTCGGGTGCCTCCAGGGAGAAACCGCTACCCCGTCCGGGTACAACGTCCACGATCAGCCGGGTGTGGCTCCATGCCTCGAACTGGCTGCGGGACATCCAGAAGGTGACCGGCTCCTCGACGCCGTCCACCGCCAGCTCGGCCAGCAGCACGTCCGAGCCGCCGGTGCGGAACTCGCCGTCCGGGTAGCACATGGGAGCGCTGCCGTCGCAGCAGCCGCCGGACTGGTGGAACATCAGCGGGCCGTGCTCGGCGCGCAGCCGGCGCACCAGCTCGGCGGCCTGCGGGGTGAGTTCGACGCGCGGGGGTGCTGTCTGGTCGTGCATGGTCACCGTCCTGGGGCCGGGGCGTCGGATCCCCTCAGTCTCACCCCTGGTCACCGGCCGGTCCAGAAGCGGTCGTTGACTACTCGGTGGGCGGAGCGATCGCGGTCGGGCGCGGGTCGCCCAGTCCGCGGGGAGCAGCAGGCCGAGGACCGTGTCGGGCACCCGCAGCCCGGCGCTTTCGCCCACGGCGGTCCCGACCGCGTGCACGGTGAGACCCGGCGAGACCCCCAACGCCCCTCCCACCGGACCTGACAGGACGACCGAGGCGATCACCGGTGTCGGCGCACCCGCGGCACCGACCGGAGACGGCAAGGGCGGAGGTCCCTTTCCCCGGACGGAACGTGAGCCGCTGACGGCCGGAGCCTCACGGCCGCCGTATCGCGTCCGCGATCCTCTTCTCCAGGGAGGGCAGGGCGCGCTGGCCCCAGATGGCCAGGGCGATCGACGCGGTCACGGCGGTCAGCGCCACCGGGCCCAGCGGCGTGCAGCCGAAGAAGTGGCTGACTCCCGGTGTCTCGATGAGCGCGACGAGGACGGCGGCCGAGCCGAGGGAGGCGAGGCGGACCAGTGTGCTGTCACGTCGGTCCAGCAGGGTCTGGATGAGCTGGGTGCCGACCACCGCGGTCAGGGCCATCGTGCTGGAGCGGCGGGCCGTTCCGGGCGTGCCGCGGCCGATGAGCCAGGCCATGAGCGCGCCCGCGCTGGTCGTCAGCGCGCGGTGCCGGATCTGCTCGAGCAGCGGCGCTCCGAGCACGGCCGACGGCGAGTCGGGGTCCGACCGCTCTGCCGTCTCCTTCGGTGTGACCGCGACCGCCATCGCCGGGAACAGGTCGGTGAAGAGGTTGACCAGCAGCATCTGGCGGGTGGACAGCGGAGCCCGGCCGGCGAGCAGGGTGCCGAGGATGCCGAAGCCTATCTCGCCCGCGTTGCCGCCGATGAGGATGGCGACGGCGTCCGCGACGCTGTGCCACAGCGAGCGGCCCTCGCTGACCGCGTCGATCAGGACCGTCAGATCGTCGTCGGTGAGGACGAGGTCGGCGGCGTTGCGGGCGGCGGCGGAGCCGCGGGCGTTGATGCCCACGCCGATGTCGGCGGCGCGGATCGCCGCCGCGTCGTTGGCGCCGTCGCCGACCATGCCGACCACCCGCCCCGCATCCCGCAGCGCTTCGACGACCTGCAGTTTCTGCTCCGGCGCCACGCGTGCCACGACACCCGCGTCGCGGAGCATGCGGGCCCTGCCCGACCGGTCCGCGTCGGCGAGCTCGTCCCCGGTCACCACGACCGTGTCCTCGGGCCAGCCCAGCTCGGCGGCGATCGCCCGGGCGGTCTGCGGGTGATCGCCGGTGAGCATCACCGGTCGTATGCCCTCCTCGTATAGGCCTCGCACCAGAGCCGTGGAGGTCTCCCGCGGGGTGTCCGCAAAGCCGACCAGTCCGACGAACTCCAGCTGTTCCAGGGGCGGTTCGAGGACGTCCGGGGCGGTCTCGGCGTCGCCCAGCCGACGCTGGGCGACCGCAAGGACCCGCAGTCCCTCGGCGGCCAGCGCCTGGGCCGACTCCGAGGCGTGCTCGGGGGGTTCGGAGCATGCGGGCAGGACGGTCTCCGGTGCTCCCTTCACCACCAGCAGATGGGGTTCATCGCCGGATCGGCCTACGGCGGCGGCGTATCCGCGGGCCGCCTCGAACGGAAGGTCTTCCGACTCCTCCCAGTCGGGGTCGGGTTCCGCCGCGTCGAGGACGGCCGCGTCCGTGGCGTGCTCCGGCGGTCCGTCGGTGTCACCGACCTGGGGGCAGGCCCGGGCCGCCACCCGCAGGGTGTCGGCCGCCCCCTCGTCGCCCGCCGGGTGGCTCCGCCCTTCGGTGTCGGTCACTTTCACCAGGCGCAGGGTGTTCTCGGTGAGCGTCCCGGTCTTGTCGAAGCAGATGGTGTCCATCCGGCCGAGCGCCTCCAGCGCGCGGGGCGCCCGGACCAGGACTCCGGCCCGGCTCAGCCGCCGGGCGGCGGCCAGCTGGGCCACCGTCGCCACCAGCGGCAGCCCTTCCGGTACGGCGGCCACGGCGACGGCGACGCCCCCGCTGACCGCTTCTCGGATGGGGGTGCCCCGCAGCAGGGCGAGACCCGTGATGGCGGCGCCGCCGCCCAGCGTCAACGGCAGTGCCTGCGCGGTGAGTTCGTGCAGCCTGGCCTGTACTCCGGCGGCCGGGGGCGTGCGCGCGGCGAGGTGGACGGCGCGGGCGGCCTCGGTGCGCTCGCCGGTGTCCACCACGACCGCACGTGCGTGACCGGCGGCCACCGTCGTGCCCTCGAAGACCATGGAGTGCCGGTCGGCCACCGGCACGTGCGGGGTCGCATCGGCCGTTTTCTCCGTCGGCACCGACTCCCCGGTCAGCGCGGACTCGTCGACCTCCAGGCCGTCCTCCGACAGGACCCGGGCGTCGGCCGGTACCACGTCGTCCGTGTGCAGGTCGATCACATCGCCCGGTGCCAGACGGGCCGCGTCCACGGTGTGCGTGTCCGGCTCGTCGGGCGAATCGGCCACCCGGGCCTGCCGTTCCTGATCGGCGAGCAATCCGGACACGGCCTTTTCGGCCCGCAACCGCTGGATGCCGCCGACCAGCGCGTTCAGGTCGAGCGCCCCGACCACCAGCAGGGCGTCCACGGCCGAGCCGACGATCGCGGACGCGGCCGAACCGACCGCCAGCACCGGGGTCAGCGGGTCGTCCAGTTCGCTGAGTACTGCTCCGGCGAGCCGCCGCGTCCACCTCACCGGCGCGAGCAGGGGGCTCCGGGACGGCCCGGCGGTCTGCTCCCGCTCCTCGGGCGATTCCGTCTCCCGCTCGTGGTCAAGGCGCTCCAGGGTTTCCCGCGGGCCGAGTTCGTGCCAGTGCACCCGGGCCCTGGGATGCGGGGCCTCGGCCCTCGTCACCCGCAGGGCCGCCCCGGCTCCCGACAGCAGCGCGGTCGCGGCGGCGCCGTCCACCGGTGCGTGGCGCAGTCCTGGCAGCGCGGCCAGCCGGCCCCGCGGGGACTTCGACTCGCCGACCGCCACGAGCAGCCCGGAGAGTGCGGCACCCGACCGGGCCAGGGCCTGCGAGCGCCGCCCCACCCGGCGTGCGGCCGGTATCGCCGTCAGCAGCCGCCACACGTCGGGCAGCCCGTGCAGGGCGAGGGCGTCGGCACTCCAGACGACCGTGCTGCCGTCGTCGGTGAGCGCGAGCGCGATGTCTCCGGCGAGCAGCCCGGCCAACACCCCGTGATCCCTTACCGACCACAGCCGGGCCACCGTGATGACCGCGCCGGCGTCATCGGGCAGGGAGCACACCACGTCGTCCAACGGTCGCCGTGCGTCCACCACCTGGTCGGCGAGGCCGGTGAAGTCCTCCAGCGCCGGATCGTCCACAAGGACGATCCGCAGCCCGGCGCGCCGGGCCGCGTCGAGCACCGGCTCCGTCCAGGGATCGGGTTCCCCGTCCTCGCCGCGCACCGCGCTCGGATGCAGGACGACCGTGCCGGCCAGTTCCAGCTCCCGCAGCCGCTCCGGGTCGCGCACGAGCAGCCCTGACCGGGCCAGTACGGCGCCGAGCACCGCCTCGAAGGCGGTCGGCCCGTACCGGGCGGCCTTCGGCGAGCCGGCGAGCACCGCCTCGGCCGCCTCGCTGACATCATGTTTGACCAGCAGTGTCGCCGCCGCGCCCAGCACACTGCCGGTGAAGGCGTGTGTGGCGTACTCCTGGGCCGGAGTGGTGCGCAGGGCCGGACGTGGATGGTCGGTGGCACCGACGCTCGGCCGATCCGGGTTGCACAGTTCGTCGTGGAAGAGCTCGAAGGCGGCCGCCCGCGCCATCGTGTCCGCGAGTTGGCAGCCGCGCAGCGCCCCGTCGAGGAGCAGCGCGGTGGGTGTCTGGCCCGCCCCGTGGGCCGCGGCGCTCGCACAGGTCAGCAGAAGGTCCGTGGCGTCGGCGCCCAACCGGGCGCGCACCAGGCCACGGAAGCGCGGGTTCTCCCGCAGCACCGTCACCACCGCGGTCACGGCACGCGGGGACGGCGGCAGTCGCAGGGCATACCCGGCGACGCCGATGCCGGTACCGACCAGGTCGGCCGCGAGCGTCGCCAACGCCGCCCGGATGCCCTCCGGGTCGGCCGGATGCGTGACCTCCTCGGCGGCGTCACCGGCCGCGACAAGACCATGCCGGGCAGCCAGCTCGGCCGCCCGCTCCACGACGTCGTCGGTGACCGTCTCCCCGGCCACGGCCACCACCAGGCGGCCGAGGCCCTCGTCCCAGTAGGCGAACAGGACGTCCGGGTGCTCCGATAGCACCGCGGCGACATGCCCGGCGAGCTTGCGCAGGCCGCCCGCGGCCCGGGCCTGCCCGGGGTCGGCCGCCCGCAGCGCGAGGTGCGCCCGGGTGCCGCACCGCCACTGCCGCTCCGCGCCAAGCAGTGCGTTGCGCGCCGCCCGCGTCATACGGGTGGCCGTGTCCAGGCTCCTGACGCCGGCCCGCGCGGTCCCGGCAGCCGCCCCCGCGACCGCGCCGACCCCCGGCGCGGCCGCCCGGGCCAGCAGCCGGGGCGCCACGGACACGGCCCGTGCGGCGGCGGACGACACCGTGGGCAACCCGAGCGCCATCGCGCATCACCCCCGGCCCACGTCAGCTGGTGGGTGGCGCGGTCGGGGCGGTGGGCGGTGCGGCCGCGCCCGTGGGCGGCGTCTCCGCGACGGTCGGGGGCGGTTCGGTCGGTTCGGCGGCTGCGGGCGGTGCGGTCGTCTCGGCGGTTGTGGGTGGTGCGGTCGGCTCGGTTGCCGGTGCCGCCGGACCACCTGGCATCTCGCCCTCCCGTACCGGGCCCGGCGCCGCCGCACCCTCCTGGGCTGTCACCGCGTCGCCCATGGCCACATAGGCACCGCGGCTCGCGCCGTCCGTCGTGTCCTCGGCCGCCATCAGCGGCTCGTTCTCCGTCCTCTCTCCGGGCCGGGGCTGGGTGAGCCAGGCCACCGCAGCACCGGTCAGCGCGACAGGCCACTCCACGACTCCGGCCACCCCCAGCATCCCGGCTCCGGCGTACACGGCCAGCCGACGGCTCCGGGGCGAGACGGCTCCGATCTTGTCCAGTGTTTCCTCGGCGGCCTTGGTCACGGCCCCGGCGCCGGGCACTCTGCGCACCGTCGAGACCGCGTTCCGCAGGGGCGCGGCGAAGGCCGAGGACGACTTCTGCTCAGCCATGACTACTCCTCGTCAATGCCGGGATTTCTCTCTCTGTCTCTTGAGTGCCCCTGAACACACGGAACATCCCGGATCTAACGGACATATCGGAAGACGAGGGCTCGACGGGAGATGTGCTTCGTGCGGCCCGGGAAACGGGGCTACCGGATCAGCCCAATCCCACCGCGATATCCCGCGCCTTGGCCGCACGCGCCCGGAATCCTCCTGCGCACCCATTGACCCGAGCATGTCCGCATCCATAGCCTCCGTCTTCATACGTAGATGCTGTCTCTGTATGCAGGCGTCGTTCACGGAGATGGACGCGACGCCCAGTTCGAAGGGGAACTGGTTTGCCTCTGGTCGTCGTAGGGATCAGCGTCCTGGTCCTGCTCTTCCTGATGACGAAGCTCCGGATGAACGGATTCGTCGCGCTGCTGCTCGTCGCCGTCGGCGTGGCCGTGGTCCGGGGGATCCCGCTGGAGAAGATCCCGGACACCCTCTCGGAGGGCATCGGCGGGCAGATCGGTGACACCATGCTCACCATCGGCCTCGGCGCCATGCTCGGCCGGGTGCTGGGCGACTCCGGCGCGGCCCAGCGCATCGCCGGCCGACTGCTCGCGGTCAGCGGCCCGCGCGGAGTGCAGGTGGCCATGGTGCTCACCGCCATGATCATCGGCGTCACGATGTTCTACGAGGCCGCGTTCGTCATCATCGTGCCGGTCGCCTTCACCCTCGTCCGGGTCACCCGGTCGAACCTGCTCTGGGTCGGCCTGCCGATGTCCATAGCCCTGTCCACCATGCACAGCTTCCTGCCCCCGCACCCCGGGCCCACGGCGGTCGCCGCCACCTTCCACGCCTCGGCCGGACTCACCCTGTTCTACGGCCTGTTCATCGCTGTCCCCGTCGGTGTGCTCATCGCCCTGGTGTGGCCGCGGCTGCCGTTCGTCCGGGCGATGAATCCCTCGGTACCCAAGGGCCTGGTGAGCGAGCGGGTCTTCGAGGACCACGAGATGCCCGGCATCGGCTGGTCGCTGGCGGTCGCCCTGCTGCCCGTCGTCCTGATCGCCGGCTCCGCCGTCACCGACCTCGCCACCTCGGCCGACACCCCCGTGGTGCACCTCGTCGACTTCGTGGGCTCCGCACCGGTCGCCCTGCTGCTGACCCTGCTCGTCGCCATGTGGGCCTTCGGTCCGCGCGTGGGACGCACCCTGGAGGAGGTCGCCGCCTCCTGCCGGGAGGCCGCGGCGGCCATGGCGATGATCCTGCTGGTCATCGGGGCCGGCGGCGCGTTCAAGCAGGTGCTCGTCGACGGCGGGATCTCCGACTACATCAAGGACGTCACCGACGGCTGGTCCGTCTCGCCGATCATCCTGGCCTGGCTGATCGCCGCGATCCTGAGGGTCGCCCTGGGCTCAGCCACCGTCGCCGTGGTCACCGCCTCCGGTGTCGTCCTGCCGCTGCTCGCGGGCAGCGGGGTCCACCCCGAGCTGATGGTCCTCGCCGTCTCCTGCGGCTCGATCGCCTTCTCCCACGTCAACGACCCGGGCTTCTGGATGTTCAAGGAGTACTTCAACCTCTCGGTCCTGGACGCCATCAAGGCCCGCACCACCTACACGACTGTGCTCGCGATCCTGGGCCTGGGCGGAGTCCTGCTCATGGAACAGATCCTCGACGCCCTCAGTGTGTAAGCCCCTCTCCCGTAAGGACGTTCGCCCATGAGCCAGCCCGTCGTCACCCGCTTCTCCGTGTACCCGGTGGCAGGCCGGGACTCCATGCTGCTCAACCTCTCCGGCGCCCACGCCCCGTACTTCACCCGCAACGTCCTGGTCGTCGAGGACTCCGAGGGCCGGACCGGCCTCGGCGAGGTGCCCGGCGGGGAGGCCATCACGCGGATCCTGCGGGATGCGGAGTCCCTGGTCGTCGGCTCACGACTGGGGGACTGCAAGCGCGTGTTGCGGGCGATGGGGGAGGCGTTCGGCGGCCGGGACGCCGGTGGCCGCGGCGAGCAGACCTTCGATCTGCGGACGACCGTGCACGCCGTCACCGCCGTCGAGTCCGCCCTCCTCGACCTGCTCGGCCAGCACCTGGAGGTGCCCGTCGCCGCCCTGCTCGGCGACGGCAGGCAACGCGACTCGGTACGCGTCCTCGGCTACCTCTTCTACGTCGGCGACCCCGACCGCACCGATCTGGACTACCTCCGCGAACCCGACGCCGCCGTGGAATGGCACCGCATCCGCCGCGAGGAGGCCCTGACCCCGGAGTCGATCGTCCGGCAGGCGGAGGCGGCCTACGACCACTACGGCTTCCGGGACTTCAAGCTCAAGGGCGGGGTGCTGGCGGGCGCCGAGGAGGTCAAGGCCGTGCAGGCGCTGAAGGAACGCTTCCCCGAGGCCCGGATCACCCTCGACCCCAACGGTGCCTGGTCCCTGCGGGAGGCCGTCGAGCTGTGCCGGCCGCTGCTCGGCACCCTCGCCTACGCCGAGGACCCCTGCGGGGCCGAGGGCGGCTACTCCGGGCGCGAGATCCTCGCCGAGTTCCGCCGGGCCACCGGTCTGCCCACCGCGACCAACATGATCGCCACCGACTGGCGGCAGCTCACCCACGCCCTCGCCCTGCAGTCGGTCTCCATCCCGCTCGCCGACCCGCACTTCTGGACCCTGCGCGGATCGGTACGCGTGGCACAGCTCTGCCACGAGATGGGGCTGACCTGGGGGTGCCACTCCAACAACCACTTCGACATCTCCCTGGCCATGATGGCCCACTGCGGTGCCGCCGCCCCCGGCGACCACAACGCCCTGGACACGCACTGGATCTGGCAGGAGGGCCGGGAGCGCCTCACCGTCGCACCGCCGAGGATCGTCGACGGCGAGGTCGCCGTCGCCGACGCCCCAGGGCTCGGCATCCGGCTGGACATGGACAGGCTGCTCGCGGCCCACGCCCTCCACGAGGAGCGGAACCTCGGCGCGGGCCGGGACGACGCGACCGGGATGCGCTACCTCGTGGACGGCTGGACCTTCGACGCCAAGCGACCCTCTCTGGTGCGGTGAGCCGTCAGGCGCCCTGTACGGCCGCGGCCTTCTCGTCGGCGGTGTGGCCCCCCGCCTTCCGGGAGCAGTACGTCCGGTACCGTCCCTGACGTGGTCCGGAAGGTTGGGACTCCTTGCTTGAGCACGCTATTCTGAGGGGATGAGCGACGAGGACCCGCTGACCGCCCACGAAGAACGCTTCTGGCGTGCCCTGATGCGCGTCATCGTCGCGCTGCCGCGCTCACTGGACGACGATCTGCTGCGCTCCACAGGGCTCACGCTCACCGAGTACGTCGTCCTGATGAACCTCTCCGAGGCGGAGAACCAGGAGCTCCGGATGACGGACCTCGCCTCGGCCACCGCCCTGTCGGCGAGCCGCATCACCCGTGTCGTGGACACGCTGCGGAGCCGGGGCCAGGTCGTCAAGCGGCGCTACGAGGGCGACGCCCGCGGCAATGTCGCGACCCTCACCCCGGAAGGGCTGAAGCGCCTCCAGGACGCCTACCCGGTGCATCTGGCGAGCGCCCGCAAGCGGGTCATCGATCTCCTCGACGGCAGGTCGGTGCCGACCATGGTGCGGCAGTTCGAAGCGGTGGTGGAGAAGCTCGACTGAGCTTCCCAGGCGCCCTGTCGTACTGCCGGGACGCCGTCTGCCGGACTGCTAATCGACACATGTCAAACAGCGTCGGAAGTGCGCCTCCGCCCATGCCTCGGAGACAAGTCATGCACACGGCGGAGATCGTCCCGTACGTGCTCAGTGAACCCGCGGGTCCGGCGGGGCTACGGCCGGAGCACGATCTTGCCGTGGGTGTGCCGCCGTTCCAGCTCGCGGAACGCGTCCCGCACCTCCGCCAGCGGGTAGGTGTGGGCGATCGGCACCTCCAGCTCCCCGCGCGCCGCGAGCCGGGCGAGTTCGCCGACCACGACCGCGCATGCCGCCGAGCCCTCCCCGTAGGTCCGCGCACCGATCTTGGCCGCGGCCTGCCAGTCGCGGATCGTGTTGATCCGCTCGGGCCGCACGTCCAGCTCCACCGCCAGCTCCACATAGCCGTCGCCATACGTGTCGATGAACGCGTCGACCTTCCCGCCCGCGGCCCGTCGGATCCGCTCGGCCACGCCGTCCCCGTACTCGACGGGGACGACGCCACGCTCCTTCAGCCAGGCGTGGTTCCGCTCGCCCGCCAGCCCGATCACCGTGGCGCCCTGCCGCCGCGCCAGCTGCACGGCCAGCGACCCCACACCGCCCGCCGCACCGGATACCACGACCGTGTCGGCCGGTCCTGGATCCACCGCGAAGACACTGGCGTACGCGGTCGTGCCGGCCACGTACAGCGACCCGGCCACGTCCCAGGACAGTCCCTTCGGGCGGGAGACCACGTTCACGTCGTCGACCACGACGAACTCGGCGTGGCTCGCCCTGTGGTGGGTGAAGCCCAGGACCTCGTCGCCCACCGCGAATCCGCGTACCTCGGGGCCGGCCTCGGCCACGACACCGGCCAGATCGCTGCCCTGCCCGGAGGGGAACACCGCCGGCCAGCGTCCGTGCCGCGCACCTTCCCGGATCATCACCTCACCTGGCTGGATCCCGGCCGCGCGGACCTCGACCAGCAGCTGCCCGGGGCCGGGCACCGGCCGCGCCACCTCCTCCACCCGCAGTACGTCGATCCCGCCGTACGCGTGGAACCGCACCGCCTTCATCGAGTGATCACCGCTCTCCTCCGTTGGGACAGGCCTCGGACAGCCCCGGTGCCGCATGCTGCACGGCGACCGTGCCGGCGCATTCAACAGCCGGGGGACGGTGCTGTCTTCCCGGGGAGGCTCCCGGGAAGGCAATCCGACGGCGACCGTGGCAGCGCGGTCAGGCCCCGTCGCCCTCGCCCCCACCCCCGGGCGCGAACGAGATGGTGCCCTGGGCGACCGCGCACAGCGTCTCGCTGCCGTCGCCACCGACGCTGGTCAGATCACAGCGGCAGACGGCGAGGCTGCGCCCGGCCCGCACCACCCGGGCCCGGGCGCGTACGGACTCGCCGTCGGCCGGGCGTACGTAGTCGATGGTGAATCCGGTGGTGAGCGGCCGGTTCCCGGGCACGGTGCCGGCGGCGAACGCCATCGCGTTCTCCGCCACATAGGCGAGGACCCCGCCATGCACGTACCCGTACTGCTGGCGCAGCTCCTCGCGGTTGTCCAGTTCCAGCGTCGCCTCTCCGCCGCCGAAGGCCGCCAGCCGGGTGCCCAGCAGCACACTGAAGGGCTGCGCCGCCAGGATCTTCTGTGCCGAGGCCAGATCGGGCGTCTCGTTCACACTCGCCACCCCGCACCGGGTTTCGATTCACTGGTGAAGTGAGAATGGCGCCCGGCTGTCCCGTCTGTCAAGATTCCGCCCATGTCCCAGCCCGACCAGCGCCTCTTCTTCCTGCTGCAACGCGCCGCACACCAGCTGCGCACCACGGCCGACCGGCGTCTGCTGGCCGCCGCCGGGATCACCACGGCCCAGCTCGGCGCCCTGCTGGCGCTCAGCGACGCTCCCGGCATCACCCAGCAGCAACTGGCCCAGGCCCTTCAGCAGCGCGAGTCCGGGATCACCGCGCTGGTCCGGCGCCTCCTGGACGCCGGCCTCGTCACCAAGCGCCGGCACCCGGACGAACACCGAGCCGTCGTACTGGAACTGACCGAACGCGGGGCCGGCGTACTCGACACGGCCCGGCCGGAGATCGACCGCTTCAACGCCGAGCTGCGCGCACTGCTCGGCGCCGATCGCTTCACCGACACCGCCGCGGCCCTGCACAGCCTGGCCCACTGGGAACCCTGAACCGGGTTACCGGTCACGCCGCGCCCGGCGCGCCTCGGTGAGCGCGGGCAACAGGGACAGTACGACGATCACGCCGACCAGCGGCAGCAGATAGCGGTCGATGTGCGAGACCGACGAGCCCAGGACGTACCCGGCGAGGACGAAGGTCTGTGACCAGAGCACACCACCGACCACCTGCCAGAGGGTGAACGGCCGCAGGGGCACCCCGAGCGCCCCGGCCGCCGGATGCAGCACCGTCCGCAGCAGCGGCACGAAGCGGCCGATCACCAGCGCCTTGCCGTACCCGTAGCGGGCCAGCAGCTGCTCCGCCCGGGCCGCCCCGGTCTTCACCCGCCGGTTGGAGGTGCGGGTCAGCAGCGGTCGCCCGCCGTGCCGCCCGATCAGATAGCCCACCTGGCCGCCCGCCACCGCGCCGACGGCCGCACACACCAGCACCTGCCACAGCTCCAGCGAGGGTGGCCGGTCCGCGTTCGCCGCGCACAGCACACCGGCCGGGAAGAGCAGGGTGTCACCCGGCAGGAAGAAACCGACGACCAGCAGCCCCGACTCAGCGAAGATCACCACCAGTACGGCCATGGCCCCGAAGGCGGCGAGCAACGAGGCACTGTCCGTCGGATTGACGGCGATCACCGTCCTCGCCTCCCTGTCCCGCTCGCCGGTCGCTTCCCTCAAGTGTCACGTGACGGCGGCTCGGACGCCCGGACAGTGGGGGAGGACCGCGCTTCGTCGCGGGGGTGGTCGCACACGGCCGCCCAGTGCTCGACCCGGGAGCCCGGCACCCGCACCGTCCCGCGCTCCCAGGCGGCCGCCTCCGCCGAGGTTCACGGTGAGCGCCCGCCGGGTGCGACGGCGCGGATACCCCTCGCTGGTCGCACGGACCCCCACCGCGCCCGGATCCGCGTACCGCATCGTGCGCACACGGGCCCGTCCGCAGCCCGGCCGGGGCGCTCGCCGAGAAGGCACCGGCGACGAAGTCGGCCGCCGCGCGCCCCTCGCGCCCGGTACTCGGCCAGCCGTGCCGGGATCCCCGCTACCTCGTCCCCGTGCGCGGTGCGCGTCGTGCGCCGGATCGAGGGCGACGGGCGGCCAGGTCGTCAATCTGCCGGCGGTACGGCATCCGGGGCTGGTCCGCTCGGTCAGCGGGACGCGCCCGGACCGCCGAGCAGCGCGGCGAGGTCGTCGGCCGTCCCCGCCCCAGCCGTGCACCAGAAGCGCGACCGGCGCGCCCGGGCGCGGTCAGGTCGAGGTGTAGCCGAGCTGGCGTCTCATATAAGGGGTCATGAGGGTCTTCGCCTTGGCCATGGCGGTGGCCCGGGTGCCGAGGACCGCGCTCTCGCCGAGCGGAACGGGCAGCACGGTCACGCCGTCGGCCGGACCGAAGGGCACGATGAGCGGGGTGCGGCGGACGGCCCGGTAGGCGCGCGGCTTCTTGCTGTGCCGTCCCGAACTGCGCAGGTAGGCAAGGATGTTGTGGGCGGCGACCTCCGCCTGGGCGAGCGCGGCGGGGGTGACCTTCAGCTCGGTGACGTCGTTCACGTCACCGACCGCGAACACGTCCGGCCTGCTCTCGATCCGGAGCGTCCGGTCGACCTTGACGTGTCCCGTCCCGGTGAGCCAGTCGCCGTGCCCGGCCAGGCGCAGCCAGAGGGTGTTGGGTGTGGTGCCCGTCGCCCAGAAGGAGAGGTCGGCGGCGAGGACGGTGCCATGGGCGTCGCGGTAGGTGCCGAAGTCGTTGCCGGGGGACATGAAGGAGTCCAGCCGGACCGCCACGTCGTGGGCCTCCAGCCAGGTCCGCGCCCTGCGGCCGGCGCGGGCGCTGCCCGTGGAGTGCAGCAGTTCCTGCCCGGAGTGCGCGAGGGTCACCCGCGCGTCCGGCCGGGCCAGCCGGATCTCGGCGCTGAGTTCGACGCCGGAGGGACCGCCGCCGACGACCAGGATGTGGTCGGCGGCGGCGATGTTGTGCTGGTGCTCGGCGAAGGCCTTCGCGGCCTCGTCGGGGGTGGAGCCGACGAAGCGGGCCGGTTCGGGGTAGTCGGCGCCGGTGGCGATGACCAGCACGTCGTACGGCAGCAGGTCGCCCGTGGCGAGGGTGACCCGGCGCTCGACGGTGTCGACGCGGACCGCCTTGCCCACGACGACACGGCCGTTGGTCAGCAGCCGGTCGTACGGGATGAACGGGGCCCCCGTCCACTCCGGGCGCACACCCGCCCGCAGGGAGGCGACGCGGTGGAAGAAGACCTCCTTGCGGTCCACGAGCGTGACATGCGCCGCCGTATCCAGCTTCTTCGCCAGCCGTATGCCCGCGTAACCGCCGCCGACCACCACTACGTTGCCGTCCCGCACAGTGATTCTCCTGAGGCAGGTGGGGGAGTGGCCGCGAGCCTAACACTTGAAACATCAAGCGCAGGGTGGGTTCTGTGAGAGTGCTGTAAAGGCGCCCGTGGCCGGTTCGGTTCGGCTGTCGACGGTTCGGCGATCCGACGGTTCGGCAGATGACGGGATGCCGGCGACCGCTCTCCGTCTCAGGTCGCCGTCAGGGGGGTCAGCGGCGCTGGGGGTGTCGGGCGGCCGCGGTGCAGTCGGTGCGTGACCTCGGTCAGGTCGGCGACGAACATGCCCGCGAGTTCGGCCGTGAACCCGGTGCGTACGACGAGACGCAGGACGGAGACGTCCTGGCAGGGCGCGGGGAAGGTGTACGCGGGCAGGTGCCAGCCGCGGGCGCGCATGGCCTGGGAGACGTCGAAGACCGTCATGCCCTCGGTGCCGGGGGCCAGACGGAAGGCGAAGGCTGGCAGTTCCGAACCGTCGGTGACCAGTTCGTAGGGCGCGATGCCCTGGATGCGCGTGGCCAGGGCACGGGCCGTCGTACGGCTCTGGCTCGCCAGGTTCCGCAGCCCCTCGAAGCCGTACCGCAGGAAGCTGTAGTACTGCGCGACGACGTGCGCGCCCGGGCGGGAGAAGTTGAGGGTGAAGCTGGGGGAGCGGCCGCCGAGGTAGTCGACCTCGAAGACCAGGTCGTCGGGGAGGGCCTCGGCGTTGCGCCACAGGGCCCAGCCCAGTCCGGGGAAGACATGCCCGTACTTGTGCCCCGAGGTGTTGATGGAGGCGACGCGTTCGAGCTGGAAGTCCCAGAGCAGGCCCGGGTCGAGGAAGGGGGCCACCATGGCGCCGGACGCGCCGTCGACATGCACGGGGATGTCGGTGCCGGTGGCGGCCTGGTATCCGTCCAGGGCCAGGCAGATGTCCGAGACGGGCTCGTAGGAGCCGTCGAACGTGGACCCGAGGACGGTGACGACACCGATCGTGTTGTCGTCGCAGTACGCGGTGAGCGTGTCCGGCGTGAGGTGGTAGCGGCCCGGTTCCATCGGGACGTAACGCGGTTCCACCTCGAAGTAGTTGGCGAACTTCTTCCAGCACACCTGGACGTTCGCGCCCATCACGATGTTCGGGTGTGCGGTGTCCTTGCCCTGGGCCCGCCGGCGTGCCTGCCAGCGGCGCTTGAGCGCGAGGCCGCCGAGCATGGCCGCCTCGCTCGAACCGGTGGTGGAGCAGCCGCGGACCTGCTCCGGGTACGGCGCGTGCCAGAGCCGGGCGAGCATCCGCACGCAGCGCTCCTCCATCGCGGTGATCTGCGGGTACTCCGCGCGGTCCGCGAGGTTCTTCTCCGCGGTCTCGGCCATCAGCTGCCGAGCCTGCGGTTCCATCCACGTGGTCACGAAGGTGGCGAGGTTGAGCCGTGCGTTGCCGTCGAGCATGAGCTCGTCGCGCACGCGGCGGCCGACCAGGTCGGGCGAGGACGCGTTCGCGGGCAGTTCGTCGACCGGCAGGAGCAGGTCGTCGACGGGCGGGCGGTCGGGTCCGGGCGAGGACGCGTTCGCGGGCAGTTCGTCGACCGGCAGGAGCAGGTCGTCGACGGGCGGGCGGTCGGGTCCGGGCGAAGCGGTCAGGGTGTCGAACTCGGGTGCGGTCATGACGTCGGTATGCGGGATGGGCATGAGTGCCTCGATGCCTTTCTGGTCCGTACGGCCCCCGTGCACTCCGAAGCTAGATCGCTTTTGGGTCCGGCATCTGTGCCGATTACACCGATCCAGTGATCGATTTGCGGACTGATGAACTGGATTTTCCCATCCACATACTGGCCGGACCGGCAGCGTGCCCCAACAGGCCGAGCGGGGGCGGGACGCTCACCCGACGGCTGAGGGCGAGCGGCCGCTGCTCGGGCAGCGCCGCCGGCTCCTCGCCGCAGTGCACCCCCCGTACCGGGAAGCCGTACGGGTCGAGCAGGTGCACGGCCTTCCGGCCACCGGGAACGTCCGCGTCCCGCGGCCTTTGCGGATCACCATGCACGGTGTGCTGCGCAGCCACAGCTCACCCTCCGCGCGGGCGGCGACCGCGAAACCGAAGTCGCGGGCGGGCGGCGCCGGAGGATGCTCAGACGAGGTCGGGGAGGGGGCGCCGGGCGACCTCGTGGGCGTCCGCCGGCGGGACGCCCAGCATGAGCAGGGCCATCTCCGCGAGGCTCACCGCGGCCTCGTCGCCGTCCAGGTCGGGGCGGGAGAACCGCAGCTCCACCAGGGACAGCAGGAGGCCACCCAGACCGGAGAGGGCGATCGTCGGGTCCAGGGCGTTGAAGCGGCCGGAGGTGATGCCGGCCTGAAGGTCCCGCGAAGCCCGGTTGGCCAGTCCGTTGTCCGAGTGGATGTGACCGAGGCCGCGCCGGCGCAGCACCTGCATCAACTCCGGGTGCGACGTGGTCAGGCGTGCGCTGAGCCGGAAACCCGCCGCGACGAGTTCCGCCGGGTCGTCGATGCCCACCAGGCGCTCATCGAACGTCTGGCCGAACTCCTCCAGGGCGTCCACCACCGCCGCCTCGAACAACTCTGTCTTCGACTCGAAATGGTTGTAGAAGGAGCCGAAGCCGACGTCCGCACGTTCTGCGATCGCCTGAATGCTGGCGCTGGTGTCACCGGTCTCGGCGAGGATCTGCCGGGCCGCACGGACGAGCGCCTGACGGGTCTCGGCGCGGCGCCGCTCGAACCGGTTGCGGGGCGGGGCTGACGTGGGCATGTGGCGAGTCTAACGGTGCGGCGATGGCCATCGCAGTCCTGATGGAACGGTCATCCTTGCCGTCTCCGGGCGCGGCGATGCCGACGGGGCGCTGGTCACGGCGATAGACGGGGCCGCGCGACGCGTACTTCGCCGGGCATGCCGAGCTCTCCGTCATGGATACCGGTACGTCGGTCAGAAGCAACCGGCCGTTTGCGGGGCGGGCCCATGTGGTCACGTGAACTGAGACCGGTTCGCGGCGGCAGACCCGAACCGGCTCTGCCCGGCCACGCCGGCGGCGCGCCGGGGTCGGTACCCGCTCTCATCGGAGGTGACGGTGGCCGCCACCGCCCGAGGCCGACGCACACCCCGTTTCGGCGGGCGTACGACACTGCCTCGCGCCTCGGCCGCCGCGCTGTCCGTCAGGCGGCTGTGCCCAGCGCCGCTCTTCCCGTGACGTCGCCGTCCTTGGCCGGCAGGATCACCGGTGCCGGCGTCCGGCGGGCACGGAGGACGAAGCCCGCTGCGATCGCGCCCGCGATGATCAGTCCGCCCGTCACCAGGGCGCCACGGGCACCGGCCCGCTCCATCAGGAGGCCCAGCGTCGGCGGGCCGCCGAGTCCCCAGACGGTCCCGATGCTGCTCCACACTCCGAGGACCCGCCCCCGCAGGTGAGCGGGCGGGTCCGTCTGCAGCACGGCGGTTCCGGCGGTGTCGGAGACGGACTCCACGACGGCCATCGGCAGCACCAGGACCAGCAGCACCGCCAGCGACGGGGACAGCCCAGCCGCCACCTGAAGCAGGGCACCGGCTGCCGCGAGCGTACCCACGAGCCGGACGGAGGGCCGACGCAGCCGGGCGCCGAGCACCGCGCCCAGGATGCCGCCGACGGCGAGCACCGTGGAGACCGTCCCGAAGGAGCCGGCGCCGCCCGCGAGCGGGCCGGTGACGAGGACGGCCAGAGTGAGGCCGTAATTGCGGCCGAAGACCGAGCTGAGCCCGGTGACGGCGGCGAGCGCGACCAGGCGGGGGCGGCGCGCGAAGTAGCGCAGGCCCTGGCGGACGGACAGGTCGCCGCCTGCCTCGGCGCGGTCACCACGGGGAGCGGCGCGCACGCGGGTGGCGTGGCGGACCGCGCCAGGTGCCGGACGCAGAAAGGGGATCACCGAGGCCACGACGAGGAAGGACAGTCCGTTGGCGGCGTACGCGGCGGACGTGCCGAGGAAGCCGACCGTCACACCGGCCAGGGCGGTGCCCACGAGCCGGCCCGCGTTGTACACCAGCGCGCCGACGCCGATGGCGGAGGGAACGTCCGCCACGGGGACGAGGTCGTTGCCCAGCAGAGCGCACGCCGGTCCGTCGACGGTGGCGATGATGCCGGTCACGGCCGCCAGCACCATCAGGGTCGTCATGTCGAGCTGGTCCAGTGCCACCAGTACGGCCGTGGTGAAGGCGACCGCGCCGAGCAGCGCCTGGCTCACCGCCGCCGTCAGCTTGAGGGGCCAGCGGTCGACGGCGGTCCCGCCCAGCAGGCTCATGAACAGGGCGGGGGTGGCCTGGACGGACATCGACAGGCCCGTCGCCGCGGCGGAGCCGGTGATCTGGAGGACGAGCAGGTTCTGCACCGTGAGCTGCATCCACGTACCGGCGTTCGACAGGAAGTTGGCGACGGACCACCAGCGCATGCTGCGGTGCCTCAGCGACCGCCACGTCGAGCGGGACACTCCCTCGGAGGGGACGGAAACGGATTTCGGCGCAGGCGTGGGCCGGGCGGGGGCGGAAGACACAGTGTGGTACTCGACAACCAGGAGGAGTCACAGGAGGGACTGGGGAACCAGAGATCACCGGCTGCGTCGCGCGGCGGTTCCACCGAGTCGATGACGGCGCGGACCATCGTGACAGACCGGACCCCCGGGGCGGCGACACGTGCCACTGCCGCATCGCCGCCCCGGGGGTCAACAGCCCCGTGAACCGGTCTATTTGGTTGATCGAGTGTGGTTGCTCACAGCCCCCGCGGGACCGGACCGCCTCACCTTCCACCCGCGGGCGATCAGTCCTTCTTGCCGCGGCCCGTCAGCGCGTCCCGCAAGCGGTCCACCAGGCCGGCTCCCGGGGCCAGCAGTTTGTTGGCCGGCGGTGTGTCCGGGGCCGACGGGTGCGGGCGGGTCGGTGCCAGCTTCTTCGCCCGACGGACCTTGTCGCCCAGCTCGTCGAGCGCCTCCGGCGGACACGCCGCGCGCAGCCTGGGGAAGAGGTTCTGCTCCTCGTCGGCGACGTGCGAGCGGATCTCCGTCATCAGCGTCGCGATGAGCCGGTCGAATTCCGGGTCCCCGGCCTCGTACCCCTCCAGGTCCTTCATGATCTGCTCGGCCCTGGAGTGATCCTCGATCTCCTTGTCGGCGAGGGCGTCCCCGCCCGCGATGTGCTCGCGCACCGCCGGATACAGGTACTCCTCCTCGGCCACCGAGTGCCGCACCAGCTCCATCGTGACCTGGTCGGCATACACCTTGCGGTCCTTGTCGCCGGGCGGAAGCGCTGCGATCCGGCCGAAGAGCTCCTCGACCTCGCGGTGATCCGTCACCAGCTCGTCGATGACATTCCCACCATGACCCACGTTCGGCACCTCCAGAACTGTGTGGCCCTCCGGTCGGGCCCGCCAGAGCTCCGGGTGCCCGCGGCCGGCGGACTCACACGGAAGTCGCGAGGCGCATGGAACGACCGCATAGTAGGGATCAGTGTGTGAAAACAACTGACTCGAGAACCCCGGGTCACTGCGACGTCAGGAAGTGGCGACTCGCCCGGGCGGCTCCGCCGCTCATCGCCCTGTTCCTTCACTCTTGCGAAACGGAGCGGCGACGGCTCTCCGGGGCCCGCCGAAGCCCTCACTCCCCTCTTGGACCGCGCCGACAGGCGTGCCGGGGGCCACCCATGCCTCGGGTCCCTGTGCGTGGACGAAGGATGCTCCATGAGCGAATTCTCATCATGCACATGGCAACAGGCACTGGTGACCGGCGGGGCCGGCTTCCTCGGCAGCCACCTCTGCGAGCGCCTGCTGAATTCAGATGTCGAAGTCGACTGCGCCGACAACCTGGCCTCCGGAGCGCGGGAGAACGTCGCGCACCTCGAAGGCCGCCGCGGATTCCGGTTCGTCGAGTGCGACGTCTCGGCGCCCGACGCCCTGGAGCGGCTGCCAGGGCCGTACGACCTGGTCCTGCACTTCGCCTGCCCCGCCTCACCCGTCGACTACCTCCGGCTGCCCCTGGAGACGCTCGACGTCGGCAGCCTGGGCACCCGCAACGTGCTGGCCGTGGCGGAGCGCGACGATGCCCGGTTCCTGCTCGCCTCCACGTCCGAGGTGTACGGCGACCCGCTGGTCCATCCGCAGCGCGAGGACTACTGGGGCAACGTCAATCCGGTGGGCCCGCGCAGCGTGTACGACGAGTCCAAACGGTTCGGCGAGGCACTGGTCACCGCCCATGCACGCGTCAGGGAGGCGAACGCCGGCATCGTCCGCCTGTTCAACACCTACGGTCCGCGCATGCGCGCACACGACGGGCGCGCCGTCCCCACCTTCGTCAGCCAGGCACTGGCCGGCGAGCCCCTGACCGTGGCGGGGGACGGACGCCAGACGCGGTCCCTGTGCTACGTGGACGACACGGTCGACGGCATTCTGCTCGTCGCGGCGAGCCACTCGGTCCGCCCCGTCAACATCGGCGGCAGCGACGAGGTCACGGTCCGCGAGATCGCGCACCGCGTGGTCGAACTGACCGGATCCTCCTCCCGCATCGTGTACATCGACCGGCCGACCGACGATCCGCAGCGCCGCCGCCCGGACACGAGCCTGGCGCGGGAACTGCTGGGCTGGACGCCCCGCGTGGCCTGGGAGGAGGGCATCAAGCAGACCATCGCCTACTTTGCCACGGCGCAGCCCGCCGACGGCACGACTCCGTAGGCAACACAGCCCAGCCCCTTCCCGTACGCCGCACGGAGGCTTCGCATGCGTGTCCTGGGAATCAACGCCCTCTTCCACGACCCCGCCGCCGCCCTGGTCATGGACGGCAGGATCGTGGCAGCGGCGGAGGAGGAGCGCTTCAGCCGGCGCAAGCACGGCAAGCGGCCCGTCCCCTTCTCCGCCTGGGAACTGCCCGAACTGTCCGCCCGATGGTGCCTGGACCGGGCCGGCCTGACCCCATCCGACCTGGACGCGGCCGCCTACTCCTATGATCCGGAACTGGCCCTGTCCGCAGACCAGTTGGGCCTCAACGATCCCTGGGACCACTTGCGCCAGGAGTACGCCCGCCAGGCACCGCGGTTCCTCGCCGAGGTCCTGCCGGGGCTCGATCCGGACAAGGTCCGCTTCGTCGCCCACCATGTCGCGCACGCCGCCTCGGCCGGCCAGGCCGCCCCCTACCCCGACAGCGCGGTACTGGTCCTGGACGGCCGCGGCGAATGCGGCTCCCACCTCGCCGGCCGCTACACGGAGCGCGAACTCACCGTGCTGGCCTCGCAGTCGCTGCCCGACTCGATGGGTCTGTTCTACGAGGACCTCACCCAGCACCTCGGATTCCTGCGCAGCAGCGACGAGTTCAAGGTGATGGCGCTGGCGTCCTACGGCAAGCCCCGCTACCTCGACCAGTTGCGCGAGTACGTCCACCTGGACGGCCACGGCGGGTTCCGGGCCCGCCCCGTCCCCTGGGCGTCGCTGGTCCCGCCGCGGCCGAAGGACAGCGCCTGGACGCAGGACCACGCCGACATCGCCGCCAGCGCGCAGGCCTGCCTGGAGGAGGTCCTGCTGGGCCTCGCGCGCTGGCTGCACGACCGTACCGGTGAGGACGTGCTGACGCTCGCGGGCGGTGTGGCGCTCAACTGCGTGGCCAACACCCGGCTCCACCGGGATACGCCGTTCCGCCGGATCTGGGTGCAGCCCGCCGCCGGAGACGCCGGCACCGCACTCGGCGCCGCGCTCCATGTCGCCCACCAGAAGGACACCGTGGAGGCCATGCCGACCGCCGCCCTCGGACGTGGCTGGAGCGACGACGAACTGCGCGCCTGGCTGGAACGCGCCGCCATACCCTACGAGGAACCCGACGACATCGCCGAGACCGTCGCCGCCGAACTCGCCGGGGACGGCATCGTCGCCTGGTTCCAGGGCCGCAGCGAGTACGGACCCCGGGCACTCGGCCACCGCTCACTGCTCGCCCATCCCGGCCACGAGGGAAACCTGGAGCGCCTCAACGCCGTGAAGGGCCGCGAGGAGTTCCGCCCCGTCGCGCCCATGGTCCTGGCCGAACGGGCCGCGGAACTCTTCGACGGGCCGCTGCCCAGCCCCTACATGCTGTTCGTGCACGAGGTGGCCAAGCAGTGGCGGAACCGTATCCCGGCCGTCGTGCACGTGGACGGCACGGCTCGCATCCAGACCGTGGACCGGCAGGACGAACCCCTGGTCGCGCGCATGATCGAGGGGTTCGAGCGCCTCACCGGCCTGCCCGTCGTCGTCAACACCAGCCTCAACACCGCAGGGCGGCCCATGGTCGACGACCCGCGGGACGCCCTGGAGTGCTTCGGCTCCGCGCCCGTGGACCTGCTCGCCCTCGGGCCGTTCGCGATCCGGCGGAAGAAGGTGTTCGCATGACGGACGCCCCCGCCTACTCCGTCGTCATACCGACGATCGGGCGGCCCTGCCTCGCCGACTGCCTGCGCGCGCTCGCCGCCGCCGGCGGCCACCCACCCGAGGAGGTCGTCGTGATCGACGACCGCCCGGATCCCACCGGCGCACTGCCCCTGGAGGCAGCCGGCGAACTGCGGGAACGGCTGCGCACCCTGCGCACCGGCGGCCGGGGGCCGGCGGCCGCCCGCAACGCCGGCTGGCGCACGGTCCGTACCCCCTGGACCGTCTTCCTCGACGACGACGTCCAGGTGCTGCCCGACTGGTCCCGCCGTCTCGCGGACGACCTCGGCGCGGCCGCCGCCCGCACGGGCGGCATCCAGGGGAGGCTGTACGTGCCCCTGCCCGAGGACCGCAGGCCCACCGACTGGGAACGCGGCACGGCCGGACTGGAACACGCCGCCTGGGCCACCGCGGACATGGCCTACCGCACTGCGGCACTGACAGATGTTCAGGGCTTCGACGAGCGGTTCGGCCGGGCCTTCCGGGAGGACGCCGACCTGGCGCTGCGCGTGTGCGAGGCAGGCTGGTCGCTGCACCGCGGCGGACGCACCACGCGCCACCCGGTGCGGGCGGCCGACCCCTGGGTGTCGGTACGGGCCCAGCGCGGCAACGCGGACGACGCCCTGATGACCCGGCTGCACGGCCCCGACTGGTGGGCGCGCGCCCGGGCGCCCCGCGGCCGACTGCCCCGGCACGCCCTCGTGACGGCCATGGCACTCACGGCCCCCGCACTCGCGCTGACCGGCCGGCGCCGGGCCGCCGGGATCGCGGGAGCGCTGTGGGCGCTCGGCACCGCCGAGTTCGCGCTGGCCCGTATCAAGCCGGGGCCCCGCACCCCACGCGAGATCACCACCATGATCGCCACCAGCGTGGTCATCCCGCCGCTGGCCGTCCGCCACTGGCTGGACGGCCTGATCCGGCACCGCCGGGCCACGCCCCTGAGGAGCACCCCGTGACCCCGCCGACCACGCACCGGACGCGTGTCGCCGCCGTCCTCTTCGACCGCGACGGCACCCTGGTCAAGGACGTCCCCTACAACGGCGACCCCGCCCGGGTACGCCTCCTGCCCGGCGTCCGGCAGGCACTGGACCTGCTGCGCGCCGCCCGTATCCCGACCGGCGTGGTCAGCAACCAGTCGGGCATCGGCCGCGGCCTGCTCACGGACACCGACGTGCGCCGCGTCAACGACCGCGCGGACACCCTGCTCGGCGGCCTCGGCACCTGGGTCTACTGCCCGCACCCGCCCGAAGCCGGCTGCGGCTGCCGCAAGCCCCGGCCGGGACTGGTCATCGAGGCCGCACGACGCCTGGGCGCGCCCCCCTCGCAGTGCGTGGTCATCGGCGACATCGGCGCCGACATCGAGGCCGCACTCGCCGCGGGCGCCCGCGGCGTCCTCGTGCCCAACGCGGCCACGCTGCCGGAGGAGGTCGAGACAGCGCCCACCACAGCCCCCGACCTGCTCACGGCGGTTCGGCGGCTCCTCACCGAGACACGGGGTGAACGCCCGTGAAGACAGTGGTGGTACGCCTCGACAGCTTCGGCGACGTGCTGCTCGCCGGACCCGCCGTCCGAGCGGTGGCGGGGCACTCGTCCCACGTCACGATGGTGTGCGGCCCCCGCGGCGAACCCGCCGCGCGACTGCTGCCCTGCGTCGACGACGTGATCGTGTGGGAGGCACCCTGGGAGGGATTCGACCCGCCCACCGTCCATGAGGCCGACGTGGACGGCCTCGTACGGCGCCTGCGCAACGCCGCGTTCGACGCCGCGCTCGTCCTCACCTCCTTCCACCAGAGCCCCCTGCCCACCGCCCTGTTGCTGCGCCTGGCCGGCGTGCCGCGCATCGGCGCCGACAGCGTCGACCACCCGGGCAGCCTCCTCGACGTACGGCACCGGCGACTGCCCGGCCGCCACGAGGCCGAGGCCGCCCTGGACACCGCGGCCGCCATGGGCTTCCTGCCACACCCCGGGGACGACGGCCGGCTGCGCGTGCTGCCGCCGCCCGACACCGTCGCGCTCACCGGCAACGGCCCGTACGTCGTGCTCCACCCCGGCGCCAGCGTCCCCGCACGTGCCTGGAGTCCCGAGCGCTGCGCCGAGGCCGTCGAGGCGCTCACCGACGCGGGGCACCGGGTCGTCGTCACCGGAGGCCCCGACGAGGCCGGCCTCACCCGGAAGGTCAGCGGCGACACGGCCGTCGACCTCGGCGGCGGGACCCCGCCGCGCACGCTGGTCGGAGTGCTGCGCACCGCCGATGTCGTGGTGTGCGGCAACACCGGCCCAGCCCATCTGGCGGCGGCCGTCGGCACACCGGTCGTGTCGCTGTTCGCTCCCGTGGTGCCGGCCGAGCGCTGGGCGCCGTACGGCGTGCCGAGCGTGCTCCTCGGCGACCAGCGAGCGCCGTGCGCGGACACCAGGGCCCGGCACTGTCCCGTACCCGGCCACCCCTGCCTCGACGAGATCACGGCGCACGACGTGGTGGCCGCGGTGCAGAAACTCCTGGGGGAGTCCACATGAACGTCCTTGTCTGGCATGTGCACGGTTCCTGGCTGACCTCGTTCGTCCAGGGCGCGTACACCTTCCTCGTTCCCGTGACACCCGACCGCGGCCCGGACGGCCTGGGCCGGGCGAGAACCTGGCAATGGCCGCCGAATGTACGGGAGTTGAGCCCCGACGAGCTGCGGGGGGCCGACATCGACCTGATGGTGCTGCAACGGCCGCACGAACTCGAACTGGCCCGGTGGTGGACCGGCCGCCGCCCCGGCGCCGACGTGCCCGCCGTCTACGTCGAACACAACAGCCCGCACGAGACGCCCGTGGACACCCGGCACCCGCTGGCCGGCCGCGCCGACATCACCCTTGTGCACGTCACCCACTTCAACCGGCTGATGTGGGACAACGGCCGTGCCCCGACCACCGTGATCGAGCACGGGATCATCGACCCCGGCCACCTGTGGACCGGAGAGGAGCCGCGCGCCGCGGTCGTCGTCAACGACCCCGTACGGCGCGGCCGTACGACCGGAACCGACCTGTTGCCCGCGTTCGCCCGCATGCTGCCGCTGGACGTCTTCGGCATGCGCACCGAGGGCCTCGCGGACTGCCTCGGGCTGCCACCGGAGCGGTGCCGAAGCCGCGATCTGCCCCAGAGCGGCCTGCACCCGGCGATGGCTCGCTGCCGTATGTACCTGCACCCCGTCCGGTGGACGTCCCTCGGACTGTCGCTGCTGGAGGCCATGTTCCTGGGCATGCCGGTCGTGGCGCTGGACACCACCGAGGTGCGCGAGGCCGTTCCGGAGGGGGCGGGGGTGGTCTCGAACCGGCTCGACGTGCTTCAGGACGCCATGCGCGGATTCCTCGCGGATCCCGAGCACGCCCGGCTGACGGGGGAGGCCGCCAGGGCCGCGGCACAGGCCCGCTACGGAGAGCGGCGTTTCCGGGACGACTGGGAGCGCCTGATCAAGGAGGTCACCCGATGAGCACCCACCCCTCGGCCGGCCGCGTCGCCATGGTCTCCGAGCACGCCAGTCCGCTGGCCGCGCTCGGCGGACCGGACGCGGGCGGGCAGAACGTGTACGTGGCACAACTAGCCGGGCAACTGGTCCGCCGGGGGCACGAGGTCACCGTGTACACACGGCGCGACGATCGCCGGCTGCCCGAACGGGTCACCACGCCCGACGGGTTCAAGGTCGTCCAGGTGCCCGCAGGACCGGCGGCTCCGATACCGAAGGACGAACTCCCGCCGTACATGCCGGAGTTCGGCGACTTCCTGGCGCGGGAGTGGGCGGCGGAGCCACCCGATGTGGTGCACGCCCACTTCTGGATGTCCGGTTGGGCGGCCCTCGCCGGCGCGCGCGGCCTCGGCGTGCCCGTCGTGCAGACCTACCACGCGCTCGGCACCGTGAAGCGGCGCCACCAGGGCGCCGCCGACACCAGCCCGCCCGACCGGATCGCTATCGAGAGGGCCGTCGGCCGGGAGTGCGGCCGCATCATCGCCACCTGCGAGGACGAGGTGGCCGAACTGGAGGCCATGGGACTGTCCCGACGGCACATCTCCGTCGTCCCGTGCGGTGTGGACCCCGTGCAGTTCGCCCCGGTCGCCGAGGCCCGCCGCCCGGCCTCCGCGCCCCGGCGGCTGCTGGCGGTCGGCCGCCTCGTCCCCCGCAAGGGCTTCGACCGCGCCGTCCGCGCCCTCGCCGGCGTCCCCGACGCCGAACTCCTCATCGCCGGCGGCCCCGAACCCGCTCTGCTCCTCGCCGAACCGGAGGCCGAGCGACTGCGCGCGATCGCGGACGAGTGCGGCGTGGCCGACCGGGTGTCGCTGCTCGGCGGGGTGAGCCGGGAGCGCATGCCGGCGCTGATGTCCAGCGCGGACCTGGTGCTGTCCCTTCCCCGCTACGAGCCGTTCGGCATCGTCCCGGTCGAGGCCATGGCCTGCTGCGCCCCGGTCCTCGCCACCGCCGTCGGTGGCCAGCTCGACACCGTCGTGGACGGCAGGACAGGCGTCCTGGTCCCGGCGGACGACGACCACGACATCAGCGGGACCGTCCGCCGCCTCCTGGCCGACCCGGAACTGCTCGCCCGCTACGGCGCCGCCGGGCGGCGCCGCGTCCTCGCCCGCTACACCTGGGACCGCGTGGCCGAAGGCGTCACCCGTGCCTACAGCGCCGTCTCCTCCGTCCCCTCGCTCTCGGGAGCCGTCCGATGAACATCGCCACCGATGTCACGCACTGCGACGATCTGATGAAGGCACTCGAAGGGTTCCGCGGCTACGCCGCCCCAGTGGTGCGGCGCTGGGGCACCTCCCTCGCCTCCCGTCTCGGAGCGGGGTCCAGGCTCCTCGTCGCCGGCAACGGCGGCAGCGCGGCCCAGGCCCAGCACCTGACGGCCGAACTCGTGGGCCGCTACCGCGACGACCGCCCGGCCTTCTCCGCCCTGGCGCTGCACGCCGACACATCCGCCACCACCGCCATCGCCAACGACTACGGCGTCCAGGAGATCTTCGCCCGCCAGGTCGCCGCGCACGGCCGGGCCGGGGATGTCCTCGCGCTGCTGTCCACCAGCGGCGCCAGCGCCAACCTGCTCGTCGCGGCGAACGAGGCCCGCCGCCTCGGCATGCCCGTGTGGGCCCTCACCGGCCCGGCGCCCAACCCGCTGGCGGGCGCCGCCGACGAGGCCCTGTGCGTCGAAGGGGCGACCGCCGCCACGGTTCAGGAGCTGCATCTCGTGGCCGTGCACATGCTCTGCGAGGCGTTCGACCAGGCGGTCGAGGAGAGGGAGGCGGCGCACCGGCGGCGGCGCACCGACGACCAGCGCCCGGCGGCCGACCGGCAACGGCCGCGGGAACGCTGGCCAGTACTGTGAGGGGAGGACGCATGACCCTCCCGGCCGCACTGCTGGTCGTCGGGGACGCCCTGCTCGACCACGACGTCTCCGGCCGCGTGACACGGCTGGCTCCCGACGCGCCCGTACCGGTGGTCAGCGAGCCCCGGCGCACCACCCGCCCCGGCGGTGCCGCACTCGCCGCCTGCCTCGCCGCGGCCGACGGCCGACCGGTCACACTGGTCACCGCGCTGGGCGACGACCCCGACAGCGCCGAACTGCGCCGGCTTCTGGCCGACCGCGTCGACCTGGTGGAACTCCCTCTCACCGGGGCCTTGTCCAGCAAGACCCGCGTCCTCGCCGACGGACGACCGCTGCTGCGCCTGGACGACGGTGAGGGCAGAGCCCGGGAGGCGACCGAGGAGGCGGCACGGGCGATCGCCCGGGCCGGAGCCGTCCTCGTCGCCGACTACGGCCGAGGCACCGCCGAGGTGCTGCGCGAGGCACTGGCCGATGCGGCGACGCGGGTACCGGTCGCCTGGGACCCGCATCCGCGCGGCCGACCACCGGTACCCGGCGTCCGGCTGGCGACGCCCTCCGCCGCCGAGGCGCACGCCTTCGCGGGCCGCGCCGGCGACGCCGGGGAAACCGCCCCCGGCAGTGAGTTGCACACGGCGGCACAGGACGCCGGCCGGCTGGTGCGGGCGTGGCGGGCGGTCTCCGTTGCCGTGACGCTCGGCGGGCGCGGGGCGCTGCTGTCGCACGGCGAGACACCGCTTCTGGTGCCGTCGCCGGTCACGGCCGAGGGCGACGCCTGCGGGGCCGGGGACCGGTTCGCGGCGACCGCCGCCGGGCTTCTGGCGGACGGCGAGCTCGTGGAGACCGCCGTACGGCAAGCGGTGCACGCCGCCACCCGTTACGTTGCCGAAGGCGGCGTCCGCTCGCTCGCCCCCGAAAGCGCGCCGAGCGAACCCCCGGCTTCGTCCTCCGGCGCCGAACCGACGGACGACGCCCTGCGCACGGCGGCGCGGGTGCGGGCCGCGGGCGGGACCGTGGTCGCCGCCGGCGGCTGCTTCGACCTGCTGCACGCCGGCCACGTCGCGCTGCTGCAGGCGGCCCGCCGCACCGGGGACTGCCTGGTGGTGTGCGTCAACTCCGACGCGTCCGTACGCCGCCGCAAGGGCCACGGCAGGCCGCTCGTCCCGGAGGCGGACCGCATTCGTGTGCTGCGCGCCCTGGAGTGCGTCGACGCGGTCGCCGTGTTCGACGAGGACACCCCGGAACGGCTTCTCGCCGAGCTGCGCCCGCACATCTGGGCCAAGGGCGGCGACTACGCCAGGACCAGCCTGCCCGAGGCACCCCTCGTGGAGAGCTGGGGCGGCCAGGTCGTCCTGTTCCCCTACCTCGACGGCCGTTCCACCACCGGCCTCGCCGAACGAGCGGCCCTCGCCCCGCGCGGGGCGGCCCCGCGCCCGGAGGCCGCCGGCGGTGGACGGAGGCCACGGTGACCGCCCTGCCCCAGCGGCCGCGCCGCGTGCTCGTCCTGCGTGCCCTGGGCCTGGGCGACCTGCTGACGGGAGTGCCCGCCCTGCGGGGCATCCGGCGTGCGTTCTCCCAGGATCAGATCGTCCTGGCGGTGCCGGCAGCGCTCACCGAAGCCGCCCTGGCCACCGGAGCGGTGGACCGCGTTCTGCCGGCCGAGGCTCCGGGCCGGGGCGTGCCCTCGCTCGGTCACTGGGCCGGGCCGCCGCCGGACATCGGCGTCGACCTGCACGGCAACGGACCCGAGAGCCGCGACGCCCTGGCCGCCCTCGCACCACGCCGGCTGCTGGCCTTCGCCGCCGGACCCGGACCCGATGGCGTCCGGCCGCCCGAGTGGCGGGCGGAGGAGCATGAGCGCGACCGGTGGTGCCGCTTCCTCCGGGCCTACGGAATCGCCGCGGATCCCGACGACGTACTACTGCCCCCGGCCGCCACGCCTTCTCCGGCGCCGGGCGCCGTCGTCGTCCATCCCGGGGCCCAGTCCGCCGCCCGTCGCTGGCCGGCCGAGCGGTACGCCGTCGTCGTACGGCGGGTGCGGGCCGCCGGTCACCGGGTCGTCCTCACCGGCGGGCCGGCCGAGGACGCGCTGGTCCTGGACCTGGCGGAACGCGTCGGCCTGCCCCGGCGGGACCTGTTGCGGGGCGGGCTGAAATTCGGCGAACTGTCGGCGCTCGTCGCCCACGCCCAGCTCGTCATCAGCGGAGACACCGGCCTGGCGCATCTCGCGGTCGCGCACGCCACCCCGTCCGTGACCCTCTTCGGCCCGGTGGCGCCCCGGCTGTGGGGCCCGCCCCGCGCGGAGCGCCACATCGCGCTGTGGAAGCCCGGTCCGCCGGGTGATCCGCACGGTGACATCCCCGACCCGCGGCTGCTGCGGATCGGCACCGACGAGGTCGCCGCCGCGGCGCTCGGCCTGCTGCGGCCTGTCGGGGCCACCGCGTAGCAACCGGAAGGAGATGAAGCTCGTGGCCCACCAGCCCGTCCCCGAGGCGCCGCCCGCCCGCTCGGAAGGTCCCGACGGGCGCGTCACGGTGGCGATGATCACCCGCGACCGCCCCAGGAGCGTCCTGCGCACGCTGGACGCCCTGGCCGCCCTGCCGGAGCTCCCGGAAGTGATCGTCGTGGACAATGGTTCCGACGGCACGACCTCGGCCGCGGTACGTCGGCACCCCGTGGCCGCCCGGCTCCTCAGGCCCGGTGAGAACACCGGCGCCCTGGGCCGCAACCTCGCCGTGCGGCACGCGCGGACGCCCTACGTCGCGTTCAGCGACGACGACTCCTGGTGGGCCCCCGGCGCACTGCGGCGGGCGGCCGACCTGCTCGACGCCCACCCCCGTCTCGGCCTGCTGGCCGCCCGCACCCTGGTCGGCGCCGACGGAGCCGAGGACCCCCTCAACGCCGTACTCGCGGCTTCACCGCTGCCCGAGGAGCCCGACCTGCCCGGCCGCCCGGTGCTCGGCTTCCTGGGCTGTGCCTGCGTGGTACGCCGTGACGCCTTCCTCACGGCAGGGGGCTACCACCCTCTGCTCTTCTTCGGCGGGGAGGAGACCCTGCTCGCCTACGACCTCGCCGCCGGCGGCTGGGGAGTCACGTACGAGCCCGCACTGACGGCCCGCCACCACCCCGATCCGGCAGGCCGCGTCGGCCGGAGCCAACTGGAGCGCCGCAACGAGGTGCTGACCCTGTGGCTGCGCCGGCCGCTCCCCGTCGCCCTGCGGGCCAGCGCGCGCCTGACGGCCGCCGCGGCCGGTGCGCCCGAGGCCCGCCGGGCACTGCGCGGAGTGCTGGCGCGGCTTCCCGCCGCACTCGCGCGGCGCAGGCGGCTGCCGGCGCACGTGGAACGCGCGGCCCGGTTGCTGGACGGCGGGACGCCGACCGCCCAGGAGGAGATCAGCCAGTCATGAACGTACGGAACACAGCACCCGCCCCTCCGGACCGCCGTACGACCGTGGTGGTGATCACCCACAACCGGCGCGCCGAACTTTTGCACACGCTCCGGCGGCTGCGAGCGCTCCCCGAACGACCGGAGGTCGTCGTCACCGACAACGCCTCCACCGACGGAACCGCCGAAGCGGTCCTGCGCCATTTCCCCGACGTCGTGTTGCTGCGGCCCGGCCGCAACCTGGGCGCGGTCGGACGCAATCTGGCATTGCCCCGGATCCGTACCCCTTACGTCGCCTTCTGCGACGACGACACCTGGTGGGAACCGGGCAGTCTGCGGCGGGCGGCGGACCTGCTCGACGAGCGGCCCCTGCTCGCGGCGGTCACCGCACGCATCCTCGTGGAGCCGTTCGGCACGGAGGATCCGGTCGTCCGGGAGCTGAAGGAATCCCCGCTCACGGGCCCGGACTGGCTGCCGGGGCCGGCCCTCGGGTCCTTCCTCGCGGCCGCCACCGTGATGCGCACCGACGCCTTCCGGGCAGCGGGCGGCTTCCATCCGGGGCTGTGGTTCGGCGGCGAGGAGGAGCTGCTGGCCACCGATCTGCAGCGGCAGGGCTGGTGGCTGAGCTACGCCGAAGACCTGACGGTCCATCACAAGGCGTCCGTACTGCGGGACAGCAGGGCACGCAGGATCCTGGGGCTGCGCAACACGCTCTGGTTCACCTGGCTGCGCCGCCCGCTCGTGCCCGCCCTCATGCGTACCGCCCACCTGATGGCCACCGTTCCGCGCGACCTGGCCTCCGCCCGTGCCTTCGCCCACGCGGCGGCCGGCCTGCCGTGGGTACTGCGGCAGCGCGATCCGGTGCCCCCGGAGATCGAGGACCGGCTGACGGCGCTGGAGCGTGCCCGGCGGTCGTCGTCGGCCCGCAGCTACGTCGGGTGAGCGCGGGCCGCACGTTCACAGGGCCACTGCCATGGCGATCAGCCCGATCGCTATCAGGGCCACCACCACCATGATCAGGACCAGGGGCATCGTGCTCCATCCCTTGCGCAGTTCGGGTGGCTCCGGGTGGGAGATACCGGAGGTGCTCCCTTCCGCTGGAGGGGTCTCACCGGGAGATACCCCTCCGCCTGGTTCGAGTCCCGGGGTGCGTTCGGGTTCGGGATCAGGAGTCGTCATGTCGCCCTCCTCGGCTGTTGACCGGGCCACGGCCGGTTGCCGCCCCGACCCGAGTACCCGCAGCGCACCGGCCTCACGTGATCACCCCGGGCGCGTTTCCGGTGCTTCCCGGAGGTGAGCGCCGCGGCCGGTTGTCACGTACCGCCCCGAAGGCACAGTCAGCGGGTGAGTCCTGGCCCTGGTGTGGCACTTGGTGTGGCATGGAGTGGATGTGCGGGCCGACAGGGGCGGTGCGGTCGTGGGCCGGGGCCGCCGCATCAGCGGTGCCGCGGGCGTGGGCCGGTCCGGGCCCCGAGCGGGATCTGGTGGTGCAGGCGGCCAAGGCGGCGCTGGCCGCCTGGGTGGCCTGGGCGGTCGTCGGCTGGTGGCTCCAGGCTCCGATGGCGTTCGTCGCGCCGTGGGTCGCGGTCGTACTGGTGGAGTCGACGGTCTACCGGTCGGTCGCGCACGGGCTGCAGCAGCTCGCGGCGATCGCGGTGGGCACGGCGGTCGCGACAGCGGTGGCGCTGCTGCTGGACAGCACGATGCTCACGATGGCCCTGGTCCTTCCGGCAGCGCTGCTGCTGGGCCAGTGGAAGCGCCTGGGCAGCCAGGGCATCTACGCGGCCACCGGCGCGCTGTTCGTGCTGACCGCCGGCCAGGTGACCGTCGCTTCGTCGGCCGCCCGTATCGCGGAGGCGGTCTTCGGCGCGGTGGTCGGAGTGGTGGTCAACGCCTTGATCCGGCCTCCGGTGCATACGCGTGACGCCCGCCGTGCGCTGGAGTACGCGGCTTGCGCGGCGCAGGAGATCCTGGATGTGGTGGCCGACGGCCTGGCCACCGGTGAGTGGGACGGTCGGGCCGCCCGGGACTGGCACGAGCGCGCACTGCGTCTGGGGCGCCTTGTCGACCAGGCTCGTTCGGCGATCGGCTGGAGCCACGAAAGCATGCGCGTCAATCCCCGTGGGCGCCGCAAACGCACTCCGGCCCCGCCCGACAGGGCGTACGCCGATGCGCTGGCCGTGCTCGACTACGTCGCCGTCCACACGGCAGGGGTGACCCGGACGCTACGGGAGATCGCGGACAGCGGGAAGGACGCCCGGCCGGCCACGGGGATCACCCATGCCTACGCGGACTTCCTCCGCCGTACCGCGCACGCCATCCGTCTGTACGGTCAGTCCCGGTGCGCCCCCAGCGGCCGTGACGACCGCGCCGCGGAGCGGTTGCGCGAGGAGGTCGGGGAGCTCCACCGCGCGCTCGGCGAGTTCCGTCGACAGCTGCCGGGAGCCGTGCCCGACGATCCGGACGCGTTGGTGGTCTACGGAACACTGCTGGCCCAGGCGCATCGCCTGGCCGGCCAACTCGTCCAGGACTGACGTCACCGCCTGCCGACGGCGGCAGCGGTGATTCAACCGCACACGGTCCCGTTCGATGGTCCGGCCATCGATTTCGCGTCGCACGCGTTCGGTCAGTGGTCATCAATTTTTCGTCTCTTCGTCAACTACATGTAACCTTCTGGCGGTGGACAAACGTCAGGACGGCCATGAGGATCCGCTTTCTCATCCACAACGCCTACGGCATCGGCGGCACGATCACCACCACCTTCAATCTGGCCCAGGGGTTGGCGGAGAGACACGATGTCGAGATCGTTTCCGTGCTGAGACACAGACAGAGACCGACCTACACACTCGAGCCCCGAGTCCGGCTGCGGCACCTCGTGGACCTGCGGACCGAGCAGGACCACCCCCTGCACCTCGAGTCGGCCCGTGTCTTCCCGGAGGCCGAGTACCGCTACCGGCAGTACAGCCGGCTGACGGACCAGCGGATCGAGGAATGGCTGGACGGCACGGACGGCGACGTCGTCATCGCCACGCGCCCCGGGCTCAACGTCCAGCTTGCCCTCCAGGGCCCACGGCGGATCGTGCGAATAGGGCAGGAGCACCTGACGCTGGACAACCATTCCCCACGGCTGCGGCGTGTCCTGCGCCGGGCGTATCCGCGGCTGGACGCCCTGACGACCGTCACCGAGGCGGACGCCCGCACCTACCGGCGCAAGATGCATCTGCCGGGCGTGCGTCTGCAGTGTCTGCCCAACAGCGTGCCCGATCCCACGCTTCCGGTCGCCGACAGCAGCTCGAAGACCGTCGTCGCCGCCGGGCGGCTGGTACCGGTCAAGCGCTTCGACCTGATGATCGAGGCGTTCGCCCGCGTGGTCGCGCGGCGCCCGGACTGGCAACTGCGCATCTACGGGAAGGGGGAGGAACACGGGCGTCTGCGTGAGCTGATCGGGCGGCTCGGGCTCCACGACAACGTGCTCCTCATGGGAGCCGCCACGCCCATCGAAGCCGAGTGGGTCAAAGGATCCATCGGCCTCGCCGCGTCGGACTTCGAGCCCTTCGGCATGACCATCGTGGAAGCGATGCGCTGCGGTCTGCCCGTGGTCAGCACCGACTGTCCGCATGGGCCCGCCGAGATCATCCAGGACGGAGTCGACGGGCGTCTGACGCCGGTGGGTGATCCGGACGCCCTCGCCGCGGCGCTGCTGGAGCTCATCGAGGACGACTCCCTGCGTCGCCGCATGGGCCAGGCCGCAGTCCGCCATGCCCGGAGGTTCTCTCCCGCCCTTGTGGTGCGTCAGGCGGAGCAACTGATCGATTCACTGCTGGAGCCGGTAACGGGCGAGGGCCCGGGAACCCTGTCCGGCCCCGGTCTGGGCCGGGCGCTGACGAGCAGGAGTCATGCCCTCAAGGACGGCGCCCACGTGGCGGCCGGCAACGCGCTGCGCAGAGTACGGGGTTCCTGCCGATGACCGAAGACCAGCGTCAGCACGAGCCACGCTGTCACTGCACCATCGACGAAGACGGGAACATCACCTGGTCGCTGGAGCTGCCGGAGGCGCGTGAGCCGCGGTTGCTGCTGCGCCGGCGAACCAAGCCCGCGGGCACGGCCGCCGAGGAGCAGCCGTTTCACGTCCTGGCCCTTGAGAAGTCATCGGAAGGCCGTTGGACCGCGGTGCAGTCCGACCTGCCTTCGCTCGCCGAGGGACGATGGGACGTCTGTGTCGTCGACCAGGGCCAGGACGAACGACGGGCACGTCCCGGTTTGCGTGACCTGCGGCTGCTCCTCGACGGCAGCCGACGGGAGTGGACCTCTCCGGTGGCCGTCCGCATCCCGTATGCCACCAAGGACGGCTACCTGGCGGTGCGGACCTGGCTGCGCACGGCGCACGCGGAGACGCAGTCGCTTCGTGTCGACAGCGAGGGCATGACCGTATCGGCGCGGCTGCACGGCAGGCGGCTGGGACCTCGTGCGACCGTCGCGCTGCGACACCGCCAGGAGCGGACCCTGCACCCCTTGCCGCTACGACAGGCCGACGAACACGAGTTCTCCTTCCGCGTCGACTACGCGAAGCTGCTGCGGCCGGAGCCGGTCGGCCCGTACGCCTGGGACGTGTTCGTGCAACCGGAGAAGGACGCGGACAAGGTGCGGATCGGCAAGCTGTTCGACGACATCCCGGACCGCAAGGAGATTTTCGACTACCCCGCCACGCGGCTCGGGAAGTACGGGGAGTACGAGGTCCGCCCCTACTACACGGTGAACAACGATCTGGCCGTCGAGGTCAATACGCGGTCCATGTGAACGGCTCCTCCCTTCAGCCGGGCCGGACACTGGAGAGTTCCGCCGGTAAGGAAGGGACGAATCCGTCGCGTCAGGCCTTTGGACGTGTCCGCCGCGCTGTTCGGGAAACGGCTTCGCATTCGGGAGCGCCGCCCCCCAGCAGTCGCATTAGTCTCGCTGTGCGCTGCTGCACCGCGGCCCGGGCGGCGGTGATCCTTCGTCGACCGGTGCCGCGGTCTGTCGGCGGCGGGAAGGGTGCGCGCGGGTACTCACCGCACCCCGGGCCCGGCCCTCTGTCATCTCCAGGGCCGGGCTCTGCCTCTCGTTGCCGTGGTCGGTAGCGTGGACTCCCCGCTGAAGTAGGACAGTTGTACTGGCCGAGCCCCCAGGGGTGTAGCCTGCGGCTGCCTTCCAGGTGGACAGCGTGCGCGCACTTCAAAATGACCTTCATGAACACACGCGTTGACGTCCACGCAGTACGTCAGGACACCGGCTCTCCCCATGAAGTCTCCTTCAGCACTGCGGATCTGGACGAGGCGCGGACGGTGCTCGGTGAGACGTACTACGCCAACTTCATGGACCGGCTCGAGACGGACCACGTCTTCAGTGCCGCCTTCGACGTGGTGAGGCTGGGGCCGTTGACCGTCGGGGAAGTCGCGTTCGGTGCCGACGTACGGCTGCGGTTCGGGGATCTCGGAGCCCATCAGGTGGACATCCCTGTGTCGGGGAGCATGGTGTGGCGCCAGGGGGAGCTGGACCCTCTTGTCACCAGGCCGGGTCGTGCGGCGGTGTTCCGGCCTCAGGGGCGCACGGTGCTGGAGCGGTTGCAGCGGGGCCGGATGCTGGCGGTGAAGATCGAGCCCCGCGTGCTCGAGCGCCATCTGGAAGGGATGCTGGGCAGGCCGGTGCGCGCGGGATTTCACCTGGCCCGCAGCATGGACGTGGCGTCGGGGACGGGGCGGAGCTGGGCGCGGCTGGTGCGGATGGTCATCGGCGAGGCGGGCAACGAAGGGGGTCTGCTGCGGCAGCCACTGCTCGCCGCTGAGATGCGGGAAGCCCTGCTGACCGGTCTGCTGCTGGCCGTGGATCATCCCTATCGGCAGGAGCTCGACCGGCCTGCGGAGGCCGGGATCCAGCGGCCCGTACAGCGGGTTATGGACGCCGTGCGCTCCAGCCCGGAGCACCCGTTCACTGCCGCCGAGCTGGCCCGTGTCGGGCAAGTCGGCGAGCGCTGGCTGCAGGAGTGCTTCCGTCGGCAGGTCGGCATGTCACCGATGGCCTATCTGCGCGAGGTCCGCATGGAACGGGTGCGTGCTGAGCTGGCCGAGGGGGACCCCGCCCACACGACCGTCGGCGATATCGCCTACCGCTGGGGCTTCAACCACCTGGGACGCTTTGCCCAGCACTACCGCGCCCGCTTCGGGGAACTGCCCTCACACACGCTGACCTCCTGACACACCTCGACCGGTCGCCCGGCGCGGCCGCTCCCGCGCCGGCCGCGCGGTTCGGGAAGTGGCTTCGGATCTTGGAGGGTCGATCAACGACAGCCGTCCTAGTCTCAGTCCGTGCCACTGCGTTGGCGTTCCGGGCGTTCCGGGCGTTCCGGGGTCCGGCCTCGGGTCCCTCGCAGTGGCCGAGGTGCGCGCAGGAGCTCTGCGCACCTGGGGCCCGGCTCTCTCCCACCCAAGAGCTGGGCCCCTGTTCGTCCGGTTCGGACGGAGGGAGAGGGGAGGGGAGGGGAGGGGAGGGACTTCAAGGCGGCGGTCGCAAGTGGGCCCGCCCTGATTGACAGGGGCTCGTCAAGGCGCTTCACTCCCCGACAGGTATGGACCAGTCCGCGGGTTCCGGCTGACCCGGCGAGGCCGCCGCTCGCCATGTGCGCGCCCGCTCGCAGGTTTGCCACCACGAGAATGAGGCGGCTTCGATGCCCATGCGGGAAGACAACGTTGTCGCACACTGCTCGCGAATACTCGCGCCGGACGCCCACCTCGGACGGTCAGCACCGGCGCCGACGCCCGACGGCCGGATTCGCCGACGGGCGTGGCGGCCGCACGCGGAGCGGCACCGGACATCGACGGTCGTTCAGCTGCTCAGGCTCCTCCTGGTGACCGTCGTCGCGGCAGCGGTCCTGGTCCCGGTGTCGACGACCGCTTCTGCCGCCACCACGGTGTGTGCCCTGTTCTGTGACACACGGGATCCCTCGCTGGCGCGGCAGGAAGGCTTCCCGGTGCCCAACAAGGACATCAACGGCCGCCGGTTGGAGCTGCACGTCTCGGACGCGGACGACATGGCATGGGCGAGCATCGACGACGGAAGCACCGGGGACTCCGCCTGGCTGGACCGCTCCTGGGACGGCGGTGCGACCTGGGAGCCGCTGCTGGGCAAGGCGAGCATCCCGAGCACATGGACCGGAACCAGAACGTTGATGTACGACATCACCGATCCCGTGAACCATCGGAGGGGCTGGGTACGTGCCTGCGGTGACGCCAACGCGGTCGCCTGCACGAACTGGGCCTACCCGACCGTGTGCGACACCTTCTGCGACGGCGTCGACCCGGGGCAGGCCGCGGGCGACGACCAGCCCGTGCTCGCCACTTCCCTGTACGGCCGCACCATCCGACTGCACCTCGACCAGAGGAACTCCATGGCCTGGGGAAGCATCGAAGGCGGCGGCTCGGCCGACGAGATATGGCTGAACCGCTCCTGGAGCGGCGGGAGCGACTGGCCGGACGGGTCCTCGCTCGGCCGCACCAGCGTGCCGGCCGGATCGACCGCGACCCGCACCTCGATGTTCGCCACCCGCGACCCCCGAGGTCTGCTCTACGGCGGCGCGGTGCGCGCCTGCGGCCGGGAGGCGAGTCACCAGGAGGGCAGTTGCACCGCGTGGGTGAGGCCGGTGCCGTCCAGGTCGCGTGCGGCGGCGGACGCGCTGATGGCGTCGTACAACCCGTACGAGGGCTGGTGGAAAGGCAGTTGGTGGAACTCCGCCGCCACCCTCACGGCGCTGATCGACTTCGCCCGGCGCACCGGAACGCATGACTACGACTGGGTTGTCGCGCGCACCTTCGACCAGAACGACGGAACCTTCCCGGCCGGCGCGCGCGGCACGGACCCGATCGAGGGCCACTTCGTCAGCCGGGCCATCGACGACGCCGCGTGGTGGGCGGTGACCTGGCTCGACGCGTACGACTACACCCACGATCCCCGCTATCTGCACGAAGCGGTGACCATCACCAGCTACGTGCACCAGTACTGGGACACCAGCACCTGCGGTGGCGGAGTGTGGTGGGATCGCGAGCGCACGTACAAGAACGCGGTGACCAACGGGCTGTACCTCTGGCTGACCGCGGCACTGCACGAACGCGTCAGCGGCGACACCGTGTGGGGGCAGCGAGCGACGACAGCCGCGACGTGGTTCCGTTCCAGCGGATTGATCAATTCCTCGGGCCTTGTGAACGACGGGCTGACCTCGGACTGCCGCAACAACGGTGGAACCGTCTGGAGTTACAACCAGGGGCTGGCCGTCGGCGGCCTGCTGGAGGCGTCGAAGGCGACCGGGGACGGCTCGCTGCTGACCACTGCCCGCACGCTGGCCGACGCGGCGATGTCCAGCCCGCAACTGACCATGAACGGGGTGCTCACCGAGTCCTGCGATGTCGGCCAGGCGACCTGCGACGACAACCAGAAGCAGTTCAAGGGCATCTTCATCCGCTGCTTGTACGACCTTCAGCAGGCGACCGGCTCAGCCACCTACCGTTCCTACATCCAGCGGCAGGCGGACTCCCTGTGGGCCACGGACCGCGACTCACTCAACGCGCTCGGCCAGCGGTGGGCCGGCGTCGCCCCGAACCAGACGGACTGGCGCACACAGGCCAGCGCCCTCGGCGCACTCACAGCAGCCGACCCCACGGCATGATTCGGCGTCATCCCCCTGCGGACAGGAAGAAGTCGCATGCGCACGCGATCGGCCTCGGTCTGGTCTTCGCCGACGCGGGCTGCGCGGGGGATTCCGCTATCTGACGCCGGGATCCGGTAAGCTCGCCCGGCGTTCCTCTCCTACGCGGCCGGTTGCTCACGGCCGTGGTTCGACGTGCTCAACGCTGAGCTGCAGGCCTGACCTGTGGCAACCGTGGCCGTAACGGACTGTTCAATCGGTGACTGTTGCAGGCATGACAATGAGTCCCTAGGTTTACGCGCGTCAACCGTTCTCCTCACCGGGGAGTTGATGGACGATGCCACCTCATCTCAGGAGAGCCCTCACCGCTGCGCGGCCGGAGCCGCTTTGGGGCAGCCCTCAGCCCAGGCAGACCTGCGCACGCTTCCCCGGTGGCTTCTGGTGAGTCGCGGCCGCCTCCGCCTTCCTCCAGGAACGGACACGAGGGGATTCGCACGCCCGGTCAACGCCCCCGAACTCGAAGGAGTACGCATGTTCCGCCGCCCCCGCCGTTTCGCCCTGCGCCTTCTCGCCCCACTGGTGGCGGGCGCCGCCCTCACCGCCCTCGCCACCGTCCCCGCGGTGGCCGGGAATGTCTGGCAGATCCAGACCGCGAACTCCCCGAGCACCGGCGCGCCCATCGCCGGCGGCGGCAGCTGGATCGTCAACAAGCCGAGCGGTTACTACCTGGGACGCTCCCTGCCGGGCTGGGAGTTCGACAACGAGCAGACCACCGCGGCCAACTGGCACTATGGCCGGGCCATCACCAGGCTCAACATGTGCGGCTGGGCGATGCCGGGCTCCATGGGCACGTTCGTCCGTAGTGTCAGCGACTCGTGCTCCGACACGACCAAGGACATGCTGTCGCATCGGATCAACATCGGCCGTGACTACAACGCACCGGCGCACGCCACCGGTGACGGCATCGCCTCGTCCGCCAACACCGGGTGCACGCTTTACTACAACTACTTCTACGGCACCGACTTCACCTCCAACGGCGGTCACTGGGCGGATGCCGCCGGTGCCCCCTCCGGCACCGTCATGTACCGCTTCACCACACGTGACGGCCAGGCTGTGGTGGTCCGCGACCCCGCCCTCGGCTGGGGCTTCCTGCCGATCGGCTGCGTCGCCAGACCCTCGGCCCTGTACAACGACAACGACTGAAAGGTGGGGAGCCGTCCGGCTCGTGCATGCCCGACGCATCTCACCCACGCAGCGCGTCCCACGCCACCGAGCCGAGGCGAGCGGAGGACGTCGCCGGGCTGGCCCGCCGCCGTACCGGCCGCGAGATCCAAGGTCCACGAAGCTCCCTTTACGCACCTGCGGCACCGCGGCAACCGGTGCGCCGCCAAGCGTTCGCGGTCCGCCGATCCCGGCCCACCGCGAGCGGCCGGCAACCGCTGACCGGCGTACCGGACGCCTGAGTGCACCAGCTACCCGTTCCGACCCGACCTTGGGGAGATCATGCCGGCAGGACGCCTTCAACGGCACCGACGCCGACCTCCAGGCGTTCGCGCGCGGCAGCGCCTACGGCATCGTCGGATCCAACCCCTGGCAGGCACTGGTCGCCTGACCGGCACAAGCAGAGCACCCGCCGACCACTGCGCGAGGCGGCCGGCGGTACGTGGTCAGGCTCCAGCCCTGCAGTGACGTTGCGCCCATGCAGTAACCGGAAGTTCCAGGAATCCAGTAGAGGAGTCACCTTCATGAACATGCCGCAAGACAGCCGAAACATCGATCGCCGCGCTCTGCTCCGGGGCGCGCTGGGCCTCACGGCCGCACTGGGAACGGCGGCGGCCGTCAACCTCGGGTCGGCGGGCAGGGCCTCGGCCTACGGGTGGACCCGCACTCTCCAGCAGGGTCTCTCCGGCTCCGACGTGAAGGAGTTGCAGATCCGGGTCGGTGGCTGGGCGGCGTCCAGCGCGCAGCAGACCTACGTCGCCTGGGACGGCGCCTTCGGCCCGGCCACGGACAGCGCGGTCAGACGCTTCCAGTCCGCCTACGGACTGACCGCGGACGGCGTCGTCGGACCGCAGACGCAGAACGTGCTCAACAGCCTGGAGAACAGCGACGGTTCCACCGCGCACTTCGACTGGAGCGAGTTCTCCTCCCACGACGGTTCCGGATTCAGCGGTGGCAACGTGGCCTCCGCGGAGGTCAAGGAGAACGTGCGCCGACTGATGTACAAGCTGGAGGCGCTGCGCAAGAAGGCGGGCAACAGCGCGGTCACCATCAACTCCGGCTTCCGCAGCGTGGCCTACAACGCCTCGGTGGGCGGCGCGTCCAACAGCATGCACTGTTACGGGGTCGCCGCGGACATCGTGGTCTCCGGCCACACCACGTACCAGGTCTACAAGATCGCCGAGACGTGCGGATTCTCCGGCCTCGAGGCGTACACGCACTCCTGGCAGCACGTGGACAGCCGTGTCCAGTACCCCTCATACGGTTCCGGCTCCTGGTGGTGGGAGAGCGGCACCGCCTGACCGACACACCATCACCGGCTCGGACCGGTCGTGCCGTGGCGGCACGACCGGTCCCCGGCCGCTACGGCGTGCGCTTGTGGAGGAGTCGGCCTCCGGCCAGGGGAACGACCAGAGGAACGAGAGGGCCACCGCGGTGTCGTCGGGAGGACGGTGCACGCGATGGGCAGCCTCCTGGAAGCCGGTCGCGAAGCGTTGGGGCGGTGCCAGGACGGCGGGGAGGGCGAGTAGGTGGGCTCGCTCCGCCGTGGAAGCTCATGCAGGAGTGGGGCGCGTCAGCCGCACGAGCGGGCCGGCATGCGAACCGGGCAGCACCGGACTGCCACCGGTCAGCTCGCCTGGATGGCGACGCACGTGCTCTTGTGTCAAGCGGCGGTGCCGGTGGTCGTCGCCTTGTCTCCTCGGGTGAGGCGGCTGGGGCGGCCCCCCGGTGAAGGCGCCCGGGGGCGGGGTGGTGCGGTCGGTGTGAACCGCCCCGGGTTCGATAGAGATCTCAGGTGGTGGCTGTGAGCTGGGGTTTCGTGGTTGCTCTGTAGTAGTTGGCTTCGTATTCGGCGGGTGGGATGTGCCCTATCTCACCGTGGAGCCGACGGTGGTTGTACCAGTCGACCCACTCGGCGGTGGCGAGTTCGACGTGTGAGAGCGTCTTCCAGGGCCGCATCGGTTTGATGACCTCGGTCTTGTACAGGCCGATCGTCGACTCCATGAGGGCGTTGTCATACGCGTCACCTACCGAGCCGACGGAGGCTGCGATCCGGGCCGCGTCGAGGTGTTCGGCCAGGCGGAACGACGTGTATTGCGAACCCGCATCCGAGTGGTGAACCAGCTCGCCGGGGACGGGCGGGCGACCATCGCGGTCGCGCTGCCACAGCCCCATGTCCAGGGCGTCCAGGACGAGTTGGGTCTCCTTCGACATCGACGCGGACCAGCCGACGATGCGGCGGGAGAAGGTGTCCACGACGAAGGCGACATAGACGACGCCCGCCCAGGCGGAGACGTGAGTGAAGTCGGCGACCCAGGTGCGGTTCGGGGCAGGGGCGACGAAGTCCCGATCCAGGCGGTCCGGGGCCCTGGCGGCGGCCGGGTCCGGGATGGTGGTGATCACCTTC
>NZ_JBEOTA010000014.1:0-236679 GCF_040303265.1 Streptomyces sp. NPDC096040
GACCGTGTCGACGAGAAGAAGACTAACCATCCCAGGATCCAATGTCTACTCCGACAAGCATAGATTTTCGCACGCAGGGGTCACCGGCAGGGCCCTCACCGCCGTATGCCGTCTCTCCGTGTCCGGGGGCGGCAAGGGGCGACTGCCGGTGACCCCTGCGTGCGAAAATCTATGCTTGTCGGAGTAGACATTGGATCCTGGGATGGTTAGTCTTCTTCTCGTCGACACGGTCAAGTGAGACCCGGCAGACACGAACTGCCGGGTAGCAGTACCTGAAGTTGCAGGTCAGTGCGGATCTGGAGCTCCGGAGCCAACGCGTTTGCACCACGGTGACGGGGCTGAGAACCGCACTGGGCAGCCCGCAGGTCGAGGGGCTGCCAACAGCATCACCGAGCAGTACCGCAGTACCCGTACATCAGGTGGTTGGTTCAGAGGAAGGACGGAGGAGTTAGACGCCATCAGGATCGCCCGGCCCGAGAAGCTCTCGGTCCGGGTACCGCAAGACGACCCGGAATGGAAGGTGGTCCCCGGTCACGCAGCCGCGATCCTCGCACCCCTCCCCTTACCGGGCCGGGTAGCGCAAACAGAAGGTCGGCGCAGCATTAGGGCCGACAGATGGTGTTCAATTTCCTTCGGGGCTCTGGTGCCGTACGGCACCAGGGCCCCTCGACGCGTTGTACAACGAGGTGACATGGCAGCAGATACTCCACTCGGCGATCGTCTGGATGACGACGACTACCCCGCATACACCATGGGCCGGGCCGCCGAAATGCTCGGCACCACCCCTGGCTTCCTCAGAGCCATCGGTGAGGCTCGTCTGATCACTCCGCTCCGTTCGGAGGGCGGTCATCGCCGGTACTCCCGCTACCAACTGCGGATCGCCGCCCGCGCCCGCGAACTCGTCGACAGGGGAACCCCGATCGAGGCTGCTTGCCGCATCGTCATCCTCGAGGACCAGCTCGAGGAAGCTCAGCGCATCAACGCCGAGTACCGCCGTGCCGCGAACGAGGCTTCCGGCATTTCCAGTCCCGGTTCGAGCTGATCGTGCGGGCGCGGGCGGGCCGGCTCGAGCCCGCCCGACGACCGATCTGAAAGCCAGGCGGAGCGCGAGCTCGATCTCGTCACCCTCTCCGACGTGCTTCAGGGCGGCTACCAGGCGAGTGCGTCCTTCGCGTTGTCCTGCCAGTAGGTGAAGGTGGCAGCGCTGTTGAAGAAGACGCCGCCCTTCGGCAGCTTCAGGGTCCTTTCCTTGTTGATCGCGTTGCCCTTCCTGTCGGTGAAGAACACGCCCAGGGTCTTCTCCTTGGCTCCGCCTTCGCCGTCGGGGGGTGGACGTCGTGATGCCCGCGTACGCGGACCGGCCCGGCTTGAGCGTCACCACGGCCTGCGGCGTGGTCTCCTCGGCCCATGGCAGGGGGGCCTGGGCGTCGGCGGCGGCCCTCAGGTAGGGGGCGATGCAGGCGTAGCAGGGCTTGGTGCCGGTGTTGGTGGCCTTGAGCAGCAGGTGGTTGATCGGGCGGGACACCTCGGTGACGGTCAGCGGCAGCAGCCGCCGAACTGACCGAGCTGGGTGACGGCGGTGAAGGCCACACGGCGGGACAGGATGCCGCCGGCGAAGTCGACGATGCCGTAACACACGGCGGACATCAGCGCGAGAAGGGCACCCAGAAGTGCCCCCGAAACGGGGTGAACCGCTGCCGCGGCACTGCGTGAGGCGGTTGGTGCGCTGCGGGTGTACGGCGAGCGTCCGGGGGTAGTCGAGGCGGGCTGGTGAGGGAGCGGCGCATCGCCTGGGGAGGTCGAGCGCCGCTCCCTGCCGGAAGGGGGCACCGTCCTGCGGCTTCCGACCCAGTGCTGGGTGTCATGTCACCGTGGCGGGAACCCGGCGGCCATGAACACTGAGACAGGGGTGCGGCCATGAAAGACGCCGAGAGTGGGATCCGGGGGTCGTACTGGCTCGAGACGGCGCCGCCCGTCCATCCCGCGCCGCCGCCGTCCGGTGACCTTTCCGTGGAGGTCGCCGTGGTCGGCGGTGGCATCGCCGGGCTCAGTACGGCCTGGGAGCTGGTCCGGCAGGGGCGTGAGGTGGCGGTGCTGGAGGCGGACCGGCTGGCCGCCGGGGTGACCGGGCACACCACGGCCAAGCTGACCGCCCTGCACACCCTGATCTACGACCACCTGCGCCGGACCCGCGGCCCCGAGGGCGCGCGGCTCTACGCGCTGTCGCAGAGCGAGGCGATCCGGCATGCCGCCGGGATCGTGGCCGAGCTGGGCATCGACTGTGAGTGGGAGGAAGCGGCGGCTTTCACGTACGCGCAGAACCCCACGCGGGGGGAGGAACTACGCGCGGAAGCCCGGGCGGCGCGGGAGGCCGGGCTGCCCGCCGAGTTCGTCACGGAGACGGACCTGCCCTTCGGGGTGGCCGGGGCGGTCCGGGTGAGCGGGCAGGCTCAGTTCCATCCCCGCAAGTACCTGCTGGCACTGGCGGACGACCTGCGCCGGCGCGGCGGCACGGTGTACGAGGGGACACGGGTCGTGGGCCTCACCGAGGGCGAGCCCTGTGTGCTGGAGACGGACGCGGGGGTGTCGGTGCGTGCCGACACGGTCGTGGTCGCCACCCACTATCCCGTCTTCGACCGGGCCCTGCTGTTCACCCGGCTCTCCCCGCGCCGGGAGCTGGTCGTGGCCGGGACCGTCGACGAGGACCGGGCCCCGCGCGACATGTACATCACGCCGGAGCAGGGCACGCGGTCCGTGCGCAGCGCACCCCACGGGGACGGCAAACGCCTGCTGATCGTCACCGGCGAACACTTCACGCCCGGCTCCGCCGACGTCGAGCAGCGTTTCGCCCGGCTCTCCGACTGGGCCGACAAGCACTTCCCCGGGCTGACGTTCACCCACCGCTGGGCCACCCAGGACAACGACTCCACCGACTCCGTGCCCCTGGTCGGGCCGCTCCACCCCGGCAGCCGCCACACCTACGTGGCCACCGGTTTCGGCGGCTGGGGTCTGAGCGGCGGCATCATGGCGGGCCGCCTGATCAGCGACCTCGTCGGGGGACGTGAGGTCGAGTGGGCCGGTTTGTACGACCCTCGGCGCCTGGGCCCGGTGATCCGCGAGGGGGTGTCGTTCCTGAGGCACCAGGCTCAGGTCGCCCGGCACTTCATCGGCGACCGGCTGCCGACGCTGACCGGAACGCGGCCGGAGGACATCGTCCCGGGCGACGGCGCCGTGGTGAGGCTCGGCGGGCATCCGTGCGCCGTTCACCGCGACGAGAGCGGGCAGCTCCAGGCCGTGTCCGCCACCTGTACCCACCTCGGCTGTCTCGTCGCCTTCAACCGTGCCGAGCAGGCGTGGGAATGCCCGTGTCACGGTTCCCGCTTCGCCCCGGACGGCCGGATCCTCCAGGGGCCCGCCGTGAAGCCGCTGGAGAAGCGGGATCTGTGAGGCGCACGGGGGGTCCCGGACGCTTGGATCAGGGCAGTTCCGCGCTGTCGAGGCTGAGCAGTTCCATGAGCTGGGGCCGGTGGAGGCCGGCGATGTCCTCGAGCAGGTCGGGATGGCGCAGCAGAGCGGCGGCTTCGGTGTCCCACTTCCCGGGGTCGGTCAGCCGCCGCAGGCCGTCGACCGACTCGTGTTCGCTCACGGAGTGGGCCTGGCGGGCGGCGTGGGTGGCCAGGGCGGGGTCGGCCAGGAGGCAGGCCGCCCAGCTGACGACGGTTTCGTCGATCCAGGTCCGCCAGGCGGTGTCGTCGGGCTGCGGCTCGCATCCGGTGAGCCAGTCCAGGCGATGGGATCCGCTGGGTGCGAGCAGGTGGAGCAGCTGCACGTCGAGGTCGGTGGGGAACCGCAGGGTGGCGGCGAGGGCGACGGCCTGGCGGGCCTGGGCCTCGGCCAGCGCCCGGCTGAGCGCGCCGCCGGGGGCGGGATAGGCGGCGAGGAGCCAGCGGGTGGAAGCGGTTATGACAGGTGTCAGATCGTCGGTCACGGCGGCGGGTCCCTTGGGAACGTGCTCGCCTGTGGCCGTGTCCGGCAGATCGGTCCCGCGAGCTGTTTCGCGGAGCCACGCTGCCCCGCTCGTGACCCACCAGCGTAGGCAGCCGGACCCGAAGAGGGAATGAGCCACATCACAGGAGGTCAGGCGTCCGGGTTCCCGATCAGGAACCCGGACGTGTGCCGCCTGCCCCTGCGGGGGTGGGTCAGGACCTGCCGCGGCCGGTGATGAAGTCGCGGGCCCGGTCCACCAGACCGGCGCCCGGGGCGAGGAGCTTGTTCGCGGGCGGAGTGTTCGGGGCCGCGGGGTGCGGGCGGGTCGGGGCCAGGGACTTGGCCCGGCGGATCTTGTCTCCGAGGTCGTTCAGCGCCTCGGGAGAGCAAGCCTGCCGCAGCATCGGGAAGAGGTTGTCCTCCTCGTCCTGGACGTGGGCGGCGACCTCGTCCATGAGCTGCTGCAGCAGCGGGCTCATCCGGGAGTCCTCGGTGTCCGTCTTCTCCAGCTGCTTGAGGATCTTCTCGACGCGGCTGTGGTCCGCGATCTCCTTGTCCGCGATCCGGTCGCCGCCGTCGATGTGCTCGCGTACCGCCGGGTACAGGTACTCCTCCTCGGCGATCGAGTGCCGTACCAGCTCGATGGTGACCTCGTCCACGAGGTCACGGAGTTCCTGCCCGCCGCCCGGCATCATCTGGATCCGGGCGAACATCTTCTCGACCTCCCGGTGGTCGGCCATCAGTTCCGCAAGCGCGTCTCCGCCATGCCCCATCGTGTGTCCGCCTCTCGCTGGTCGTGCTCGGCCGGGACGATCCCGCCCAGCTGTCACTGGTTCCCGATCCGGCCGGACGCGGCGCAGCCCAGGGCGAGGTCCACCCGGTCGGACGCCTCGGCCATTACCTCGGCACTCGGTGACCGTCGCACGTAGAAGGGCCGGTGGGCGGGTTATTTGGCGCCGCCGCCTCCGCTGCCGAAGGATCCGCTGGAGCCGGGCTCCCAGCGCGGGCGGGTCTGGTTCTCGCCGGGCCTGCTGGGGGCGTTTCCGAGCTGGTGCGGGGTGAGGCGGTCGTCGTCGCCGGTCGCCCGGGGCACTTCGTTCGGCTCGCGCATGTTCTGTTCCTCCCGCACCGGCCCCGAGGGCGGCGGTGTGGGGTGGTCCCCGCGACGCGGTGGCGGGGACTCCTTGCGCCGGGCGCCGATTCCGAAGCGTACGGCGCCCACCAGTGCGGCCGTGAGGAGAAGACCGCAGACGATGATGACGACCGCCCCTGCTACCGAGCCGGCGGCGGCCAGTTGCTCATGGGTCGTGTGCATGGGCGCCGGGTACCCGCCGGCCCGCAGCGAATGCCAGGGCGAAGGGTCATGGCTGACGTGGCGTGCACCGGGGCATCGGTAGCGTCGCACGGAGTGGACGAAATTCCGTGTGTCGGCCATGCCGGTGTGCGTGGCCAGACAAAGCGGAGAGTCGTCTCCGGGATTGCCTCGTCCTTCCGGGGCATCCGGTAGGACATGGCTACTGGATCGGCAACGGCGCGCGGACGCGGACTCGGTCAGGCTCAACGTGCGGCGAACAGCAGAGCGGTCGCGGCAGCGGCCCGTGCAGGCTTCGTCGCCCGCGGGGTCCTCTACGCACTCATCGGCGTTCTCTCACTGCGGATCGCCTTCTCCGGAGGGGGCCAGCAGGCCGACCGGGGCGGCGCGATCGCCGAAATCGCCCAAAAGCCCTTCGGCGCCGTACTGTTGTGGCTGCTCGGAATCGCCCTGGCCGGGATGGCCCTGTGGCGGCTGTCCGAGGCCGCCTTCGGGCAGGCGGGTCCCGACGGCGCGAAGCCGGGCAGGAGGGCGATGGCCGCGGGCCGTTTCTGCTTCTACGGATTCGTCGCATACTCCGTGCTCTCCTACGCCGCCGGGGACAAGGGCAGCGGCAGCGGCAGTTCCGACAAGAACTCCCAGGACGTCACGGCGAAGGCGTTGGACTGGCCCGGAGGGCAGTGGATCGTCGGCGTCGCGGGTGCCGCGGTGACCGCTGCCGGCGTCTGGATCGCCGTCCGGGCCCTGATGCGCAAGTTCGAGAAGCACCTGAGGATGTCGGAGATGTCGCAGCGGACGCGTAAGTTCGTGGCCTTCTTCGGTATGTTCGGCGGCACGGCCCGGGGCATCGTCTTCGCCACCGCGGGCTGTTTCGCCATCGCCGCGGCCGTCCGGCACGAGCCCGGCGAGGCCAAGGGCATGGACGACACGCTGCGTACGTTCGCCGACACCCCTGCGGGCCCCTGGCTGCTGGCGCTGATAGCGGTCGGCCTCATGGCCTTCGGGGTCTTCTCCTGCGCCAACGCACGCTGGCGCAACGTCTGACAGCCGCCGGTAGAACGCGGCACACGACGAGTACAGGACGAGGAAGAACGCGCAGGTGACGGATCCTCTCGTCTCCGGCGGGGCTTGGCCGGCCACCGTCTCCAAACCGGCGCGGAAGGCCAGTTGCCGGCCGACTCCGGAGACCGCGCCGCCGACGGTCAGGAGTGCCAGGTCGGAGGTGAGCAGTGCCATGGCCACGACGACCATGCCGAGGATCAGACCGGCGCAGCCGAGCAGGAGCGAGCGGCGTTCGCTACCCATCGACTCCGCGCCCCGGCGGGCGCAGGTCTGGCTACTTGGCTGCCTCGGCCTCGTGTGCGCGGCCCGTCCGGCGCCGCGGCGAAGTAGGGGCTCGAACGTACGCGGACCTCGCTCTCCCTGGTGGTCGACGACCACCGTGACGCCGCGCCGCTGACCGGCGCACCGGCCCGCGCCGCCCGACGGTTTTACCTCGGCATTACCTCCCCATGACCGAATGACTACAGATCTGTAGTCATGATGGATCGGTTCTTGGTTAGGTATGCCTACGCTAATGAAGCTGTCAGTGGCGGAGGTCGGGCAGGGAGAGCCGCATGTGGGATGACGCGTTTCCGAGCTTCCTGATCGGACTGCGGGAAGGACTCGAAGCCGGACTCGTCGTCTCCATCCTCGTGGCCACTCTCGTCAGGGCCGACGCCCGCTCCCGTCTGCCGCAGGTGTGGACGGGCGTGCTCGCGGCGATCACGCTCGCGATGAGCTTCGGTGCGGTCCTCACCTTCACCGCCGCGTCCCTGTCCGCGACCGCTCAGGAGGCGTTCGGCGGCACACTCAGTGTGATCGCGGTCGCGTTCGTCACCGCGATGGTGTTCTGGATGCGCCGCTCGGCCCGCACGCTGTCCGGCGAGATCAAGGAGAGGGTCACCGGGGCGCTGACCATGGGCGCGGGGGTCCTGATCCTCACCTCCTTCCTCGCCGTGGGCCGGGAGGGCCTGGAGACCGCGTTGTTCCTGTGGACCACCGCCCAGGCGGCCGGCGAGTCGGCCGGTCCCCTGACCGGCGCCGCGGTCGGCCTGGTCCTGTCGGCAGCCCTGTGCTGGGCTCTCTACCGGCGGGTCCTGAAGATCAACCTGACGAAGTTCTTCACCGCCACCGGTGCCGTCCTGATCGTCATCGCGGCCGGCGTCCTCGGCTACGGCCTGCGCGATCTGCAGGAGGGCGGTGTGCTGCCCGGCAGGACGGCCTACGCGATCGACCTGAGCGGCAGCGTCGACGCCGGCTCCTGGTACAGCACGCTGGTCCAGGGCGTGTTCAACCTGACGCCGACCATGACCTGGCTGCAGGTCGCCGGCTACGTCGGTTACCTCGCCACGGTGATGACGCTGTTCGTCCGCGGAGTGCGTGCCCCGGCAGCAGGGCCCGCCGCCCGGAAGGCGGTCTCCGCACAGGGCGCCCCGTCGGTGCGCCGCCGCCCCGGCTGGGTGGTCCCCGTCGCCGTCGTCACCGTCCCCGCCGTGATCGCGGGCCTCGCCGTCGCCTTCGGCCGGCCCAAGCCCGCCGCGGCGCAGACCGTCGCCGTCTCCGGGAAGGAGTGCGGCAACGGCTTCTCCGCGCCGAAGCCGGGCCGGCAGACCTTCCAGATGCACAACACCGGCGACAAGACCTCCGAGGTGTATCTCGTCGACCCGGACACCAACGCGGTCTACGGCGAGATCGAGGGCCTGGCCCCCGGCACCACCCGTGCCCTGGTCGCCACCGTGGCCGGCGGCACGTACGCCTGGCGGTGTGTCCCCACCGGCGGCACCGCGGTCACCTCCAAGGCCGTCCGTGTCACCGGTGGGGGAGCGGCGAAGGCGGTCGTGCCGGTCTCCGCGCGGGACCTGGCCACACCCCTGAAGCAGTACAGGGCGTACGTCGACCAGGGCCTGGCCACTCTCGTCGCCCAGACCCGCTCGCTCGCCGCCGACATCAAGGGCGGCCACCTCGACCGGGCCCGCACCGACTGGCTCACCGCCCACCGCACCTACGCCTCCCTCGGCGCCGCCTACGGCACGTTCGAGGACTTCGACCAGAAGATCAACGGCAGGGCCGACGGACTGCCCGGCGGCGTTCATGACAAGGACTTCACCGGCTTCCACCGCCTCGAGTACGGCCTGTGGCACGGTGAGTCCGCGGCCGCGCTCGCGGGCCCGGCCCAGCAACTCGCCGCCGATGTCGCGGGGTTGCGCGAAGCCTTTCCGCGCCAGGACTTCGACCCCTCCGACCTGCCGCTGCGGGCCCACGAAATCCTCGAGAACACCCTGCAGTTCGAGCTGACCGGCGACACCGACGAGGGCAGCGGCACCAACCTCGCCACCGCCGACGCCAACCTCGCCGGCACCCGCGAGCTGCTCGCCGTACTCGAACCGCTGCTGACCACCCACTCCCCGCACCTGCTGCCGACCCTCGACTCGGACATCGCCCGGCTGCAGAAGCTTCTCGACGCCGCCCACCACGGCGGCTCCTGGACCCCCGTCAGCGGCCTCGACGCGACCGCCCGGGCGCGTGTCGACGGAGCCACCGGCCAGCTCCTGGAAGACCTCTCCCCGGTGCCGGACCTGCTGGAGATCCGGAAGTCAGCCTGATGCCCACCCCCGCACCCCGCCACAGCGTCGACCCCGTACCCAGGGAAGGGAACGCCCCCATGCCGTCCGCCGAATCCACCGCCCCGCAGGGCGGCTGCCCCGCCGGTACCGGCCGCCGCTCGTTCGTGAAGACGGCCCTCGGCGCCGGAGCCGCCGGAGCGGTCCTGGCCGGCGGCGGCCTCGCGCTCGCGGAGAGCGGTGGCGGCACCGCCGACGCGGCTACGCAGACGGAGAACGCCGCCAGGGTCCCCTTCCACGGCACCCACCAGGCCGGCATCGTCACCCCCGCCCCCTCGGCCGCCACCTTCGTCTCCTTCGACGTGATCGCCGACGACCGCGACGCACTGGCCGATCTGCTGAAGACGATCACCAGCCGCGCCCGCTTCCTCACCTCCGGCGGCACCCCCGCCGACCTCGGCGTCGGCGCCCCGCCCGCCGACAACGGCATCCTCGGCCCGACCGTCCCCGCCGACGGCCTCACCGTCACGGTCGGCGTCGGCGCGTCCCTGTTCGACGACCGCTACGGCCTCGCGAAGGCCAGGCCCCGCAGCCTGACCCCGATGCGGACCTTCCCCAACGACAACCTGAAGGCCGCCGAGTGTCACGGTGACCTGTCCCTGCAGATCTGCGCCCACCGGCAGGACACCGTTCTGCACGCGCTGCGCGACATCGCCAAGCACACCCGCGGCGCCCTGCAGATCAAGTGGCGTATCGACGGTTTCCAGAACACCCCGCGGCCCACCGGCGCGCAGCGCAACCTGCTCGGGTTCAAGGACGGCATCGCCAATCCCGACGTCACTTCCGCTCGCGAGACCAACCGCCTCGTCTGGGCGGGCGACGGCGAGCCCGCCTGGGCCGCGGGCGGCAGCTACCAGGTGATCCGCGTCATCCGCATGCTGGTGGAGTTCTGGGACCGCGTCTCGCTCACCGAGCAGGAGAAGATGTTCGGCCGCCGCAAGGACACCGGCGCCCCGCTCGACGGGGCCAAGGAGACCGACATCCCCAACTACGCCAAGGACCCGCAGGGCAACGCGATACCGCTGGACGCCCACATCCGCCTCGCCAACCCACGCACCGCCAAGACCGACAGCACCCGCATCCTGCGCCGCGGCTACAACTACGACCGTGGGATCGACGACGTCGGCAACCTCGACATGGGCCTGGTCTTCTGCTGCTACCAGCAGGACGTCAAGCGGCAGTTCGAGGCCACCCAGACCCGCCTGATCGACGAACCCCTCGTCGACTACATCTCACCCACCGGCGGCGGCTACTTCTTCGCCCTGCCCGGAGTCCGCGACAGCAAGGACTGGCTGGGCCGCGGGCTACTCGCCACCTGACCCCGCGACCTCGGGCCCGCCCAAGCCGTTCAGGCCGCCTGCCATGGGGCGCGTCCCGAATCCGTGGCGTCCTTGCGGGTCACCGACAGACATGGAGGCGCCCAGCGGACGGGTGAGGATGTAGGCGGTCCAGAAGCTCCACACCGCGTCCGGGCCGAGGGTGAAGGGGGCGATCGCCACCGCCGCGGTGGACAGGGCGAACAGAACCGCGGACAGCCCGTGGCCGAGGTCCATGCGCTCGGAGACCAGGTGTCGCCGGCGGCGGTGCCGAGGGCGAACGTGAACAGCACGGCCGGCCAGTAGAACGACCCGCGGCCGGTGGCAGAGCCGGCCAACGCTCGCTCTCAGTCGGCGTTGGGCCTGGCGAGGCCGTGGTCGTAGGCGAAGATCACGGCCTGGATGCGGTCGCGGGCGCCGATCTTGGCGAGGACGCGGCCGACATGGGTCTTGACGGTGGACTCGGACAGGACGAAGCGGGTGGCGATCTCGCCGTTGGTCCAGCCCTTGCCGATGGCGACGAGGATCTCGCGTTCGCGGTCGGTGAGGGAGCCGAGCCTGGAGTCCTCGCCGGCTTCCCCGCGGCGGGCGGGGACGTAGCGCGCGAACTCGTCCAGGAGGCGGCGGGTGAGCGCCGGGGCGATGACCGCGTCGCCGGCGGCGACGGCCCGGATGCCCGCGAGGAGTTCGTCGGGGCGCACGTCCTTCAGCAGGAAACCGCTGGCACCGGCGCGGAGCGCGGCGTGGACGTACTCGTCGAGGTCGAAGGTGGTGAGCACGAGGACACGCGAACGCTCACCGGCCGCTGCGATACGGCGGGTGGCCTCGATGCCGTCCATGCCGGGCATGCGTACGTCCATCAGGACCACGTCCGGACGCAGTTCGGCCGTCTTGCGCACGGCCTCGGTCCCGTGGGCGGCCTCCCCCACGACCTCGGTCTCGGGGATGGAGTCCAGCAGCATGCGGAAGCCGTACCGCTGCAGCGGCTGGTCGTCCACGATGAGCACGGTCGTCACCGGGCACCGCCTTCGGGGGTCAGGTCGAGGACGGCCTCGACGCTCCATCCTCCGCCGGCCGCCGGACCGGCGCTGACGGTACCGCCGTACAGAGCCGCTCGTTCCCGCATGCCCACCAGGCCGTGTCCTTCCTCGTGCGGTCCGGGCAGGGTGATGGCCGGGCCGGTGTCCTGGACCCGGATGGTCAGCCGGGTGTCCGTCTCGATGATCGCCAGGTGCACCCGGGCGTCGGTGTCGGCGTGCTTGAGGGTGTTGGTGAGGGCTTCCTGGACGATGCGGTACACCGTCAGCTGCACCCCGCTGTCCAGGGCTTCCACGTCGCCGGAGGTCCGGTAGACGACCTCAAGACCGGCGGCGCGCACCTTGGCGCACAGCGCGTCGATGTCCGCGATGCCGGGCTGCGGGCTGAGTTCGGGGCCGCCCCGGGGACCGTCCGCCGGCTCGCGCAGCACGCCGAGCACGCGGCGCAGTTCGCCGAGGGCCTGGCGGCCGGTGTCCCCGATGAGCCGGAGGGCTTCCTTGCCGCGTTCGGGTGCGAGGTCGGTGGCGTAGGCGCCGGCGTCGGCGAGCGTGATGATGACGGACAGGTTGTGGCCGACGATGTCGTGCATCTCGCGGGCGACGCGGGTGCGTTCGGTGGCCGTGGCCAGTCTGCTGCGCTGGTCGCGCTCGATCTCCAGCCGGGCGGCCCGGTCGCGCAGTCCGGCGAGCTGGGCGCGTCGGATCCTTACCATCAGGCCGAGCGCGAGGGCCGCGGTCGCCGTGCTGAGCAGGAAGAACAGCGCGTCCCAGACGGACACCGCGGCGGACGCGCGCACGGCGACCAGCACCATGGCACCCGCCGTGGCGGCGCAGGCCCACGGCAGCTGCCGCCACTTTCCGTGCAGGGCCAGGCTGTACAGGGCGACGAAGAGGGCGACGTCCGCGCGCAGCGCGGCGCCCAGGGACCACTGGAGGACGAACACCGCGGCGATGACACCGAAGGCCGCCACGGGCCTCCTCCGCCGCCACAGCAGGGGCAGCACGAGTCCGGCCTGCAGCGTCAGCATTCCCGCGACGGGCAGCTGGGTGAAGGCGAGCCGGAAATGCCGGCCGTCGCCGTCGCCGCCGTCGCCGCCGCCGTGGGGGAACAGGTCGGGCAGGCAGAACATCAGGAAGACCAGGGCCACGACCGCGGTGTCCAGCACCCACGGATGCGCCCGGTCGGCATGCCGCAACCGCTGGCCGCCCCGGGACAGCCGGGCGACCAGCGGTCCCATCCCGCTGAGGTCATCGGTGCTCACGGACGTCACCTGTCCATGATGCGGTCGTCACACGTCGCTGCGCGTGAGCCGGTACGCCGCTCCGGCCAGTGCCAGCGCCGTCCAGCAGAGGAAGACCAGCAGTCCCGCGCCCGGTGACAGGGTCGTGGAGTCGTGGGTCAGGGCGAACATCGACTCCCCCGCGTTGGAGGGCAGGTAGGGGCTGATGTTGTCCTGCCAGGAGCTGGGCAGCAGGGAGATCAGTCCCGGGATCAGCATCAGGGCGGCCACCAGGACCGAGATCCCGCCGGCCACCGATCGCAGCAGCGCGCCCAGGGCGGTGCCGATCACCCCGACCAGGCCGAGATAGAGCCCGGCGCCGAGCAGGCTGCGCAGGACACCCGCGTGCGAGAGGCCCATGGCGGCGGGCGTGCCCGAGACGATCCCGCTCCCGATCAGGAAGGTGACGAAGGCACCGACGGTTGCCACGGCCAGCGCGACCAGCCCGAACACGGCCGCCTTGGACCACAGCACCGGCAGCCGCCGGGGCACCGCCGCGAGCGTCGAGCGGATCATGCCGGTCGAGTACTCACCGGCCGTGACCAGCACGCCGAGCACGCCGAGGGCCAGCTGGGCGAAGTTCGTACCGAAGAGGGACAGGCTGACGGCCGTCCGGTCGGCGAAGTCATGGTCGAGGTGGCCGGAGTTGAACCCCGACTTGTAGCGGCTCGCGGCGATCAGGCCGAACGCCACCATGAACAGCAGGGCGAGGCCCAGGGTGATCCAGGTCGAGCGCAGGGACCACAGCTTCGCCCACTCCGAGGCGAGGACCCGCCGTCCCGTCACCCGGTAGGCGGGGCGGTCCGGGGCGGTCCTGGGTTCCTCGACGGTTGCGGTGAGGGTGCTCATGCGGGCCTCCCGAGGGTCTCGATCCCGGTCGTGGAGCCGTGGTACTCCACGGCGTCCCTGGTCAGGTCCATGAACGCCTCCTCCAGTGACACCGTCCGCGCGCTCAGCTCGAACAGCGCGATCCCGTGCTCCGCCGCCTTCAGGCCGATCTCGCGGGCACTCAGCCCGGTCACCTGGAGCTCCTCGGAGCCGATCCGGCCGGTGACGTCGACGCCCGGCCCGGCCAGCACGTCCCGCAGCCGCGCCGGGTCCTGCGACGCGACCTGCACCGTGTCGCCGCCCGCCTCGCGGATCAGGTCGCCCACGGTCGTGTCGGCCAGCAGCCGCCCACGCCCCACGATGATCAGGTGGTCCGCGACCAGAGCCATCTCGCTCATCAGGTGCGAGGAGACGAAGACCGTGCGGCCCTCGTCGGCGAGCGCCTTCAGCAGATTACGGATCCAGAGCACGCCCTCCGGGTCCAGCCCGTTGACCGGCTCGTCCAGCATCACCGTCTGCGGATCGCCCAGCAGAGCCGCCGCGATGCCGAGCCGCTGGCCCATCCCGAGGGAGAAGGCGCCGGCCCGCTTGTTCGCGACGCTGCCGATGCCCGCGAGGTCGATGACCTCGTCGACCCGGCGGCTCGGAATGCCGTGGGTCAGCGCGAGGGCTCGGAGGTGGTTGTGGGCCGAGCGGCCCGGGTGGATCGACTTCGCCTCCAGCAGGGCGCCGACCTCCTGGAGGGGGGCCTGGTGGCGGGCGTAGTGCTGTCCGTTGACGGTGACGGAGCCGTTCGTCGGGGCGTCCAGGCCGACGATCATGCGCATCGTCGTGGACTTGCCCGCGCCGTTGGGCCCCAGAAAGCCGGTCACCGTGCCCGGCTTCACGACGAAGTCCAGCCCGTCGACGGCCGTCTTCTCGCCGTACCTCTTGGTCAGCTGCCGTGCCTCGATCATCCGCGTTCTCCCTGTTGGGCTCGGGCGTCGGTCGCCTTCTGCGCCTCACAGGCCACGCTAAGAGCCGCATCGGCCGATCCCGTGGTACCGGAAGCCTGAACCGTGCCGGCCGCGTGGTACCGCGGTACTACGCCCCTACCTGCGGTGCGGTGCGTGTTCGTCGGTTCCGTGGTGGTCGCAGCAGGCGTCGTCCGGCCGCTGCGGACGGTGCCCCGCCCACGCCGCGCCCGGCGTTCCGGCGTCCGCCGCGCACTGGGCCCGTACCGCGCTGTCGACCAGGTCCTCGCTGTCGGAGGCGGCGTTGGCGAGGCCCGCGCAGCACAGGGTGAGCAGGAGGGCGCCCGCCACGAAGGGCAGGGTGCGGCGCGGGGGAGGCGGGTCCAGCAGGGCCCGCACCCGCTGGGGCACGGCCCCGCCGGTCGCGGCCAGGGCGGCGGGGCGCGCCGCGCCGGCGGAGGCGAGTGCGGCCCGTCCGACGGCGCGGGCGACGACCGTACGGCTGCCGACGCGGGCGGCGGCCTCCTCGTCGGCCCAGCGCTCCAGGACGAAGCCACCTGCCTCGGCGAGGGGGCGCAGCAGCGGATTGGCGGCGGCCGTGAGCCGCCACACCGCCTGGAAGAGGTGGTGGCGGCCGCGGAGATGGGCCCGTTCGTGCGCCAGCAGCGCCTCCCGCTCCACGTCACCGAGGCAGCGCAGCATCCCACTGGAGACCACGATCCGTCCCGGGGCGCCCGGCAGCGCGAACGCCTGCGGAACCTCGTCGTCGACCACCGCCAGCTCGGTGTCTCCGGGCATCCGGCCGCATTCCCGCCGCGCCCACACGGCATGGCGGACCTGCCGTACGGCGGCCACGCCCAGCGACGCCAGCCCCGCCGCCAGGGCCAGGGCGCTGACGGCCGCTACGGACAGGGAGACCGGGTCCTCGGTACGCAGCGCGGCCACCGACCAGTGGCCCTCCTCCGCGACCTCGGGGATTTGCGCGAACCCCATGAACGCCAGCAGGGCCAGCGAGCCGAGCCAGCCGACCGCGGTCACCAGCGCGGTGCAGGCCAGGGCCCAGGCGGCAGGCCGTGGCGCCGGGCGCCGGGCGGCCCGGGGGGCGAGCACCGCGAGGACGACGGTGACCAGGAGCGGGATGTAGACGCTGATCGTCACCGGATCACGGCCCGTCGTCGCCGTGTCCGGCGTCCTGCCCGCCCAGCAGGCGGTGCAGCAACTGCTCGTCCTCCTGGGAGAGTTCGGACACGAAGCGGGACAGCACCGCCTCCCGGTCCGAGCCGCGCTTCAGCAGGCTGTGCATCTGCACGGCGGTCTGGGAGGCCTCGTCCCGGACGGGCGCGTAGGCGTAGCCACGGCCCTCGGGGTGCCGTACGAGCATGCCCTTGTCGTGCAGACGGGACAGGATCGTCAGCACCGTCGTGTAGGCGAGGTCCCCGGGCAGCCGCTCCAGGACCTGCCGTGCGGTCAGCGGCTGGTCTGCGGCCCACAGGGCGGCGAGAACGCCGCTCTCCAGCTCGCCGCGTGCCCTCCTGCCGCTCGCTCCGCTGCTTTCGTCGCTCTTGTGGTCGCGCACCGTCCACCAACCTTCCCGCTCGGCGGACCAGCCTAGCCGGGGGGGGCTACTACGGCTTGTAGAACGCGGCACAGGGCCACCGCCGACGGAACTACTACATCTCGTACGAGGTTATCTACTACATGTTGTAGAGTCCGGTCGCCCACTCCACTCGCGGAGGAACCATCCCATGCCCTACCTCGGAAGTACGGTGCATCTGCGGGCCCTGGCGGCCGGCGCGCTGCGCCCCGAGCCGGCGCCGCCCACGGCCCAGGCCGAGCGCGTCGCGATCGTCTCGGCGAGCATCGGCGCCGGCCACGACGGCGCCGCCGCCGAACTGGCCCGCCGGCTCACGGCCCACGGCATCGTCGTCGACCGGTTCGACCTGCTGGACCTGCTGCCCGCCCGGCTGGGACGGCTCGTCCGGGACGGATACCACCGCATGCTCGTCCGGGCCCCCTGGGCCTACCAGCGGGTCTACCGCAGCACCGAACGCGCAGGTGGCGGCGGGCCGTTGGCGAGGGCGCTGCTGCGCACCGCGGAGGAGCGCATGCTGCGGGCGCTGCATCCCGGCACCGGCGCGGTCGTCTCCACCTACCCGGGAGCCAGCCGTGTCCTGGGCAGCCTGCGGCTGAGGGGACGGCTGGCCGCGCCCGTCCTCACGTATCTCACCGACTTCTCCGTGCACCCGCTGTGGGTGGCGGACGGTGTCGACGTGCACCTCGCCGCGCACGCCGTGCCCGCCGCCCAGGCGCGAGCCGCCGGGGCGCGGGACGTCCGGGTGTGCGGGCCGGTGGTGGATCCGCGGTTCCGTCCCGGCGGTGCGCGGGAGCGCGAGGCGGCCCGGGTCCGCTTCGGGCTGCCGGCCGACGCCCCGCTGGCGCTGCTGGTCGCCGGTTCCTGGGGCGTCGGACCGGTCCGTCAGGTCGCCCTGGAACTGCGCGAGTGCGGCGTAGCCGTCCCGGTCGTCGTCTGCGGCCGCAACGAGGAGCTGGCCGCACAGCTGCGCGCGGACGGCATCGAGCACGCCTACGGCTGGGTCGACGACATGCCCGCGCTGATGCACGCCGCCGATGTCCTGGTCCAGAACGCGGGCGGGCTGAGTTCCCTGGAGGCGTTCGCCGTCGGGCTGCCCGTCGCGAGCTACCGGTGCATACCGGGCCACGGGCTGACGAACGCCGCCGCTCTGGAGGAGGCCGGCGCGGCGGTCTGGATCCGTGACCCGGACCAGCTCAAGGACGTACTGCGCGACCTGATCGACGGCCCGCTGGGCCTGCGTCGGCGCACGGCCGGTCTCGCACTCTTCGCCGACGAGCCCGAGGGCGGCCCCGCCGCGGAGATAGCGCGCGTCCACCGCCTGGGGCTGCCGCCCCTGCCTCCGCGACCGTCGGCACGTCGGCGCAGGGCCGCCGCCCGCCGGCTCGCCGCCACCGTGGTCGTGGCCAGCGGACTGTGGGCCTGTGCCGTCGGCACGGGGATCGCCGCCGCGTACGACGGTTCAGGCGTGATCCATGCCATCGGGCACCGCCTCGACCTGGTCGACGACCACCCCGACCACGCCGGCTCGGAAGGCCACCACTCGTGACCGCCGCCCGCCTGCTGCGCACCGCCGCCCTCGCCGCCGTGCCCGCCCTCGTGGCCGCCCACGCCGCACCCGTGGTCTCCACCTTCGGCCCGTTGCGCAACCGCGCCATGCCGCGCCTGGCGGGCCGGGGCCGCCCGGACCACATCGCCCTCACCTTCGACGACGGACCCGACCCGCTGTCCACCCCGCACTTCCTGCGCCTGCTGGCCGAGCGCCGGGTCCGGGCGACGTTCTTCCTGCTGGGCAGGGAGGCGCGCCGCTCGCCCGGCCTGGTCCGCGAGATCGCCGCGGCGGGACACGAGATCGGCGTCCACGGCTGGCGACACCGCCCGTTGCTGCTGTGCGGCCCGCGCGCCACGTACGACGACTTCGCCCGCGCCCGCGACACCGTCGCCGACATCACGGGAAGCATGCCCACGCTCTTCCGGCCCCCGTACGGCGTGATGTCCACCGCCGCCCATCTGGCCGCCCGCCGCCTCGGTCTCACGCCGGTGCTGTGGACCTGCTGGGGCGAGGACTGGACCGCCCGCGCCACACCGGAGTCCGTCCACCGCACGGTGGAGGCCGGCCTGGACGGCGGCGGCACCATCCTGCTCCACGACTCCGACTGCACCTCCGCCCCGGGCGCCTGGCGCTCGGCCCTGGGTGCCCTGCCCCTCATCCTCGACACCTGCGGGGAACGGGGCTACGAGGTCGGCCGGTTGTACGACCACGGCCGGCCCCAGCCGGCCTGACGCACTGGCGGGTCCGCAGCGGGACCATGTCGGTCAGGGAGTGACCTCGCCCTGGGCGACCTCGACCTCGTGATGGAAGTCGACGACGCCGGCCGTTCCGGCGGCGACGGACAGGAGCGTGCAGACCACGAGGAGAAACGCGGTGGTGCGGGTGGCTCGCGGGCGTTTCCCGGCGGGGCCGAGGAGGGCGGCGACACGTTGCGAGACCGGGCCCGTCGTCGCTGCGGGCGCGAAGTCCGGCCGAGTGGTGGGGGAGGCGTGGCCGGCCAGGGCGGCGCGTGCGATGGCGGTGGCGATCAGACGCCGGTCCCCGACGGCGGTGGCGGCGGCCTCGTCGGCGTCCCGCTCGGCGGCGAGCCGGATGGTCTCGCGCACTCGGCGCAGGGCCGGGTGGCAGTGGGCGGTGAGTTCGGCGACCGCCAGGAAGTAGTGGTGGCCGGCCCGGTTGTGGGCCCGTTCATGGGCGAAGAGGGCCTCGCGTTCGGCAGCTCCCAGGCTGCGCAGCATCGCGGTGGTGACGACGATGCGGTGGGGTCGTCCGGGCAGGGCGTAGGCGTCCGGGTGGGGCGAGTCGACGACGCAGAGGTCACCGGCGGCCGGGCGGCGGTCGGCCTGGGTCCGGGCGGTGCGGAAGGCGCGGGTCTGCCGGAAGGCCGAACGCACGAGGGTCAGGACGCTGAGGACGAGCACCCCGGTGGCCGCCGTCGCCGCGGGAACGACGACGTAGTCGGAGGGGGTGCGCAGGGGGTGGATGAGCTGGCCGAGGGCGGCGAAGGCGGGGAGCTTGAGCAGTCCGGTGAGGACCAGTGCTCCGAGGGCGGCGACGCAGGCTCCCGCCAGCGCCAGGGCCGAGGCGGCCAGGACCCACAGCGCGGTGGTGGGGGAGAGACGGTCGAGAGTCCGGCGGCCCAGCGTCGGCGCGAGGAAGGGCAGGATCAGCGGTACGAACAGCACGGCGGTCATCGCTCGTCACCGTCCAGGAGCTGGCGCAGGACCTGCTCGTCGCCCGGGTTGAGCTGGGCGACGAAGCGCGCGAGGACCGTCTCCCGGTCGGCGTCCCGGTCGAGTTCGGTGTGCATCCGCCGAGCGGTCAGGCCGGGAGCGTCCTGGACCGGGAGGTAGGCGAAGCCGCGCCCCTGCCGCTCACGGCGGACGACGCCCTTCTCGTGCAGACGGGTCAGGATCGTCGCCACCGTCGTGCGTGCCAGACCGGCGCCGAGTTCGGTCTGCACCCGCCCGGGCGTGAGCGGGGCCCCGGCGGCCCACAGTGCGGCCATGACGGCCGCTTCGAGCTCGCCGGCCGGCCGCCTCTCGTCCCTCGTGTCGGTCATGGGAACGTCCCTCACTCCACGATCGTCTACAGTTGAGTAGACCGTCTACTGGATTGTAGTCACTTGCCTGGTGCCTCCGTCGTGGCGCATCCGGCTGTCCGGGCGAACGATGAAGGGACCCTCGACGATGACCACAGCCATGCACCTATCGTCGCAGCTCGCTGTCAATGTGCTGGATGCGCGCTCGCTGCTGTCCGCCTTCGGCGTGCTGGGCGTGGCTGTGGTGCTGTTCGCCGAGACCGGGCTGCTGATCGGTTTCTTCCTGCCGGGCGACTCACTGCTCTTCACGGCGGGCCTGCTGTGCACCGGCACCGCCGACCGCGGCCTGAAGCTGTCGCTCGGCCCGCTCCTGATCGCCGCCGCGGTGGGGGCGCTGGCGGGCTCGCAGTGCGGATATCTCCTGGGCCGCAGAGCGGGCGGCGCCCTGCTCGACCGTAGCCGCTCGGCCCGCCTGCACGAGGGGGCGAAGCGCGCCGAGGAGCTACTGGAGCGCTACGGGTACGCGAAGGCGATCGTGCTGGCCCGCTTCGTTCCGGTGGTGCGCACGGTCCTGAACCCGATGGCGGGCGCCCTGCGGGTGCCGGTACGGACCTTCACCGTCTGGCAGGTGGTCGGCGGGCTGGCGTGGAGCCTCGGTCTCACGCTGGCGGGCTACGCGCTGGGCTCTTCCGTACCGAACGTGGACCGGTATCTGCTGCCGATGGTCGCGGTGATCGTGGCCGTGTCCCTGATTCCGCTCGCCTCCGAGGTGTACCGCTCGCGGCGGGAGGCGAAGGCGAAGGAGGCCCAGGGATGATCCTCGCCTTCGGCGGGGCGTCCATCGACGGCTCGGCCTATACCGACGTGGTCCGCCTCGCCCAGCACGCACCCGCCTGGCTGAACGACGCCGTGTCGGCGTGGTCGACGTACGGGCTCGCTGTGTTCGCGGTGCTCATGGTCGTCGGCTGGTGGAGTGCGCGACGGGTGGACGCCACCGCGTCGGTGACGGCGCTCGCGGTGCCGTTCGTCGTGGTGGTGGCCTACGGAATCGATGCGGCGCTGAAGCTGCTCGTGCACGAGAACCGGCCCTGCCAAAGCCTGAAAGTGACTGTCCTGGAGGCTTGTCCGGCGCGTGGCGACTGGTCCTTCCCCAGCAACCACACGGCCATCGCCGCCGCGGCGGCCGTCGCCCTGCTGTTCGTCGTCCGCCGCCTCGGCGCGGTCGCCGTGGTGGCCGCCGGTGCGATGGCGGCTTCTCGGGTCTGGGTGGGTGTGCACTACCCCCACGACGTGGTGGCGGGAGCCATGGTGGGCGCGCTCACCGTGATGGCCGCCATGCCCGTGCTACGCCGGTGGGCGGAGCCCCTGGCCGTGCGGCTCACGGCTACCCGTCTGCGCCCGCTGCTGGCGACGTCATGAAGCGCGGCGACGCCGCCGAACTGGCCGGCAGCTGCGGCCTCGGCGCATGGATCGCGTTCGGCCTGCTGGCCGCGGCCGTGGGGGGCCACGACGGCAGACCGCTGTTCGCGGACCACGACCTGCTCACATGGTCCGTCGCCCACCGGCCGGACGTGGCGGTGGCGTTCGCCCACGGGCTGACCGTCACCGGGACGGGTGTCGTCCCGTACGCACTGGCAGTGCTCGCCGGAATCGTCGCGGGACGGACCCTCCGGCAGCGTGCGCTCGCCGTCGCGCTCTGCCTGGCCTGCCTCGGAGCGGGCCAGGCACTGCGATACGGGGTGATGACACTCGTTTCCCGGCCACGGCCACCCCATGCGGACTGGGCCACCCATGCCTCGGGATGGGCGTTCCCGTCCGGACACACCACCACATCGGCCCTCACAGCGGGACTGCTGATCATCGCGGTCTGCGTGCGCGGCCCGCGCGGCAGGACCCCGCTCGCCCTGGTCATCGGCTGTTGGGGCGTGCTGGTCGGGCTGACCCGTATCTACCTCGGGGTGCACTGGTTCACCGACGTGGCCGGCGGCTGGCTGTTCGCCCTCGGCTGGCTGGGAGTGTGTCTGGGCGCCGTGACCCGCTGGCCGCCCGGGCGCTGGACGCCGAACGCCACGCGGACGGACACAGTGCGCGGAGCGGAGGAGCCGACGGAAGCAGCGGGCGGCCGGCCGGACACCACACGCGAACCGAGGGAGGACCATGCGGCAGACGATCCTGGTCGTCGAGGACGATCACGGCCTGCGTGACGTGCTGGTGCGCGGGCTGCGCGACGAGGACTTCGACACCGTCCCCGCGCCGGACGGCGCCACCGCCCTGCGGCTGGCCACCCCCGGCGTCTCCGCCGCCGTGCTCGACATCGGGCTGCCCGACGCGGACGGGCGGGACGTGTGCCAGGCGATGCGCGCCAACGGGTTCCTCGCTCCCGTCATCTTCCTGACCGCCCACCACCGGCTCGCCGACCGGCTGTCCGGGTTCTCGGCCGGAGGCGACGACTATCTGCCCAAGCCGTTCCATCTCGCCGAACTCGCGGCCCGCCTGCGGGCAGCTCTCAAACGGGCCGCGCCGCCGCCGGTCGCCACAGCGGGAGACCTGGTCCTGGACGCGGTCCGGCACACGGTCGGTGTACGGGACACCCGGGTCGATCTGACGCCGACCGAGTTCCGTCTGCTGGCCGCGCTGATGGCCGCTCCCGGCGCCATCGTGCGCCGCCGCGAGCTGGTCCGGGCGGGCTGGCCCGAAGGGGCCCAGGTCCACGACAACACCCTCGACCAGTACCTGACCAGGCTGCGCCGCAAACTGCGCGAGGCGGGCAGCGACCGGACGATCGGCACGGCCCGCGGCATCGGCCACCGCCTGTCATGAGCGAGGTCCGCCACCGGCCGCGGCCGGCCGCAACCGCCCTCCTGCACCGTCTGGCGCCCCGCACGCTGCGCGGCCGGCTCTCACTCGTGGCCCTGGTCACGGCCACGCTGCTGATGCTGGTCCTCACCGTCGCCTTCAATGCCGTGGCCCAGCACCGCCTCCAGCACCAGGCGGACGACGAACTGCGCACCCGCGCCGCCGCCGTCGCGACGACCGTCGACACCAGCGGCACGACCGTACGCGTCCTGGAGACCTCCCACGACGACCTCCTCGACGCCAACGTGTGGATCTACGCCGGCCGCCGCCTGCTCGAGGCACCGCCGGCCGCCGGGTCCCTGACCCGCGTCGCCGACACACTCGCCGGGCACGGCGGCCGGCGGTGCGTCACCGTCGACGTGCGTGGCCCCCTCCGGCTGTGCTCCCAGCCGGTGCCCGGAGCCAGGAGCGAGGCCACGGTGGTCACCGCGCTGGACCTCTCCCCCTACCGGAGCTCGGCCGACACCCTGCTGCTGGGATCGCTCGTCCTGGACGCCGTCATGCTCGCCTGCACCTACGCCCTGACACGGCTGGCGGTCGGCCGCGCGCTGCGCCCCGTCCGTACGATGACCGACCAGGCCACCCAGTGGAGCGCCGTCGCCTCCGAGGAACGCTTCGGCAGCATGCGCCACCCCGCCGAACTCGCCCGCCTCGGCACGTCGCTGGACGCCATCCTGGACCGTATCCGCACCCTGCTGCGCCACGAGCGGCAGCTCACCGGGGAACTCTCGCACGAGCTGCGCACACCGCTGAGCCGGATCATCGCCGAACTCGACTGGTGGCAGGCCCGCCCCCGCACGGCCGAACAGACCCACGCCACCCACCAGGTCATCGCGGATGCCGCCGAGTCCATGCGCACCATCTGCGACACCCTCCTGGAGGACGCCCGCAACGGCACACTCACAGCTCCCGGCACCGTGGAGGTCCTGCCCACGCTGCGCCGCCTCACCCAAGCCCTGGACGTGCCGGACCACGTGACGCTCACCACCGACGGCCCTCCCCTGGTGGCCGGAGTCCCGCCCGCCCTCCTCGAACGCATCGTCAGCCCGCTCCTCGCCAACGCCTGCCGCTACGCGCACACCAGTGTCGCCGTCCGTTCCTACTCCGCGCCCGACGGCGTACGCGTCGACGTCATCGACGACGGACCCGGCGTACCGCCCTCGTTCGCCGGACAGCTCTTCGAGCCCGGTCGCCGTGCGGATCCCGGCGACGGGCACGGCGGAGCGGGCCTGGGGCTGCCGCTGGCGCGACGTCTGGCCCGCTCCGCCGGCGGCGAGGTGGCGGACGACCCCGGGCACACGCCCGGCGCACGGTTCGTGGTCAGCCTGCCTGCCGGGTGACGGCAGACGCGCTCGGCGGTCTGCCGTATCACCCCATGGTGTCGTGCTGGACGTCCTTGCGGGAGAGGGCCAGATAGCCGACGAAGCCGAGAATGGCCACCGTCCAGGCCAGCGTGACCGGCCCCAGGCCGAGGTCGAGCCCGCCCCGGCCCCGGTTGACCGCCATCCAGTCGGCGAGGGAGGCGCCGAGCGGGCGGGTGATGACATAGGCGGCCCAGAAGGCGGCCACCGCGTTCAGGCTGCCCCAGCGGTGCGCGACGGCGGGAACGGCGATCGCAAGGCCGTACACAACGGCGGATCCCAGATAGCCGAGGCCGATCGTGGCGGTCAGATCCCCCGCGGCGGTGCCCAGCGCGAACGTGGCCAGGACGGTCGCCCAGTAGAAGGTCTCCCGGCGCCGGGTGTGGATGCTGTGGATGGACAGCGTGCCTTCGCTGCGGTACCAGAGGACGAAGACGACGGCCAGCGCGGCCATGAAGAACGGCGTCGAGAGCGCGTAGGGCACCCCGAGGCCGACGTGCAGGACATCGGCGGCCATCGTGCCGAACACGCTGACCATGACGATCGCCGTCCAGTAGACCCAGGCCACGTACCGCCTGACGGCGAACTGCACCGCCAGGGCCGCCACCAGGGCGACGCCACCGATGCCGACGGCAGGAATGGGGCCGAGCGCATGGGCCAGGAAGTCGGAGGCCGTCTCTCCCATGCCGGTCGTCAGCACCTTGATGATCCAGAAATAGACGGTCACCTCCGGCACCTTGCTCGCCGCGTGACGGATGTGGCCCGCGGGCCGGTTGTGCGTGAGGTGATCGGTCGTCATGGCAAGGACGATGGCACGACGCCCAGGAGGTGCCCCAGACCCCTTTGCCAGAAGTTTGTGGCTTCTGGGGTTGGAGTTGCCCGACGTCTCTCCGAACCTGAACACAACCTGAACGCCGTGGCGGATGCGCTGGTCAGCGGCGTACGGGCGGTGGTAGTGGCTCTCCCCGTGTACGTCGGCGGTCACTCCGGGTCGTCCGGGTCCGTCGTGCGCCGGGCCAGTGCCTCGGTGGCGGCGGTGAGCTGTCCCGGGCCCTGTGGGTCTGCCAAGCGGTCGCACTCCGATGAAGCGCACTGTTTCCATTTCTTTAACCGGCTTCAGCGCAAGAAAGGCAGTGGTCTGGACCAGCGTTTCCGGCCGGGTCGGTTGGGGACTCGGGAGACGACGGGCAGGGGCAACCGACCGGACCGGGACGGCCTGGGGCAGAGAGAAGATGAGATGCCGTGACCATGGAAGCAGTCATGAAGACGGGCAGTGTCCGCCGAGCCGAGACGGGGTGGGCGAAGGCGCGTCGCCTGCGCGGGCAGGGGATACGCACCTGGGTGCGTGCGACGATCGATGGCGAGGCGGGTCAGACGGGGCGCGGGGACGACTGGAACGTCGTACGGGGTGAGGACTGAGCCGCCGGCACCCCGGACGCGCCTCACCCGCCCTCGTGTGGGGTGCGGCGGGGTCATGGGCACGGTCACCTCTGCCGCGCTGTGCCAAGATCGGGGGTAAGCAGTGGTGCGATGTGGCCTCGGGGAGGTGAGGGTCATGTCCGGTGACGACCTGTTGGGCGGCGGGGACGCCGAGGACGATACGGACGTCGAGCGTGCCCGCGTCGCTCACGAACTCACCGCCGCGGTGCGCGGACGGTCACCGGTGGAGGTCCCCGACGCTCTGTGCCGTGCCTGTGTCGTGCTGCTTCCCATGGTGTCGGGGCTCGTGGTGACAGTGCTCGCGGACGGTCCGGACAGGGGAGTCGTGCTGTTCGCCAGCGACGGGATCGCCGCACGGCTGGCGGAGATCCAGTTGACCCTCGGTGAAGGGCCGTCCCTCGACGCGGTCCGGCTGCGCACGCCCGTGTTCGCGACGAATCTCGCCGACGCCCCCGACACCCGACGCTGGCCGCTGTTCTCCGTTCAGGCCGCCAAGGCCGAAGTGGGGGCGGTTTTCTCGGTGCCGCTGGCGGGTGCCGGAAGTGCGCTGGGGACGCTTGATCTGTACCGGGAGACGCCGGGCTCGTTGAGTCGTGAGGACGTGCGGACCGCGTCGCTGGTGGCCGACGCGGTCACCCTCGCGGTCATCGCCCTTGATCAAGCTTCCCCGGACCCCGAAGGAGTCGTGGCGTGGCTGACAGGAGCGGAGTCGGATCGAGAGGAGGTGCATCAGGCCACCGGGATGATCATGATGCAGCTTGGCGTGAGCGCCGAGGAAGCGCTGCTACGCCTGCGTGCGCGGGCCTTCGCCCAGGGCAGTACCTCCACCGAGGTGGCCCAGGCGATCATCAACCGCACCATGGACCTCCGCGATGACTGAACGGCCGTCACCCGCGACCCGCTGCACCTTTTCCGGCACCTGGTCCACGCCTGCCAGAGCCTGCTGAACGTGGACGCGGCGGGTATCGCGATGGCCGACGCCCCGGGGCGGTCCAGGCGGTCCCGGTGCTTCTGCACGAGCGCCCCCTGGGCGTCCTCACCCTGCTGCGCCGGCACGCCGGGACGCCCGTCCGAGGACGACGTGCATCTCGCCCAGGCCCTCGCGGACTCCGCGGCGCTCGCCCTCGTGCACCGGTCTCCGAGCCGCCCCACGTCGACGATGTCGCCACCCGGGCGCAGAGCGTCATCGCGGCCAAGGCCACCCTGGAGATCGCCAAGGGCATGGTCGCCCAGTACACGGGCGCCACGATCGGCGAGGCTGCCCGGCTGCTCATCACCTACGCGAGCGCGGGGTCCGGCTCACCGAGACCGCTCGGGCCCTGGTCGCGCGCGATATGACACCGGACGCCATCGTCGAGGCGCGGCCTCGCAACTGAGCCGAGTCCGGGCGGTCCGGTCGCGCAGGCCCTCGCGGACTCCGGTCGCCCGCCGCGCCCGGGCCCCTCTCGTCGGGAGCTCATCCGGACGAGCTGCCCTCGTCGGCGCGGAGCGCGCCCACCGCGGCGGCCAGCTGGGTCTGCAGACCGTCGGGCAGTGAGTCGCCCTGCACTGCCGCCAGGACTTCCTCGGCGATGTGGTGCAGCTTGGTGTTCGTGTTCTGGGAGACCGTTACCAGCACGGCCCAGGCGTCCTCGGAGGTGAGGGAGAACGTCGCCATCAGAACGCCCGTGGCCTGGTCGATGGCCGGTCGCGTACGCATGGCCCGCCGCAGGTGAGCGACCTCTGCCAGAAGGTCCTCCGCACCCGGGGCGTCCTCGATCTCGTCGCTCAGGGCGTCCTCCGTCTCCCCGCTCCGGGCGTCCTTCGCCGCCCAGGTACCCGCCAACAACGGCCATGTTCCTGTCTTGATCAAGAGGTTCGTCACAGCGGGGCCGATCGCTCCCACGCTGAGGGTCTTGCCTTGCCCGGCGGCGTGCCGCCGCGCTGCCAGCAGCACGTTCAGCCCGGAACAGTCACAGAACCCGACTCCGCCCAGGTCCAGTTCCACGTGGTCACGGCACTGGTTCACGGCGTCCTCCAGCGCGGACTTCAGCACTGGCTCGCCGGCGATGTCCAGCTCGCCGCGGATCACGACGGTCACGGTGCCGTCGCGCGACCACGTGCGAATCTCGGGTTCGTACGGCATGTCGACCGCCGGGGTCCCGGCTGCCTTCGCACCTGCGGCGCCGGCACTGTGCGGGATCCGTCGCTGCTGCATGGCTGCCTCCACACGACGGCACAAGCTCTCCACAAGATTGACCCACCGACCAATTACACGTCAAGGGATACCGGAAAGATATTTCAGTGTTTTGAATGCGCGAACAACACGTCTAGTCTGGGAACCATGGCGCAAGTAGCTGAGGCACCAGAGCCACACATCGGCTGGACGTTTCTCACCAACCACGCCCGCGTGCTGGTCGCCATCGCGGAGAACCAATCCACCCGCATTCGCGACATCGCGGCACGCTGTCGGCTCACCGAACGGGCGGTCCAGAAGATCATCACCGACCTGGAGTCCGACGGGTACCTGACCCACACCCGCGACGGCCGGAGCAACATTTACCGCATCCAGCCGGACACCAGTCTCCGTCACCCGGCGGAAGGCGGCCTCCCCGTCGCCGAACTGCTCTCCTTCCTCCTCCGGCACGACCACGAGCGCGACAAACGTCGGGTATGAGCCTGCCCGTTGCGACGGTGCGGCAGGAGCCGGTGCCGGCACACCTTCAGGCGAGGTGCGGGGCCTCGGACAGGCGGGCGGACGCTTCGAGAAGCAGTGCGTGGACGAAAGCCTGCGGGAGGTTGCCGCGCAGCTGTCGCTGGGCGATGTCGAACTCCTCGGCGTACAGGCCGGACGCGCCGCAGGCTCCGCGGTTGCGTTCGAACCAGCGGTGCGCGGCGACCGTATGACCCTGCTGGTGTTCGGCCAGGGCCATCACGAAGCCGCACAGCAGGAACGCTCCCTCGGCCTGTTCCAGGGGCCTGTCGTCGTGGCGGAAACGGTAGACGAAGTGGTCCTGTGCCAGCTCACGCCGGCACTCGGCGAGGGTGGCCCGGGTGCGGACGTCGTCGGCGGGCAGGGCGCCGCGCACGGCCGGAAGCAGTAGCGCGGCGTCCACCTTCGGGTCGTCGGGTGCGCGCTGCCAGCGGCCGTCCGGGTGCAGGCAGGTGGCCGTGGTCGCGGTCAGCAGGGTGTCGGCGAGTCGGTCGCAGGTGCCGGCGAGCGGGCGGTGCGGTGCCGCGTCGGCCAGGGCGCGAAGCCCGGCTACGCAGGTGAGCCGGCTGTGGGTCCAGCGCCGGGCGCCCAACTCCCAGATACCCGCGTCCGGTTGGCGCCATCGTTCGCCGACGGCCCGCACGGCGTAGTCGGCGGCCTTCCAGCCGTCGGCGTTCAGCCGGCCGTGTCGTTCCGCGGCGGCGAACAGCAGCAGTGCCTCGCCGAAGCAGTCCAGCTGGAACTGGTCACGCACCCGGTTGCCGATCCGGTCGAAGCCCCCGGGATAGCCGGGCAGGTCCAGTTCGCACTGGCCGGGTACGGCCGTGCCGTGCACGGTGTAGGCAGGGGCGAGGTCCGGGCCGTCCGCGTGCAGCCGCTCGGTGACGAAACGGACGGCGGCGTCCAGCAGTTCGGGTGCCCCGGCGGCCGCCGCGGCCTGTCCGGTGAAACTCTGGTCGCGGATCCACACGTACCGGTAGTCGTAGTTGCGGCCCTCCTCGGCCCGTTCGGGCAGGCTGGTGGTGGCCGCGGCGACCATGCCGCCGCCGCGGGTGGTCAGCCCGCGCAGCACGGCGTAGGCGCGTCTGGCGTCGGTGACGGCGATGGTCTGCCGCAGCGGGGGTACCGCCCGCCGCCACGCGTCCTCGGTAGCGGCCCATGCCTGCGGGGCGCGCGGGAGCGCGCGCGGCAGCGGCGAGTCGGAGCACTCCAGGACCAGGTCGCGGCGCTCGCCGGGCTCCAGCCGCAGATCGGCGACCAGGCCGTCAGGTCCGGCTGTCGCGGACGGGACGCCCTGCCAGCGCAGCTGATGGCGGCCGGTGTTCAGGTGCCAGACGCCGTCATCACGGTGCACGGAGTCCAGCGCGGCGCGGCCGTAGTCGGCGTGCGGGTCCAGTACGACCCGCACCTGGGCGGGCCCGTCCACGGCGGCCAGCTGCCGCAGCAGGACCAGGCGGCCCTCCTCGCCGGGGAAGGCGAGGGCGTCGCGGCACTCCACGACGCCCTCGTTGGTGGTCCAGCGGTTGCGCCAGATCAGGGTGCCTTCCTCGTAGTAGCCACCGGGGACGTAACGGCCGTGCGGGGTCACGGCGTAGACGCCCCGGCCGCCGACGAGGGAGGCGAAGACGGCGTCGTCGTGCCAGGCCGGAGTGCAGAGCCAGCCGATGGCGCCGTCCGGTCCGATCAGGGCGCCGCGCTCCCCGTCGGCCAGCAGCGCGTAGTCGTGCAGCGGGTGCGGCGGAAAGGTCGTGCTGCTCATTGGTGTGTGCCTCCTGCCTCAGCCCACCCGGTACGGTCGCGCGCGCTCGGCGTTCAGGGTCAGGCCCAGCCCCGGCGCTCCGTCCGCGCCGGGGGCGATGGTGCCGTCGGCGGGGTCCAGGACGCCGTCGAAGAGGAGGCGTTCGATGCGGACGTGGTCGTGGAACCACTCCAGGTGGCGCAGGTTGGGCACTGCCGCGGCCACATGGGCGTGGGCGTGCGGGGCGCAGTGGCCCGAGATCTCGATGCCACGGGCCTGGGCGAGGGCGGCCGTACGCAGCCAGACGGTGATGCCGCCGCACCGGGTGACGTCGGCCTGCAGGCAGTCCACCGCGCCCGCGGCGAGCATGTGCTCGAAGTAGGGGAGGGTGTAGCCGTACTCGCCCGCCGTGACGTCCATGGTGACCAGACCGCGGACGGTCGCGAGGGCGCTGAGGTGGTCGGAGGAGACCGGTTCCTCGAACCAGGTCACACCCTCGTCGGCGAGTGAACGGGCGACGCGGACGGCCTGTTTGGCGCCGTAGCCGCCGTTGGCGTCGACATACAGTTCGGGCCGGTCGCCGATGCTGGCGCGCGCCCGGGCGACCCGCCGCCGGTCCCGCTCCTCGCACCGGCCCCATGACTCCCCGATCTTGATCTTGACGCGGGGGATGCCGTCCTCCTCGGTCCAGCCGCGCAGTTGCCGCTCCTGGCGTTCGGCGTCGTACGTGGTGAAGCCGCCGCTGCCGTAGACCGGCACATCGTCGCGTGCCGCGCCCAGCAGGCGGACGAGCGGGACGTCGAGCAGACGTGCCTTCAGGTCCCACAGGGCGATGTCCACGGCGGCGATCGCCTGCGCGGCCACGCCGGGCAGTCCCGCGTTGCGCACCGCCCGGTGCAAGGCCTCGCTGATCCGTGGCACGTCGAACGCCACACTGCCCACGACCACGCCGGCGAGCAGGTCGTCGACGACACGCGCGGCGGCCGCGGGCGCGTAGGTGTAGCCGAGCCCGGTGACTCCGCCGCAGCGGACGGTGGCCAGGACGAGCGTGGTGCTGTCCCAGGCGAGGGTGCCGTCCGCCTCGGGCGCGTCGGTGGGCACGGTGAAGACGGCGCTGTCCACGCGCTCCACGACCGGGGTGTCAGTCATTGTCGTCTCCCTGTGCGGGCTGCGGGCGGAACGTCGACCGTGCGGTGCAGGACGCGCTCGGCGGTGGTGATCCAGGTCAGGCCGCAGCGGTCCGGCCGGGGGGTACGGCGGCCCGGAACCCGGCGGTGGCCGCCGTGGCGGGACCCGGCGGCTCCGCACGGCTCGACCGGACCACGGGCGCCGACGCGAGGGACCACGAGAGCGAGCTCCATTGGCGCACCTGGGCGGACGAGGTCGTGGCGAGCTGGGCGGCCGGTCTGCCGACCGACCCGGAGCCGGCCGGCACGGCCGTCGCCCCGCCGGCGGACAGTGCCCGCACGACGCGGCCGGCGGCCGGGTTCCGGCGTCCTGTCGCATCCGGGGCACGGGATCCGCGGGCGGCCGCGCTGCTGCGTCACCGGATCTCCTGGCGCCCGTCGCCGACCTGCACAGCCCCGGACTGGTCGGTCCCCTGTGCCCAGGACGGGCGGCGGCCGCTGTGGCCAGGACGGGCGGCGGCCGCTGTGGCGAGGACGGGCGGAGGCCGCCTGAGCCCGGCGATTCCTCCGGCCGTGGCGGGACCGGACGTCAGCCCCTCTTCCCGCGGCCGGTCAGCGTGTCGCGCAGTCGGTCGACGAGACCGGCTCCGGGAGCCAGCATCTTGTTGGCCGGAGGGGTGTCCGGCGCGGAGGGGTGCGGGCGGGTCGGCGCCAGCTTCTTCGCCTGCCGGACCTTGTCGCCCAGGTCGTCGAGTGCTTCCGCGGTGGCCGCCAGACGCAGCATGGGGAAGAGACTGCGCTCCTCGTCGGCGACGTGCGAGCGGATCTCGCTCATCAGCAGACCGATGAGCCGGTCGAACTCGGGGTCCCCGGCCTCGCAGCTCTCCAGATCCTTCATGATCTGTTCGGCCCTGGAGTGATCGGCGATCTCCTTGTCGGCGATCGCGTCTCCGTCGGCCAGGTATTCGCGTACGGCCGGGTACAGGTACTCCTCCTCGGCCACCGAGTGCCGTACCAGTTCCATCGTGGCCTGATCGGCGTAGATCTTGCGGTTCTTGTCCCCCGAGGGCAGCCCGTCGATCTTTCCGAAGAGCTCCTCGACCTCTCGGTGGTCCGTCACCAACTCGTTGATGACATCTCCGCCGTGTCCCATCACAGCACCTCCGTTCGAAGTCGCCCCGTCCCGGTCGGTGCGGACGCGAGGCGCGCTTCGAGTGCCCTCGGCGACGGTGGGCCAATCCTGGGCCGGCTCAATCCACCGGATGTCCAGGAGTGATGTCCAGGCATTCATGGAGCCGCAGCGCCCGGCCGCCGGTCCGCTCGCCCCACTGCACGGGTGCGACGACGAACCCGACGTGGTCCCCGCCCTCGACCTGCCGCTCGACCGTGCCGACGAACCAGGCCGCCGCGTCCTCCAGGACGACCGCGCCGCCGTGTCCCCGCGTCCACGGCACGCGCGCGAACTTGTCGACCTGCTCGCCGCACTCCCCGCCGAACAGGGCGGCCAGTTCGTGCTGCTCAGGCGTCAGCAGGTGAACGGCCAGACGGCCCGCGGTGCGGGCGAGCCCGTAGGTGTGGTTGGCCGTGGAGAGCCACACCATGAACCGCACCGGCCGGATGGAACACTGCGAGAAGAAGCCCACCAGGCACCCCGACCGCTCCTCGCCCGCCGCGGCCGTGACCACACACATCTCGGGATCCAGCCGGCCCACGAACCCCTCGACGTCGGGCACGTGCCCTCACTCCCGTCCTGTCCGTCCGTCCCACCGGTACCAGTTCAGCACATGAACCCGGCCACCGAGGGGCGACGCTGTTCCGTCCAGTTACGTCTGCGGCCAGGGGGTACTCGTGAGCCGCTGCCGGAACCTTCCCGCGCAGCGGCGCCCGTTCTGCGACCCCGGAGCGACCGTGAAAGAACTCTTCATCATCAACCACCCCTTCGAAAGGGCCATCGACCGCGACCGCGCCCCGGCCATCGCCTCGCCCATCCGGCCCGGGAGACGACGCCCCGGACGGAGTCACGCGGGCGCCGTCCGCGCTGCCGTTGCGGACGCCCGGCCGAGGACGGCCCCATGACGGCCGAAGCTCTCACCGCCGGCCCGGGCCCGCGCTGCTGGGTACCCCCGGGCGTCTACCGCCCCCAGACCGACACCCGGCTCCTGGGACGGGCGATGCGCCGCGAGGGGGTCGGCCCGGAGACGGACGTACTGGATCTGGGCGCCGGAAGCGGCATGCTCGCGGTGGAGGCCGCCCGCCTCGGCGGACGGGTCACCGCCGTCGACATCTCCTGGCGCGCGGTCGCCGCCACCTGGCTGAACGCGGTGCTGAACGGGCAGACCCTGCGCGTGCGCCACGGTGATCTCGCGACTGCCGTGCCCGACCGCCGCTTCGATCTGGTGATCTCCAACCCGCCCTATGTGCCCGCCCCCGGACCCCTGCCGACGAGGGGCCCTGCCCGGGCCTGGGACGCCGGAACGAACGGGCGGCTGCTGATCGACCGCATCTGCGACACCGCGCCGGCGGTGCTGCGGCCGACGGGAACACTCCTGATGGTCCACTCGCACCTGTGCGGCACCGGGACCACGCTGACCCGCCTGGCGGAGGCCGGTCTGCGCGCGGAGGTCGTCGACCGGGCCCGGCTGCCCTTCGGCCGCGTACTGCGCTCCCGGCTCGCCTGGCTGCGTGAACAAGGACTGACGGCGGACGGCACGACAGAGGAGCTGGTGGTGATCCGTGCCCAACCCATCTGAACGACCCCGACGCGTCCGCGTCCAGCGCGACGGACCCCTGCTCATCGAGGGGCCGGTCGAAGTGGTCGGCGAGGACGGCGAGGTGACCGTCTCGAAGCGCTTCACCGTGGCCGTCTGCACCTGCCGGCGCAGCCGTACCTTCCCCTGGTGCGACACCAGCCACCGCCGCCGCGACAGGCGGCCCGGCGAAGGGGGCGCCGGGTGAGCCACTCCCCGCCCCGACAGCAGTCGCGGCTGCGGCCCCCGCCGGTGCCCGAGCCGCGCGGCGCGCTCTCCGCCGCCGTGACCGCCCGGCTGCGCGGATCGGATCCCGGCAGCATGCCGTCCCCGGCAGGCTCTTCGCCGTACGGCGACGATCTGCAACTCGCCCTCTACGTCCTCTACGAGCTGCACTACCAGGGCTTCGAGGGCGTGAGCGAGGACCTGGAGTGGGACAGCCGGCTGCTGGCCCTGCGAGGTGCGATCGAGGACCGCTTCCTGAGCGCGCTGCGCACGGACGTACCGATCGACGCCACCGACACGGCTCGGCAGGCGCTGGACGAACTCCAGGTCGAACCGGTGGACGGCTCCGGCAGCGTCTCGCACTTCCTCCGGGACCACGGCAGCCTCGACCAGCTGCGCGCATACGCGGCGCTGCGTTCGCTGTACCACCTGAAGGAAGCGGACCCGCACGCCTGGGTCCTGCCGAGGCTGCACGGGCGGGCCAAGGCGGCCATGGTCGCCGTGGAGTTCGACGAGTTCGGCGCAGGCCGTGCCGACGAGATCCACGCGCAGCTGTTCGCCGACCTCATGGCGGACCTGGGCCTGGACACGCGTTACGGGCACTACGTCGACGCGGCGCCGCCCGAGGCGCTGGCCACCGTCAACCTGATGTCGCTGTTCGGTCTGCATCGGGCGCTGCGCGGGGCGCTCGTCGGTCACTTCGCCGCCGTCGAGGTGACCTCGTCCCCCGCCTCGCGCCGCCTGGCCGAGGCGCTGCGCCGGGTGGGCGCCGGTCCCGCGGCCGTGCGGTTCTACACCGAGCACGTGGAAGCGGACGCGGTCCACGAACAGGTCGTACGCCATGACGTCGTCGGCGGACTCCTGGCGGCCGAACCGCACCTGGAGACCGACATCGTCTTCGGGATCCGCGCGACCACCCATCTCGAGGAAAGCCTGGCCGCCAGGCTCCTCGGCGCCTGGCACGAGGGCGGCACGGTGCTGCGCGGGGCAGCGGACTGGTGATGCCCCGCCGGGGGTACCCCGGCACCATGAGACTGAGCGTGGTGGATGTGGGGGCGAAGACGGTCCGGTTGGTGGTGGCGGACGCGGAGGGCGGAGTCCCGCTGCCCGTGCACACCGCCAAGTGGAAGCTGCGTCTTTCCGAACAGGTCGACGCCGACGGGCGTATCACCGACGACTCGGTCGACAGGTTGGTCGAGGCGGTCGCCGCCGCGGGCAGTACGGCGCAGCGATGGGGGGCCGCCGGGCCGCTGGCCTTCGCGACGACGGTGGTGCGCAACGCCCCCAACCGGCTGGAGGTGCTGCACTCCATCCGCACCAGGACCGGTGTGCAGATCTGCACGCTGCCGGGGGAGGTGGAGGCCGAACTGACCTTCCTGGGCGCGCGGCGGTGGATGGGCTGGCAGGCCGGGCCGCTGGTGCTCTTCGACATCGGCGGCGGCTCGTTGGAAGTGGCCTTCGGACGCGGTCGCCTGCCCGACTTCGTGGCCTCGCTACCGCTCGGCGCGAACCGGCTCACCAGGGAGTTCTTCGACGGCGAGGCTCCGCCGAGCGCGCGGCTCGTGAAGTCGTTGCGGCGCAGGGTGCGCCACCAGCTGCGGGACGTGGCCGCACGGATCCGCTGGGAGGGCCCGCGCACGGCGGTGGCGACCTCGCGTACCTTCCAGCAGTTGGCGCGGCTGTGTGGCGCCGCGCCCGGACGCGAGGGGCCCTTCATGCCGCGCTCCCTGGCCCGGCGCGACCTGCGTGGCTGCATCGACGTCCTCGCGGCTCTGCCCGCGTCCGAGCGGGCGGAACTTCCGGGTATCTCGGCACCGCGGGCCGGCCAGAGCCTGGCCGGAGCCGTCGTGGGCCACACGGCCATGAAGCTGACGGGGGTCAGGACCACCGCGATCTGCCCCTGGGCCATCCGGGAGGGAGTCCTGCTGCGCTACATCGAAGACGGGGCCGCCTGGTGGTCGGACATCGCAGAGGGCACGGACCAGCCGGTGACGGCCACCGGGGTTCCGCTGCGGATCGCGACACCGCCGAGTGTGCGTGGGTGACCACGACGCGGCCGGGGCCCCCTCGTGCAGGGAGACGGCGGGCTTCGTCTCTTTCCCGGGTCTGCGCGCCTGGCCCGTCAGAGGCAACTGTCTCCGGTCAGCGGGTGCTCGGTCTGCTGGTCCGGCGGCACACCTCCACTTTTGCCACCGCCCTTGTCGCCCTTGTCCGTGCCGTGGGCACGACCGCCCTTCGCCTGGGTCTGCGACGCCTTGAGTTCGGCGCTGTCCCGCGGTGTCGCGCCGCCCTTGTCGCTGCGTCGCTGTTCCGGCTGCTGTGGATCGGACATCTGCGGTCACCCCGCTCGCGTCGAAGGTCGTTCGAGTCCGACGGGTTCCCATGAGTCCCGCCCGAAGCACGGGGAGCCCTGCGCTCCGCCCTACACCCCGGGCCGGGCCCGCAGGCAGCGGCGCAGTTCCTCGGCGTACGGAACGACGACCCCCAACCCGATCACGCCGGCGAGTCCCGCGAGATACGCGGCGGGCAGCGGCCGTTCCTTGGGCAGCAGGCGCCAGTCCTGCGGATGCGGGCCGCCACGCAGTGTCGAGCGGACCTGGTCGGGATGCAGGCAGGCGGTGAACGCCAGAGCGGTGAGCGGCAGTACCTCGAGGAAGCTGTGGATGTGCTGCTCGACCGGGCGGATCTCGCGCTCGCCCGTGGCCAGCGAGACGTCGTACAACGCGGTGGCACCGTGCGCCACGGCAGCGGCGCCCATCGTGGTGAGCACCAGGGGGTTGACGCGGGCGAGCAGGCCCATGAGGACCGGCACTCCGACCTCGGTCATCATCAGCGCGTGGACCACGGACTCCTTCGTGCCGCTGGTGCGCTCGATGCCCGTCCGTCGGTGCATCCACCAGTCCGTGAGGCCGGGCACCACCCACAGAGGCAGGAGCCCGAGTAGCAGAAAACGCCGAGCGGCGGCCTCCGTAGCGGCCGCGTGCGGCCCGGCCCGCAACTCGTCGGCCCGCCGCCACTGTCGCCAGACCTTCCGGGGCAGAAAGCGCGCTGCTCCCATGACAACCTCCCATCCGCCACGGCCTCGTACGGCCCGCCTCCCCGTACCCTCCCGCACGCCCAGGGCCCCCGCACGCCCTGGTTAGGCCAGCCGGACCAGCGGGTACTCGGGGGCGCGTTGCCAGACCCGCCACCCCACGCTCCACCTGGGAGAACGCGATGCCCGACTTCGGATACTTCCTCTCGTGCGAGGAGCACAGCCCGGCAGAACTCGTCGAACAGGCCCGCATGGCCGAGCAGGCCGGCTTCGACTCGCTCTGGATCTCGGACCACTACCACCCGTGGAATGACAACCAGGGCCAGAGTCCGTTCGTGTGGACGGTGATCGGCGCCCTGTCACAGGCCGTTTCGCTGCCCGTCGAAACAGCCGTGACCTGCCCCATCATGCGCACCCATCCGGCGGTGATCGCCCAGGCGGCCGCCACCAGCGCCGCCCAGCTGGGCGGCCGGTTCCGACTGGGAGTCGGCACCGGCGAAGCCCTCAACGAGCACATCCTCGGCACGCACTGGCCCGAGGCGCCGGTACGCCTGGAAATGCTGGAGGAAGCACTCCAGATCATCCGGCAGCTGCTCACCGGCGAACCGACCAGCCACTACGGCAAGCACTACACGGTGGAGAACGCCCGCCTGTACACCCTGCCCGACGAGCCGGTACCCATCGACGTCTCCGCCTTCGGCCCGCAGGCCGCCGAGGTCGCGGCACGGATCGGCGACGGCCTGATCACGATGATGCCCGACGCCGCCCTCGTCGAGCGCTTCCGCCGTGCCGGCGGTACCACCAAGCCGGTCTACGGCGGACTCAAGGTGTGCTGGGGCACGGACCGGCAGGAGGCGATCCGCACCGCGCACCGCCTGTGGGCGAACGAGCAACTCCCCGGGGAGCTCGCGCAGATACTCCCCACACCGCGCCACTTCGAGCAGGCGTCCACGTCGGTCACGGAGGACCAGGTGGCCTCCGCGGTGCCGTGCGGTGACGACCCGGACACGCACATCGAGGCCCTGACCGCGTTCGTCGACGCGGGGTTCGACACCGTGTACGTCAGCCAGATCGGCAAGGACCAGCAGAACTTCTTCGACTTCTACCGCACCAAGATCCTGCCGCGACTGCGGGGCTGACAGCGCGGTACGGGCGGCACCTCGCGAAAACCCCCAGGCCCGCGGCCTGGGGGTTGCCCTGTTGCCCTGGAGGCACGGCGTGGAGCGTGTCAGTGGCCCGTCGCCAGGTGGAGCTTGAGCAGGTCCACTCCGTAGTCGTTGCCGTTGGGGGTGAAGTCGTCGTACGCGATGGTCTGGCCGAAGCCGCCACCGGAGGGCGGGCCGGACGGGGAGGCGCTCGCGGTGGCGTCGGCGGCGGTGGTGGACGATTCGTCGGCGCCGGCCATGATGGCGGCGTAGCCGCCCATGGCCGCGACGGCCGAGACGCCGCCGGCGAGGAGTGCCTTGTTCATGAACCGGCGGCGGGAGCGGTGGGCCGCCGGCGTTCCCGGTTTGTGTCCGTGCGTCGAGTCGGTCATGTCGCCGACGATTTCGTCGGCGATTAAAGCGGGCCTGGCAGGATCCTGTGTATCGGACAGGAGTCCGTCGACAGCGGCGGACCCACCTGTGGCGTGTTCTCGGCCTCCGAGGTTGATGAAAGGTCAGACCGTCTGCGGGGCCGGGGCCTTGAAGCGGTGGGTCGGGACCTCCGGCAGGGTGCGCCTCGCCAGGCCGGCGAGGGTGGCGCCGGGGCCGATGTCCAGGAACGCGGTGGAGTCCAGCTCCTCGTGGAGGACATGCAGGGTGTCCGCCCAGCGGACCGGGCTGACCCCGCCCAGTCGGAGCGCCACCGCCGCCGTCTGATCGCCGAACTCCTGCGCCCGGACACCCTCGGCTTCGGCATCCACTTCGCGGACGTGGTCTTCGGCCGGGTGCGGCCGCAGGGCGAGAACGCGACCTGGCATCCGCTGTGACGCCCCCGGTCCCCGCCCTACTCGGATGATCTGTTCCGAGAGATGTGACGGGGTGCACTGGGTACCGTGGCTCCCCCCCCGGATACCGGAATGGACAGAGGAGCACGGTCAGTGACCAGCGACAACCGCATAGGACCGCCCGCCTTCGGAAGTGAACGCGACATGCTGCGGGCCTTTCTCGACTACCACCGCGCCACCCTCGCCATGAAGTGCGAAGGGCTCACCGACGAGGAGTTGCGGCAGCAGTCGATGCCACCGTCCACGCTCTCGCTGCTCGGTCTGGTCCGGCACCTGGCGGAGGTGGAACGGGCCTGGTTCCGGCGGGTGTTCGAGGACCGTGACGCGCCCATGGTCTGGTCCGACAGGATCGACTTCCAGGCGGCGTACGACGCGAGCGGGTCGACCCGGGACGAGGCGTTCAAGGCCTGGGAGGACGAGGTGGAGACCTCGCGCCGTATCGAGCGCGAGGCCGGCTCCCTGGACCAGGCCGGATATCAGCCGAGGTGGGAGGAGGAGGTGTCGCTGCGGATGGTGATGACGCACGTCCTCCTGGAGTACGGCCGTCACAACGGGCACGCCGACCTGCTGCGGGAGGGCATCGACGGGAGCGTAGGAGCCTGAGCGCCCATCAACCCGAGCCTTGAGTCGAACAGCCCCCAGGTCATTGAGCTGGGGGCTGTCGGCTGTCAATCCTTACGGGTCGCGGACGTCCGGCTGATATGCCGGATTGGTCCGATTGTCGTGGGGCCGACCGACCTAACGTCTCAGTCGTCCCGAACTTCCGTCCCACACACGGAGAATGACGATGACGCTCGCCCGTACCGTCCGCATCGCCGCGGTACGGCCGGACGCCAGCCCTGCTGCCCTGGGCGCCCCCCGACGCCGACGTGCCCATGGCGCAGGCATCTCGCTCCGTGCCACAGCGGTCCAGTGCGGCTTCGCCGACGTGTACCACTTCTCGCGCCGGTTCCGCGCGGTCTACGGCATGCCCCCGAGCACCTTCCGTACGGTCCCGCCCGAGTCGGCACCGCCGTCCCCGATCACGAACGGCGCCCTGTCCGCGCTCCAGGCCCTGGCGCCGCCCTCACATCCCGGACGGTGACCGGCCGACCGTCAACCGGCCCGGCCGGTACGGGACATAGGCCGCCCCGTCCAGGCCGAGCGCGGTGGCCGAGCGCTGGAGCGCGGCGGGGGTCGCGGCGTCGTCCCAGTGGCCGGTGCCGACGCGGTGTTCGAGGGCGTGCAGGGCGGCCACGGTCTCGGCGGTAGTGAACGTGCAGTGGCCCTGCCGTTCGACATACGCCTGCCGCAGCAGTGCGCCGTCGCCGGCGGCGCGCACCCGGGCGGCGAAGCGGCTCTCCTGCTGGACCGGCACCAGGTTGTCGGCGGTGGTGTGAATGTCGAGCAGGGGAACGTCGAGTCCCTGACCGGCGGAGGAGGTGCGCCACGCGGTGTGGACGGCGCCGGGATCGGCGGTGGTCGTGGCGCCCTCCGTCAGGGTGCGCAGGTCGGCACGGAGGTCGAGGCCGGCCGCCCGGTAGAGGGCGTGGACCTGGGGCGCGTGCTCGGAACCGGCGAGCAGCCGGGCGTAGTCCACGCCCCGGTTCCAGGAGTTGTTGCCGCCGACGGACCGCTCCACGGCGTATCGGCCGCCCTCCACGAACGCCAGGATGCCCTGCGCGAACCAGTCGTACTGCTGCGCCTCCTGGGCCGCCCAGTCGGTCGCGGCGGGCCGGTCCTTTCCGGGCGACCAGGCGGGCAGGTTGAGGAAGGCGGCGGCCAGCGCGATCCGGGCGCGGCCCTGTGGGGTGGCCTGGGCGGCGGTCACCGCCTGGGTGAGCAGGCCGGCGGTGGCGGAGGCGTCGGCGGCGGTGTCGAACCGTACGAGTCTCACGTCCTGCCCGGGCAGCAGCAGTCGGGCGATCGTGTACTCGGCGTCCAGCTGGTAGTTGTCCAGGTCGGTGCCGCCCGCGACCAGGCCGCACTGGCCGAGCGCGCCGTCGATACGGCCGCCGCCGTCCCGGGCCAGCTGGGCGTTGACGAGCCCGCCCATGGACTGGCCGACGGCCAGTGTGCGCCGGGGCTCGCCGATCTTCGCCGTGACCGCGTCGAGGGTCGCGAACTGGTCGCGTTCGGCGCTGTCCAGAGCCCACATCGAGCCGTTCGGGTCGTACGACGACCCCGCCATCGCATAGCCCTCCGCGAGCAGCTCGGTGCGCACGGCGTCGGTGGGGGCGTCCTGGGCGACGGTGGGGCCGAAGCCGTGGCTGAACAGCAGCAGGGTGCCGTTCCAGCGGCCGGGTACGTCCGCGACCCAGGTGGCCCCGTCGGAGAGGGTGCCGGTGAGGTGGCCGGCGGCCGCGGCGTCGTCTGCCCGGGCGGCGGGTGCGGGGAGGGTGGCGAGGGCCGAGGACGCGAGCGTTGCCAGGGCGGCGAGGGCGATACGCAGCCGGGTGCGGGAGGCGCGGGGGCGGGTGACGGCGGGCATGGGGGCGGCTCCTTGTACGTGGGGGAGTACCCGGTGCAGTACTCAGTGCACTGAACGAAGCGTCCAGAAACATAGGGCCGTTTCTCTGCTGCCGTCAATGAAGTGCACAACAAAGCTGCCGTCGCGATAGCGCCCGCGAAGGGACCGGGGGTGTCTCGCGGCTTCGGCCGGTCCCCCCGGTTCAGGTCCGCCGAAATCCGTGCACACGGTGACCTGTACCGCCTGCCGCCCCGGCCACCCCGACCTGACCAGCGGGAACACCCACCCCGCCACCCGACCCCGCCCCACTGTGCCCCGTACGCCCCAACCGCCGTGTTGTCCATACGTCTTGACGCACCCGCCCGCTCCGCGTTTGCTTCCTTCACATCATCGGTCGCGCATGATGTCCCCCCACTCGGAAGGCGCCTGGTGTGAGCGCTCCTGTCCTCCGCGGCACCCCCGTGCCCCGTATCGCCCTGGCCCTGGCCGTCTCCACGTCCGCTCTCACGCTCGGCGCGTGCGGCGTCGTCGACAGCATCGGCGCGAGCGGTGACTCCCCGTCCGCGAAGAAGGGCGACGACATCACGGTGGGGCTGCTCCTGCCCGACAAGGACACGGCCCGGTTCGAGAACTTCGACCACCCCATCCTCAAGAAGGAGGTCGCCTCCCTCACCCACGGCAAGGGCAAGGTCGTCTACGCCAACGCCGAGGCGGATCCGGCCACCCAGAGCCGGCAGTTCCAGCGGATGGTGGACCAGAAGGTCGACGTCGTCCTGGTGGACGCGGTGGACGCCAAGGCCATCGCGCCGGAGGTCCGGAAGGCGAAGGACGCCGGCATCCCCGTCATCGCCTACGACCGGCTCGCCCAGGGCCCGATCGACGCGTACGTCTCCCACGACAACGAACTCGTCGGCGAGGTCCAGGGCCGCGCCATCGTGGAGGCGCTCGGCACCAAGGCGGAGACCAGCGAGATCGTCATGATGAACGGCGACCCCGCGGACCCGAACACGGCCAGTTTCAAGGACGGCGCCCTCGACGAGTTCCGGAACAAGGTCCGGATAGCCAAGGCGTACGACACTGACAAGTGGTCGCCGGCGGTCGCCGGGGCGAACATGAAGAAGGCGATCAAGGCCGTCGGCCTCAAGAACATCGCCGCCGTCTACTCGGCCAACGACGGCATGGCGGGCGCCGTCATCGACGCGCTGAAGAAAGCGGGAGCCACCAGCATCCCGCCGGTGACCGGGCAGGACGCCAACCTGGACGCGGTGCAGCGGGTCGTCTCGGGCGAGCAGTACATGACCGTCTACAAGTCCTTCCTGGACGAGGCCACCCAGGCCGCGCAGATGGCGGTGTACAAGGTGCAGGGCCGGGACATCCAGTACGACGCGCTGACCCGCGACACGGTCGACAGCCCGACCCGGAAGAAGATCCCCGCGACGCTCGTGCCGGTGGTGTCCCTCACGAAGGACAACATCAAGGACACCGTGGTCGCGGACGGCGTCTACTCCGTCGACGAGATCTGCACCCCGAAGTACGCGGCGGACTGCGCGGCGATCGGGCTGAATTGACATGCTCCTCGCCGTGACGGGCGAGGATTCCGGCCTCCCTTGACTGGTTGCTGTGCCGCTACGCGGCACGGTTTCCGGTCGGGAGTCCGTGGCTTCCTGTTTCCTCGCGCTGTGCCGGGATTGCTCCTGGTCTTACCGGCGCTCCGCAGGCCGATACCGCCGGTCCGGCGGCCGTCTTCACGTTGATCGCGGCGTCGGTGTCCCGGTCGTGGACGGTGCCACAGGCGGAACAGGTCCATTCCCGCACGCTCAGGGGTTCGGGTCCGTCCACGGCACCGCAGGTGGAACAGGTCTGGGAGGCCGGTGTGAACCGGCCGATCTTCACCAGGGTGCGGCCGTACCGGGCGGCTTTGTACTCCAGCATGCTGCTGAACGACGACCATCCGGCGTCGTGCACGGACTTGGCCAGCTTGGTGCGGCCCAGTGCCGCCACCGACAGGTCCTCCACGGCGATCCCTTGGTTCTCGGAGATCAGCTTCGTGGAGAGCTGGTGGTGGAACTCGCGGCGTGCGTCGGCGACCTTGGAGCGGCCGGGGCTCCCGTCACCGGACCTGCACGGCGTGCCGCACAACTTCACCGTGTGCCGGGCGAGTTGGAGGCGGCGGCACGGTTACCGTGAAAACGCACGGAATGACCCCTTGCGATGAGGGAACATCTCGGTGGTCCACGGTGCACGTCTCGGTACGGCCGGTGCGGTCGAGGTCTCCCGGCTGCGCGGTCTGTGGCGGGTCACACGGCCCTGGCATCCGGGACTACGGCCGTACCTGCGCAGCTACGTCGGCTACTGGGAGGCCGTGACCTCGCCCTACGAGGTGCGGCTGGTGCCGACCGGGCGGGCGACGCTGGCCAGGGCGGTGTCACCATCATGATGGCCACCGGTGACTCGACCCACCTCAGGGCAGCGCTCGACACCGGCATCGAGCACCTGCGCCACTCGACGTCGAGCAAGGCCACCGCGGCCTGACCCGACCGGCGCCCCGTCATTCCGGTCCCGCGGTGTGGGGCGGGGCCCCGGGATGATTGTCTGGCTCCGGCAACCCCGTCCCGACCGGCTTCGCCGCAGGAGGATCCCGCAGTCATGAGCAGTGCCTACGCGTACGAGTACAAGGTCGTCACCTTCCGGGAGTCGCTGATCGGCGACGCGCTGGACAGCGACAAGCTGGAGAAGGTCCTCAACAAGCACGCCGAGGACGGCTGGGGCCTCAAGGCCATCACCTCCGCCGACGTCAAGGGCCGGATAGGTCCCGGCGCGGTCGAGGGCCTGCTGCTGACCTTCGAGCGCCCGCGCGGCTGAGCGAGGCAGACCACACCGGAACGCCCCCCCGACCCACAGCGGGTCGGGGGGGCGTTCCGGTGTGCTGACGGGTTACTTCACCGGCTCCGGCTCGGGCGCGCTCTCCTGCTCCGCCTCGCCCGCCGGGTCGACCGGGGTCTTGACCGAGTCGAGGAGCAGCTGGGCCACGTCGACCACCTGGATGGACTCCTTGGCCTTGCCGTCGTTCTTCTTGCCGTTGACCGAGTCGGTGAGCATCACCAGGCAGAAGGGGCAGGCCGTCGAGACGATGTCGGGGTTCACCGACAGCGCCTCGTCGACGCGCTCGTTGTTGATGCGCTTGCCGATGCGCTCTTCCATCCACATCCGGGCACCGCCGGCGCCACAGCAGAAGCCGCGCTCCTTGTGGCGGTGCATCTCCTCGTTGCGCAGGCCCGGGACGCTGGCGATGATCTCGCGCGGGGGCGTGTAGATCTTGTTGTGGCGGCCCAGGTAGCAGGGGTCGTGGTAGGTGATGATGCCCTCGACCGGGGTGACCGGGACCAGCTTGCCCTCGTCCACCAGGTGCTGGAGCAGCTGGGTGTGGTGGATGACCTCGTAGTCGCCGCCGAGCTGCGGGTACTCGTTGCCGATGGTGTTGAGGCAGTGCGGGCAGGTGGCGACGATCTTCTTGGCCGACTTCGGCTTCTTCGTCGCCGGATCCTCGTCATCCTCGCCGAAGGCCATGTTCAGCGCGGCCACGTTCTCCATGCCGAGCTCCTGGAACAGCGGCTCGTTGCCGAGCCTGCGCGCCGAGTCGCCGGTGCACTTCTCGTCGCCGCCCATGATCGCGAACTTGACGCCCGCGATGTGGAGGAGTTCCGCGAAGGCCTTGGTGGTCTTCTTGGCGCGGTCCTCCAGGGAGCCCGCGCAGCCCACCCAGTACAGGTACTCGACCTCGGTCAGGTCCTCGATGTCCTTGCCGACGACCGGGACCTCGAAGTCGACCTCCTTGAGCCACTCCAGGCGCTGCTTCTTGGCCAGGCCCCAGGGGTTGCCCTTCTTCTCCAGGTTCTTGAGCATCGTGCCCGCCTCGGAGGGGAAGGCGCTCTCGATCATCACCTGGTAGCGGCGCATGTCGACGATGTGGTCGACGTGCTCGATGTCCACCGGGCACTGCTCGACACAGGCGCCGCAGGTGGTGCAGGACCACAGGACGTCCGGGTCGATGACGCCGTTCTCCTCGGCTGTGCCGATCAGCGGGCGCTCGGCCTCCGCCAGAGCCGCCGCGGGGACGCCCGCCAGCTGCTCCTGCGAAGCCTTCTCCTCGCCCTCCATGGTCTTGCCGCCGCCCGCGAGCAGGTAGGGCGCCTTGGCGTGGGCGTTGTCGCGCAGCGACATGATCAGCAGCTTGGGGGAGAGCGGCTTGCCGGTGTTCCAGGCGGGGCACTGCGACTGGCAGCGGCCGCACTCGGTGCAGGTGGAGAAGTCCAGCAGGCCCTTCCAGGAGAACTGCTCGACCTGGGAGACACCGAAGACGTCGTCGTCACCGGGGTCGGTGAAGTCGATCGGCTTGCCGCCGGAGGTCATCGGCAGCAGGGCGCCCAGGGAGGTCGCACCGGTGGCGTTGCGCTTGAACCAGATGTTCGGGAAGGCCAGGAAGCGGTGCCAGGCGACGCCCATGTCGGTCTTCAGGGCGACCACGATCATCCAGATGAAGGAGGTCGCGATCTTCAGGCCGGCGAAGAAGTAGGTGAGGTTCTGGAGCGTGGAGACGTCCATGCCCCGCAGCCAGGACACCACCGGGTACGAGATGAAGAAGGAGGCCTCGTACGAATCCACGTGGTGCTGGGCGCCCTCAAGGGCGTGCAGCATGAAGATGCAGACGCCGACGATCAGGATGACCGTCTCGACGAAGTACGCCTGGCCGAAGTTGGAGCCGGCGAAGCGGGACTTGCGGCCCGGCCGGTTCGGCTTGCTCAGCTGGCGGATGACGATCAGCACCAGGATGCCGAGGACCGTCATGGTGCCGATGAACTCGACGAAGACGTTGTACGGCGCCCACTCGCCGATGACCGGCAGCAGCCAGTCGGCCTGGAAGAGCTGGCCGACGGCGTTGACGATCGTCAGCAGGAGGGAGAAGAAGCCGACCGCGACGAACCAGTGCGCCACGCCGACGATGCCCCAGCGGTTCATCCGGGTGTGGCCGAGGAACTCCCTGACCACCGTGACGGTCCGCTGGACGGGCTCGTCGGTACGGGTGCCGGCGGGCACGTTCTGGCCGAGCCGCATGAAGTTGTAGATCTGCAGGACGGCGCGGGCGAACAACGCCACGCCGACCACGATCAGAACCAGCGACACGATGATCGCGGCGAGTTGCATGGGGGGCTCCTCGGGCCTGCGAGGGGTCTCTTCGGGTCTCTTCGCGAGGGTTCCCGAAATTACTAAGCGGTAACTTATGCAGTCGGTCTGAGACTACCCGCATCTTTACTCGCACTGTAGTCAGGTGCGGGGTGATCTGAATCGCTGAGGTGCGCCTGACCTGCCGCTGCCTTGCGGTGGCAAAGTGATCGTGTTATTCGTGTTATTCGTGTGGAATTGTTACATTTAGGTCTAATTTAGACGTGTGCTCTACGGGATCGCCGCCGCCACCACAGCCCTGCTGCTCGCCGCCCTCCTCGCCGCGCTGATCCGGCCGCTCGCCCTGCGGCTGGGGCTCGTCGACCGCCGGCGGGCGCGGCCTGTGCCGGTGCTGGGCGGGCTGGCGGTCGTGGGCGCCACCTGTCTGGTCGCGGGCGCCGGTGACTGGACCGGTGCCGCACCGCTCGGTACCGGGGTCGGGGAGCTGCTGGTCGCCGGGGGAGCCGTGGCGCTGCTCGGGCTGGTCGCCGACGTGTGGCGGCTGAAGACGCGGTTCCTGCTGTTCGGTACGGCTGTGGCGGCCGCGTGTGTGGTGCCGTACGGGGAGTTCGGTGTGGTCGAAGGGCTGCTCGGTGTGCTGTGGATCGCCTTTGTCGCCGTCGCCTTCAAGGGGCTCGACCACGCCGACGGGCTCGCCGGGACCGTGGGGGTGATCACCGCCTTCGGGGTCGGGGCCTGTGCCGCCGCGGAGGTCATGGACGGGCTGGCCGTCCTGCTGAGCGTGCTCGCCGCCGCGCTCACCGGGTTCCTGATGCACAACTGGCATCCCGCGCGGATCGCCCTCGGCGCCACCGGCTCGCTGTTCGCGGGGTTCGTACTGGCCGCGGCCGCGCTGATCACGCGGACCGGTTACGACCCCTTCGCCAGTGCGGGCGTGCTGTTCGCGCTCACCGCCGTCGCGAGCGCCGACGTGCTGCTCGTCGTACTGTCGCGGCTCCTCGCCGGGCGGCCGGTGCTGCGGCGCGGGCCCGACCATCTCGCGCACCGGTTGCGGCGGCTCGGGCTCACCCCGCCGGGCGCGACCGTCGTCCTCGGTGTCGCATCCTTCGCCGGGGTGCTCGTCGGGGTGCTGGTGCACGGCGGCTGGGTCGGGCGGACCGGCGCCACATGCGTCGCCTGCGTCACCGTCAGCGTCGTACTCCTACTCCTTCGGGTGCCTGTTTATGGGGTCCGTCGGCTGGAATCAACGCAGGTCAGCGGGCACTTGCGTGTAAGGAACGGATAAGAGTTGAGCCGTCGCGACTCAGGTCTGTTGACCCATGGCGAGGCTTGATGCACACTTGAGTCCGTTCCACTCAAGTCAGCTGGAGGAAATCACCATGGCACGTGCGGTCGGCATCGACCTGGGCACGACTAACTCTGTCGTCAGCGTTCTTGAAGGCGGCGAGCCCACCGTCATCACCAACGCCGAGGGTGCCCGGACCACGCCGTCCGTCGTCGCCTTCGCCAAGAACGGCGAGGTTCTGGTCGGCGAGGTCGCCAAGCGCCAGGCGGTCACCAACGTGGACCGCACCATCCGGTCGGTCAAGCGTCACATGGGCACCGACTGGAAGATTCAGCTGGACGGGAAGGACTTCAACCCGCAGCAGATCTCCGCGTTCATCCTGCAGAAGCTGAAGCGGGACGCGGAGGCCTACCTGGGTGAGAAGGTGACCGACGCGGTCATCACCGTCCCGGCGTACTTCAACGACTCCGAGCGTCAGGCGACGAAGGAGGCCGGCGAGATCGCGGGCCTGAACGTCCTGCGTATCGTCAACGAGCCCACCGCGGCGGCGCTGGCCTACGGCCTCGACAAGGACGACCAGACGATCCTCGTCTTCGACCTCGGTGGCGGTACCTTCGACGTGTCCCTCCTGGAGATCGGCGACGGCGTCGTCGAGGTGAAGGCGACGAACGGCGACAACCACCTCGGTGGTGACGACTGGGACCAGCGCATCGTCGACTACCTGGTCAAGCAGTTCGCGTCCGGTCACGGCGTGGACCTCGGCAAGGACAAGATGGCCCTCCAGCGTCTCCGCGAGGCTGCCGAGAAGGCCAAGATCGAGCTGTCCTCGTCCACCGAGACCTCGATCAACCTGCCCTACATCACGGCGTCCGCCGAGGGCCCGCTGCACCTGGACGAGAAGCTGACGCGCGCTCAGTTCCAGCAGCTGACCGCGGACCTCCTTGAGCGCTGCAAGACGCCGTTCCACAACGTCATCAAGGACGCCGGCATCCAGCTCGGCGAGATCGACCACGTCGTCCTCGTCGGTGGCTCCACCCGTATGCCCGCCGTCGCCGAGCTCGTCAAGGAGCTGACCGGCGGCAAGGACGCCAACAAGGGCGTCAACCCGGACGAGGTCGTCGCCATCGGCGCCGCCCTCCAGGCCGGTGTCCTCAAGGGTGAGGTCAAGGACGTCCTGCTGCTCGACGTCACCCCGCTGTCCCTCGGTATCGAGACCAAGGGCGGCATCATGACCAAGCTGATCGAGCGCAACACCACGATCCCGACGAAGCGCTCCGAGATCTTCACGACGGCCGAGGACAACCAGCCGTCCGTGCAGATCCAGGTCTACCAGGGCGAGCGCGAGATCGCGGCGTACAACAAGAAGCTCGGGATGTTCGAGCTGACCGGTCTGCCGCCGGCCCCGCGCGGTGTCCCGCAGATCGAGGTCGCCTTCGACATCGACGCCAACGGCATCATGCACGTGACCGCGAAGGACCTGGGCACGGGCAAGGAGCAGAAGATGACCGTCACCGGCGGCTCCTCGCTGCCGAAGGACGAGGTCGACCGGATGCGCCAGGAGGCCGAGCAGTACGCGGAGGAGGACCACCGCCGCCGCGAGGCCGCCGAGACCCGCAACCAGGGCGAGCAGCTCGTCTACCAGACCGAGAAGTTCCTCAAGGACAACGAGGACAAGGTCCCGGGCGAGATCAAGACCGAGGTCGAGGCGTCCGTCGAGGAGCTGAAGGCCGCGCTCAAGGGCGAGGACACCGCCGAGATCCGCACCGCCACCGAGAAGGTCGCGGCCGTCTCCCAGAAGCTGGGCCAGGCCATGTACGCCGACGCCCAGGCCTCGCAGGCCGCCGCCGGTGGTACCCCCACCGCTGAGGCCGACGACGTGGTGGACGCCGAGATCGTCGACGACGAGCGCAAGGACGGTGCCGCGTGACGGAGGAGACCCCGGGCTTCGAGGAGAAGCCCGACGTCCCCTCCGGCGCCACCCCCGACGACGCCGAGCCGAAGGCCGCTCCCGCACAGGGGGCGGCCCCGGCCGGGGACGCAAGCGCAGAACTGACCGGTCTGACCGCACAGCTGGACCAGGTACGCACCGCGCTCGGCGAGCGCACCGCGGACCTCCAGCGCCTCCAGGCCGAGTACCAGAACTACCGCCGCCGAGTGGAGCGCGACCGGATCACGGTCCGGGAGATCGCCATCGCGAACCTCCTGACCGAACTCCTGCCCGTGCTCGACGACATCGGCCGCGCACGGGAACACGGCGAACTGGTCGGTGGTTTCAAGTCGGTGGCCGAGTCGCTCGAGACGGTCGCGGCGAAGATGGGACTCCAGCAGTTCGGCAAGGAGGGCGAGCCCTTCGACCCGACGATCCACGAGGCGCTGATGCACAGCTATGCGCCGGACGTCACCGAGACGACGTGCGTGGCGATTCTGCAGCCCGGGTATCGCATCGGCGAGCGCACCATCCGCCCCGCGCGGGTGGCGGTCGCCGAACCGCAGCCGGGAGCGCAGGCGGTGAAGGCCGAGGGGACCGACGAGGCCCCCCCGGCCGGCGAGGACAAGGACAACGGCCCTGAGGAGGGCTGAAGTCGTAGAGATTGAGCGGAACACCGGAAAGGGGGCGCGTCGGGGATGAGCACCAAGGACTTCATCGAGAAGGACTACTACAAGGTCCTCGGCGTCCCCAAGGACGCCACCGAGGCCGAGATCAAGAAGGCGTACCGGAAGCTCGCCCGCGAGTTCCACCCGGACGCCAACAAGGGCAACGTCAGGGCCGAGGAGCGCTTCAAGGAGATCTCCGAGGCCAACGACATCCTCGGCGACCCCAAGAAGCGCAAGGAGTACGACGAGGCGCGCGCCCTCTTCGGCAACGGTGGCTTCCGCCCCGGGCCGGGCGCGGGCGGCGGCAACTTCAACTTCGACCTGGGCGACCTCTTCGGGGGCACCGCGCAACAGGGCGGGGGCGGCTTCGGCGGCGGTTTCGGCGACGTCCTGGGGGGCTTGTTCAACCGGGGCGGCGGCGCGGGCACGCGCACCCAGCCCCGGCGCGGCCAGGACATCGAGTCCGAGGTCACGCTCAGCTTCACGGAGGCCATCGAGGGTGCCACGGTCCCGCTGCGGATGTCCTCGCAGGCCCCCTGCAAGGCCTGTTCGGGCACCGGCGACGCGAACGGCACACCGCGTGTGTGCCCGACCTGCGTCGGCACCGGCCAGGTGGCGCGGGGATCGGGCGGCGGCTTCTCGCTCACCGACCCCTGCCCGGACTGCAAGGGCCGCGGCCTGATCGCGGAGAACCCCTGCCCTGACTGCAAGGGCAGCGGCCGCGCCAAGTCGTCGCGCACCATGCAGGTCCGGATCCCGGCAGGGGTGACGGACGGCCAGCGGATCCGGCTGCGCGGCAAGGGCGCACCGGGCGAGCGGGGCGGCCCGGCGGGCGACCTGTACGTCATGGTCCACGTCGACACCCACCCGGTGTTCGGCCGCAAGGAGGACAACCTCACGGTGACCGTCCCGGTGACCTTCACCGAGGCGGCGCTCGGCGGCGAGGTCAGGGTGCCCACCCTGGGCGGACCGCCGGTCACCCTCAAGCTGCCCCCGGGCACGCCCAACGGCCGCACCATGCGCGCCCGTGGCAAGGGCGCGGTCCGCAAGGACGGCACCCGCGGCGACCTCCTGGTCACCGTCGAGGTGAGTGTCCCGAAGGACCTGTCGGGGAATGCTCGTGACGCACTGGAGGCGTACCGCGAGGCGACCGCGGGCGAGGACCCGCGCGCCGAGCTGTTCGAGGCCGCGAAGGGAGCATGACAGGGATGGACGGCCGTCGACGCAGTGACAATTTCCGCGGGCCGTACGAACTGACCGAGGAGACCCCGGTCTACGTCATCTCGGTGGCGGCCCAGCTCTCCGGACTGCACCCGCAGACGCTGCGCCAGTACGACCGCCTCGGCCTCGTCTCGCCCGATCGCACGGCCGGGCGGGGCCGCCGCTACTCGGCCCGCGACATCGAACTGCTCCGCCAGGTGCAGACGTTGTCGCAGGACGAGGGCATCAACCTGGCCGGCATCAAGCGCATCATCGAACTGGAGAACCAGGTCGTCGCCCTCCAGGCCCGCGTGGCGGAGATGGAAGCGGCCCTGGACGGCGCGGCGGCCGCCATGCAGCAGCGGGAAGCAGCGGTACACGCCTCGTACCGCCGCGACCTGGTGCCGTATCAGGAGGTCCAGCAGACCAGCGCACTGGTGGTGTGGCGGCCGAAGAAGGCCAAGGACTAGCAGCACCTGTGCGAAGGGGCCCGGAGGTTCGCCTGAACCTCCGGGCCCTCGCGTGTCACTCGGCGGGTGCGCCGACCGTCCGGTCGGCTTGTTGGCCGTCCAGGTGAGCCGCGCCTTGCCGGTCGTGGAGTCGTACGTGACCGAAGTCCCGGCCGGGGCTTGGTCTTGTCGACGCCGGCCGACGTGAGGGGCGTGTACGTGAACTCGACCTTGGCGGCGCCGGTCCGGTTCACGTAGTCGATCCGCGGGGTGTGCCTGCCCTGGGGGACGGTGACGTCGAGCGTCTTGGTCACCGTCCTGGTGGTGTTCTTCCACAGGTCGACCTTGCGGCCGCCGTCGACGTACACCCGGATCCCGTCGAGCCCGGAGACGGCGAGGGCGAAGGTGCCGCCGGAGCCGAAGTCGTCCTTCGGGAGGCCGGAGGCGGGGGCGCCGCTCCAGCTCTCGCTGATCGCGGAGTCGCAGTCGGTCTTCTTCGGTGTGCCCTTGAACGTCGTGTCCGCGAACAACTCCCGTTTGTAGACGGGTGAGGCGCAGTTCGTGGCCGCCGATGCGGTGACGGCCGCGGTGCGTCTGGCTGGGTTCATTCGATCCTCTGGGCGTATCCGTGACGACGGAGACGGCCGTTACCGATGTCGACCCATGAGGAATGGAGTTGGTTGTACTGATCTTTGCCCACCCGTGAACTCCCTTTGAGTGGAGGGTCCGTAAAGGCAGTTTGGAGGCGGTTCCGCTTGCCCTTCACAGGTGCAGCGGAGGGTAGTGTTGCGCACTCGTTAAGTAGTTCCGCTTGACGCCGGGTGTGGCGTACGCGTTGTCTTTTCAGACATCTGGGTCGCAAGCAGCCCCATGTCCGGAACGCACTGAAGTGAGCCCCCGTATGCGTCGAATAGCCATGTTTGTGGCCGCGTCCACGATGACCCTCTCGCTCGCCGGCTGCGGCGTGCTCAACGCGACGGGATCGTCGAGCACCGCGAGCCCGACCAAGGGCAACGACATCACGGTGGGTGTGCTGATGCCGGACATCATCAACGCCCGGTACAGAAACTTCGACTACCCGATCATGAAGGCCAAGATCGCCGAGCTCACGAACAAGCAGGGCCGGATCGAGTACGCCAACGCCGGGTCGATCGCCTCCAAGCAGGCCGAGCAGATGCAGAAGATGATCGACGACAAGGTCGACGTCATCGTCCTGGACGCGGTCGACTCGCACGCCATCGCGGGCACGGTGAAGAAGGCCAAGGACGTGGGCATCCCGGTCATCGCCTACGACCGCCTCGCCGAGGGCCCGATCGACGCCTACGTCTCCTTCGACAACGAGCTCGTCGGCGAGGTGCAGGCCCGTACGCTCCTTGAGGGCCTCGGGCCGAACGTAGACACCTCCGACAAGGTCATCATGATCAACGGCTCGCCGACGGACCCGAACGCCAAGCAGTTCAAGACGGGCGCCCTGTCCGAACTGAACGGCAAGGTGACGATCCCGTCCGCGGCCTCGTTCGACACCAAGGACTGGGACCCGGATATCGCCGAGCAGGAGACCACCAAGGCGATCAACGCGATCGGCAAGGACAACATCGCCGCCGTCTACTCCGCGAACGACGCGATGGCGGGCGGCATCGTCAAGGCCCTCAAGGCGGCCGGCTTCACCAACATGCCGCCGATCACCGGCCAGGACGCCGACCTCGACGCCATTCAGCGGATCCTCGCCGGCCAGCAGTACATGACCGTCTACAAGCCCTACCCGGACGAGGCCGAGGCCGCCGCCGAGATGGCCGTCTACAAGGTGCAGGGCAAGGACATCCAGTTCGACGCGCTCACCCAGGACCAGGTCGACAGCCCCACCACCAAGAACATCCCGTCCCAGCTGGTGCAGGTCAGCGCCGTGACGAAGAGCAAGATCAAGGACACCGTCGTCGCGGACGGCATCTACAAGGTCTCGCAGATCTGCACCGCCGACTACAAGACGGCGTGCGCGGAGGCGGGCCTCAAGTAGGCCCGCCACCCGGCGGCTGCCGCGGGCCACTACGCGGCTCCGGCCGGGGACGACGACCCGCCGGCTGTCGTCGCGGCTCAGGCGCCGGCCCATCAGGGGAGCTGATCCAGGACCCGCCGCATGTCCACGGGCTCCGGGCCGGCGTCGGCGTACTCGACGTACCGTCCGGTCCGGGCGAACGGGCCCAGGTCAACGTGACGGGGTGCCACGCGTTCACCCACGAGGATGGGGGAGGCGGAGAGGGCGACCGGACGCTCGGCGATGACAGCTTCGCGAGTGACCGTACAGCGGCAGCCGCCTGGGCACCGTCCGGTCCTCGGTGGCCCGGGCATGCCCGTAGGCGTCGGCGAGACAGGCCTCCAGGGCCCGGACCCGCTGGGCCAGGCCTCTTCGTACGGTCGCCGCCAGTACCGGCTCGTAGGCGGTCCTGACCTCACCCGGCCGCACCCTCTCCGCCAACGCGTACGCGGCAACGATGTCCGCCATGAGACGTCGGAGCGGGCACGTAACGCGGTGATCACCGGCGGATTTCGGGGATCCGCCAGGTCTGCCGCGTGACGTGCCCGCGAGCGGCCCTCCCCGCAACGCGCCTCCCCCGTGGGCGCGTTGCGGGAACCCCGGTCCGATCGGGGGAGGATGGCCCGGGGCCCCGGCGGGTGTCCGGCGAACACCCGTGGGAAGCACCGCAAACGATGCCCCCGTGAACCCGCCGCCACCACCGTCATCTTGTTGCAGTGCGGGCTGCGGAGGCGGGGAGATACCGGAGCGTACCGGTGTGTTACGACGCCCGGTGTGAAGGGAGCCGTGTTGCGGACCCGGTCCGGACCGCTCATAGTTGCGCTGCGGAAGAGGCAGCAAACCGGGGGTGGAATGGGCGATGGCCGGGCACGGGACGGAGAAGCATCCACACGGTGCCGACCGACTGTGCGCCGCCGGGGATCGCGTGTATTCCCGTGCCGTGCGCCGAGGCCGGGTGCCGCGCACGGACGCCGACGCGGTGCCGTGTCTGCTGGAGCTGGCGCTGCTGCATCCGGACCCCGACGACATGGACTGGCTGGTGCCGACCTCCCCGCAGGAGGTCATGACCCAGCTGCTGCGCGGGGTCTACGACGAGGTCACCGACAGCCAGCGGCGGGTGGGCTCGGCGGTGGCGGCCTTCGAGCGGTACGCCGGTCTGGGACGGCAGTTGCAGGTCGCGTCGGCCTCCGCCGAGGGCACGGCGGCGATCCGGGTCCTGGACGGGCTGTCCCGGATCCAGGCGGCGATGGACGAGGCGACGGAGGCGTGCACCAGCGAGGTGCTGACCGTGCAGCCGGGCGGTATCCGCCGCGAGTCGGAGCTGACCGAGGGCCTGCACCGGGCGGTCGCCCTGCGCGGCCGGGGCGTGCGCATGCGGGACCTGTACACGCATGTCGCCCGGCACGGCCAGGGCCTGCTCAACTACCTGGAGCTGATGGGTGACGCGGTGGAGGCCCGGACCCTCGACGAGGTCATCGACCGCCTCATCCTCTTCGACCGCACGGTCGCCTTCATCCCCGCCAACGCCGACCGCACGATGGCCCTGGAACTGCGCCACCCCGCCCTGGTCGAGTACTTCGTCACCGTCTTCGAACGCCTCTGGCGCCTCGCGATCCCCCTCACCGCACCTCTCCCCGACACCGGCATCGAGGGCATCTCACACCGCGAGCAGTCCATCGCGGCGCTGCTGGCGGAGGGCCACCAGGACGCCGTCATCGCCGAACGCCTGGGCATCAGCGTCCGTACCTGCCGCGCCCACATCGCCCGCCTCTCCGAGACGCTGGGCGCGGCCAGCCGTACCCAGCTGGGCGTGCGGATAGCACAGGTGGGGCTGGACCGGCCGCCGGGCGGGACGAGCGGGCCGCCTGCCGCGATCAGCCTTCCTGATCAAGGATCCCCGAGCGTCCGATGAGATAGCCGAGTTGGGCGCGGCTGTCGCTGCCGAGGGTGGCGGCGAGCTTGGCGATGTGGTCGCGGGCGGTACGGATGTTCATGCCGAGGCGTTCGGCGATGACGGCGTCGGTGTGGCCTTCGACGAGGAGGGCGGCGATGGCCTGCTGGCGGGGGGTGATGCCGTTGACGGTGGGGCGGTGCTCCCGGTGCGGGTAGATGGGCGTGGCCAGCCGCCACAGCCGGTCGAAGGCGGTGACGAAGTACGTGATCAGCGCGGGATGACGGACCTCCAGGGCCAGGCTGCTGTTATCGGCGGCGGGTAGGAAGGCGACGGCGCGGTCGATGACGAACAGCCGGTCGGGCAGCTCGTCCAGCCCCCGCACCTCGATGTCGCCGCGCAGCCGCTCGAACCCGCCGAACACGGTCGGCACATGGGGCAGGGTGTGCTGGTAAAGGGCCCGGATACGGGCCCCACGGTCGAGGACCGCCTGGTCCCGCTCCCAGGCGGCGGAGGCGGCGGCACGTCCACGAGTCCCGGCCAGTCCGGAGTGCGACTGGATACCGAGCACCTCTTGATCGGCTTCGGCCATCGCGTCGGTGATGGCCTGGTTGATCGGCTTGGTGCCGCTGTGCAGCCGTAGGATGGGGGATTGGGTGTCGGCCATGTGCGTATCGCTGACCCGCATCAGGGCCTCGAACTGTCGTACCAGCCGTTCCTCGCGTCGGCGTTCGTCGGCGATACGGGCCGCGGAGGAACGCAGCAGGCGGTGCAGGGCCGCGGTGGGGGCGACGGGTTCAAGCCGGCCGAGGTCGTCGAGGGCGGGGTGGAGGAGACCGAAGTCGGTGAGACAGGGGGCCTCGGCGGCGTCCTGAGCAGATACGTGCCCCTCGTTCAAGGCGCGTTCGTACAACTTCGCCCCGGCGGCGCACAGCTCCTCGACGCAGTGATCACAGCGGCTCATGGAGCTGCCTCCGATTGATCGAGGATCCCTGAGCGTCCGATGAGGTAGCCGAGTTGGGCGCGGCTGTCGCTGCCGAGGGTGGCGGCGAGCTTGGCGATGTGGACACGTGCGGTGCGGACGTTCATGCCGAGGCGTTCGGCGATGACTGCGTCGGTGTGGCCTTCGACGAGGAGGGCGGCGATGGCCTGCTGGCGGGGGGTGATGCCGTTGACGGTGGGGCGATGTTCGGCCTTGGGGAACATGGGCGTGGCCAGGCGCCAGAAGCGGTCGAAGATGGTGACGAAGTACGTGATCACCGCCGGGTGGTGGACTTCCAGGGCGGATTTCCCGTCATCGTCGGCGGGCAGGAAGGCGACGCCGCGGTCGATGACGAACAGCCGGGCGGGCACCTCGTCCAGGCCCCGGGCCACGTTGTCGCCCGCCATCTCCTCGGCATAGCCGTACACGTTCGGCAGATGGAAGAGGGTCTGCTGGTAGAGCGTGCGGATCCGGCCGCCCCGGTCCAGGAACGCCTTGTCGCGGTCGTAGGAGGCGGTGTACGCGGCGGTGCCGCGCTCGCCGACCATGCCCGCGTGCGGCTGGATGCACAGGACTTCCCGCTGGGCCTGCGCCATGGCCTCGTCGATGGCCTGGTTGATCCGCCGGGTGCCGTTCAGCAGCCGCAGTGGCGGGGTGTCGGCCGTCGTGGTGGGCCGGTGTTCGATGCGGGTCAGCGGTTCGAGGTACTCCACCAGGAGCTCCTCCCGCCGCCACTCCTCGGCGATGCGGGCGCGACCGCCGCGCAGCAGCCGGTTCAGGGCGACGGTGGGGGGCACGGGCTCCAGCCGGCCGAGGTCGTCCAGTGCTGGGTGCAGCAGGCCGAGGTCGACGAGACAGGGTGCCTCGGCGGCGTCCCCGGCCGGTATATGCCCTTTGCCCAGGGCTCGCTCGTACAGTTCCGTCCCCGCGGCGCACAGGTCCTCGACGCCGTGCTCGGGGTGCGGGGCGGAAGTCACCGGGTGCCGCCCTCCTCGGGGAGCTTCTGGTCCAGGATCCCGGACTGGGCGATCAGGTAGCCGAGCTGCGCCCGGCTGCCGCTGCCAAGCGCTTGGGCCAGCTTGGCGATATGGGCCCGGCAGGTGCGGACGTTCATGCCCAGCCGACGCGCGATGGCCTCGTCGACGTGCCCCTCGACGAGCAGCTTCGCGATCGAGTGCTGGATGTCGGTTATGCCGTCGGCGGCCGTTTCATAGGGGGTGCCGGCGCTCAGCGGAACCGCTCTGGCCCACATGAACTCGAACACCTTGACCAGATAGCGGACCAGGCCCGGATGGCGCAGTTCCAGAGCGACCTGCTGGTCGTCCCGGATGGGGATGAAGGCGACCGCCTCGTCACAGATGATGAGCCGTTCCACCAGCTCGTCTATGGAGCGGTACTCCACCTTGCCGTCGGCGAGCTGGGCCGCGTAGGCCAGCTTCTCCTGGCTGTAGCGGGCGGTGTGCTGGTACAGGGTCCGGATCCGAACACCACGCTCTATGAGTGGCTTGTCGCGTTCCAGCCCGCGCAGCACGCTCTGCTCGGAGACGCGGTCGCTCGGCTGGACGGTGAGCATCTCCGTGTGGCACTGCGCCGTGGCCAGGTTGAGCGCGGCGTTGATGCGCTCGCCGCCCTCCAGCACCGTGATCGAGCCGCCGCCCGACGCGGACTGACCGCCGATGGACAGGAAGGGCTCGAAGGTGCCGGCGATGTCGGTGGCCAGCTGACGGCGTGCGCTGATCTCGCGCTCGAGGGGGTTGAGACGCTGGGCCAGTGCGATCGCCGGCGGCACCGGGCGCAACCAGTTCGGATCGTCGGGATCGGGGTGCAGCAGGGCAGACTCCATCAGGCAGGGAGCCGGTTCCGCGTCCGCGCGGGCAATCCGTCCCGCGCGCAGAGCGGCCGCATACAGACGACTACCCTCCGTGCACAGCTCGTTCGAGGCGTGGGGATGTGTCGCGTTTGAGTGACTTGTTACCAAAACTCCACCCCCCAGGGTCCTGAACATGCAGGAACATGATGCACCGATTGTGTGGCCACGACGTGCCCGAATGAGCCATCGTCGTACCTGACGGGGGAAAGGGGACCTTCAAGTGAGGACGAAGCCGAAGATGCGTAACAGACTGCTTCGCTCGGTGCTTGTCGCTGCCTTCTCGGCCCTTGCAGCCCTCGGGGTGCTCAGTGGCTTTTCGGCCGCGGGCGGGAGTGAGGTTCACGCGAACAGCACTTGGCCTGCGGTGGCCGCGGACTCCGAGACTGCCGGCAGTGCTGATTCCGCGACCGATGGAGCCGGGAGCTGACGTGACCACCCCACCCGACGACCGATCCTTCCGGCGCGAAATGGCCACCGCCTATCGCTCCGGCTGGCACTTCATCGACCTGGTCACCGCCATCCCCCACAGCGGTGACTCGCTGATGGTGACCGTCTTCGGTGAGCCGGTCGTCGTCACGCGGGACGAGGACGAGGACGTACGGGCCTACCGGTGCCTGCGCAAGCCCCGGGGTGCGCCGCAGCCCGTGCGGTGCGCTGTCCGGTACGGAATGATTTTTGTGAATCTGGACCAACGGGACCACCGGCTGGCTGAGCCGGATGTCCCGGACGTGAGGACCATCTCGGCCACCCCCCGCAGTGCCTGACGCGATTCCCCCGTCGTAAAAGATCGCTCAGGTGCTTCCCCCCGCAGCGGCGTCACCGTGACCTGAACACGGTGACGCCGCTGCAGTTTTCTGGGGACATTTCGGTGTATCGGCCGGTTTCGGCCAAGGTCCACGGTGGCTGAAAACTGCCGGTGGAACACCGAAAGAGCGGGGCGGCCACCCCGGGGCGGCCGCTCGATCCCGCCCTCCTGGCCCTGGGTGCCCTCCCGTACGCTCCGCATGCCTCCGTCCGGCCCCTGCCGCGCTCCCTCCCTCTGCTTCCTTCCGGCCACCCGGCGGCGTGCCGCGTCCTCTGTGCCCACCCCGCCCGGCCCCGCCGCCGACGCGTGGCGCACGCTTCATGCGGAAGCTGGTCCCCGGAAGCACTCCCGCCCTCACCTTGAGTGGAATAGACTCAACTTTGTGTACGTTGGCTGAGTCAGCCGAACGACGCCGAGGAGGAGAACGCGAACGTGGACGCCGAGCTGACCAACAGGAGCCGGGACGCGATCAACGCGGCCGGCAACCGGGCCGTGACCGAGGGGCACGCGGACCTGACGCCTGCCCACCTGCTGCTGGCTCTGCTCCAGGGCCAGGACAACGAGAACATCACCGACCTGCTCTCGGCCGTCGAAGCCGACCAGGCCGCCGTACGCCAGGGCGCCGAGCGCGCGCTGGCCGCCCTGCCCAGCGTGACCGGCTCCACGGTCGCGCCCCCGCAGCCCAACCGTGAGCTGCTGGCGGTCATCGCCGACGCGGGGGACCGCGCCAAGGACCTCGGTGACGACTACCTCTCCACCGAGCACCTGCTCATCGGTATCGCCGCGAAGGGCGGCGCGGCCGGCGAGGTGCTGGAACGGCAGGGGGCCACCGCGAAGAAGCTGGCGGAGGCCTTCCGGAAGGCGCGCGGCGGGCGGCGGGTGACCACCGCCGACCCCGAGGGCCAGTACAAGGCGCTGGAGAAGTTCGGGACGGACTTCACGGCCGCCGCCCGGGACGGCAAGCTCGACCCCGTCATCGGACGGGACCAGGAGATCCGGCGGGTCGTACAGGTGCTGTCCCGCCGCACCAAGAACAACCCCGTGCTCATCGGCGAGCCCGGCGTCGGCAAGACCGCCGTGGTCGAGGGGCTCGCCCAGCGGATCGTCAAGGGGGACGTGCCCGAGTCGCTGAAGGACAAGCGGCTGGTGGCGCTGGACCTCGGGGCCATGGTCGCGGGCGCGAAGTACCGCGGTGAGTTCGAGGAGCGGCTGAAGACCGTCCTCGCCGAGATCAAGGACTCCGACGGGCAGATCATCACCTTCATCGACGAGCTGCACACCGTCGTCGGCGCCGGAGCCGGCGGTGACACCGCCATGGACGCCGGCAACATGCTGAAGCCGATGCTGGCCCGCGGTGAGCTGCGCATGGTCGGCGCCACCACCCTCGACGAGTACCGGGAGCGGATCGAGAAGGACCCGGCGCTGGAGCGCCGCTTCCAGCAGGTGCTGGTCGCCGAGCCGACCGTCGAGGACACCATCGCCATCCTCCGTGGCCTGAAGGGCCGTTACGAGGCCCACCACAAGGTGCAGATCGCGGACAGCGCGCTGGTCGCCGCCGCCACCCTCTCCGACCGTTACATCACCTCCCGCTTCCTCCCCGACAAGGCCATCGACCTGGTTGACGAGGCGGCCTCACGCCTCCGGATGGAGATCGACTCCTCGCCCGTCGAGATCGACGAACTCCAGCGCTCCGTCGACCGGTTGAAGATGGAGGAGATGGCGCTGGAGAAGGAGACCGACCCGGCCTCCCGGGAGCGCCTGGAGAAGCTGCGCCGCGACCTCGCCGACAAGGAGGAGGACCTGCGCGGTCTCAACGCCCGCTGGGAGCGCGAGAAGCAGTCCCTGAACCGGGTCGGCGAGCTGAAGGAGAAGCTCGACGAACTCCGCGGCACCGCCGAACGCGCCCAGCGCGACGGTGACTTCGACACCGCCTCCAAGCTGCTGTACGGCGAGATCCCGCAGCTGGAGAAGGAGTTGGAGGCAGCGTCCGAGGCCGAGGAGGAGACGGCCCGGGACACCATGGTCAAGGACGAGGTCGGCTCCGACGACATCGCGGACGTGGTGGCCGCCTGGACCGGTATCCCCGCCGGGCGTCTCATGGAGGGCGAGACCCAGAAGCTGCTCCGCATGGAGGACGAGCTGGGCCGCCGGCTCATCGGCCAGACCGAGGCCGTACGAGCGGTCTCCGACGCCGTACGACGTTCACGGGCCGGCATCGCCGACCCGGACCGCCCCACCGGGTCCTTCCTCTTCCTGGGCCCGACCGGCGTCGGCAAGACGGAACTGGCCAAGGCGCTCGCCGACTTCCTCTTCGACGACGAGCGGGCGATGGTCCGTATCGACATGTCGGAGTACAGCGAGAAGCACAGCGTGGCCCGGCTGGTCGGCGCCCCGCCCGGATACGTCGGCTACGAGGAGGGCGGCCAGCTGACCGAGGCGGTCCGCCGCCGCCCCTACACCGTGGTCCTCCTGGACGAGGTGGAGAAGGCCCACCCCGAGGTCTTCGACATCCTCCTCCAGGTGCTGGACGACGGCCGTCTCACCGACGGTCAGGGCCGCACGGTCGACTTCCGCAACACCATCCTGGTGCTGACGTCGAACCTGGGCAGCCAGTACCTGGTCGATCCGGTGCTCGGCGAGGAGGAGAAGAAGCGGCAGGTCCTCGACGTCGTCCGGCACTCCTTCAAGCCGGAGTTCCTCAACCGCCTGGACGACCTGGTCGTCTTCTCCGCCCTGGCCAAGGACGAACTGGCCCGGATCGCCCGGCTCCAGATCGACCGGCTGGCCAAGCGCCTGGCCGACCGCCGGCTCGCCCTGGAGATCACCCCGGAGGCCCTGGCCTGGCTCGCCGAGGAGGGCAACGACCCGGCGTACGGCGCCCGCCCGCTCCGCCGCCTGGTCCAGACCGCCATCGGCGACCGCCTCGCCAAGGAGATCCTCTCCGGCGAGGTCAAGGACGGCGACACGATCCGCGTGGACGCCTTCGGAGAGGGCCTGATCGTGGGCCCGGCAACAGCCGGGGAACCGATCGGGGAACCGGTCGGCGGAACGGCCGGGGAAGCCGTCGAAAGCACCGGTCAGGGCACCGGAAAAACGCTCTGAGCGGAATTCCGCCAACGGGAGATGAACCCGCCGGGGCTGGGGTTGCCACCCCCCTCCCCGGATGGGGGAGGATGGCGGAGTCCAGACGAAGGGAAATTCACGGTGACCATCGACCCGTCCTCGATCCCGAACTTCGGGGGCCAGCCCGAGCCGCAGCCCCAAGGACCGGCGGGCCCCGTCGTCCCGGATCAGGATCTCGTGAAGCAGCTCCTCGACCAGATGGAGCTCAAGTACGTCGTCGACGACGAGGGTGACCTCGCGGCGCCGTGGGAGCAGTTCCGTACGTACTTCATGTTCCGTGGAGAGGACGAGCAGGCGGTCTTCTCGGTGCGGACGTTCTACGACCGCCCCCACAAGATCGACGAGAAGCCGCAGCTGCTCGAGTCCATCGACGACTGGAACCGGCGGACCCTGTGGCCCAAGGTCTACACCCACACCCATGACGACGGCACCGTCCGTCTCATCGGTGAGGCGCAGATGCTGATCGGCACGGGCGTCGACATCAACCACTTCGTGTCGTCCACGGTCAGCTGGGTGCGGGCCGCGATCGAGTTCGACAAGTGGCTCGTCGAGCAGCTCGGCCTGGAGGAGGCCGTGAACGAGGCCGACGAGCCCGAGGACGACGAGGAGTAGGCAGCTCTACAGAGGCGTACCGGCGATGACGACCAGGTACGCGCCGTAGCCGAACGAGAGCCCGGCCAGGGCCGCGACCACCACTGTCGCGTGCCAGGGCCGGGCTCTCGCCGTGCGGACCAGCGCGCGGGCCAGGGGGAGCAGGAGAGGGAAGGCCGGCAGGAGGAAGCGCGGCTTGGACTCGAAGAAGCCCGAGCCGCCGAGCGTGATCAGGAGGAGTACGGCGGTGTAGGCGAGGAGGGGGAGCGGGGCCCGGTCCAGCAGCAGGAGCGCGTAGAGGACCACCGCCGCAGCCACGATCACCAGGGCCATCGGGAAGACGAAGCGGTCGCCGCGCAGGAGCAGGTCGCGGACGAAGCGCAGCGAGCCCCGGCCGAGGTCGAAGCGTGAGCCCCACAGGCGCTGTACGCCGAAGTAGCCGCCCAGCGGATCGCCGGTGCGGCGGCCCACCCACAGGACGTACGCGAGCCAGCCGAGCGGGGCGAGTGCCGCGCCCGTCCACAGCCTGTGGGCAACCCGGCCGCGGGAGCGGTGCAGACGGTGTATCTCGCAGCCGGCGGCGAGGAGGACGGCCGCCGCGACCGCGAAGCCGTTCGGCCGGGACAGCCCCGCCAGGGCGGCCAGGGTGCCCGCCCACAGCCAGTTCCCGGCCAGAACCGCGTAGAGGGACCATGCGGCGAACGCGGTCAGGACCGGTTCCGTGTACGCCATCGACAGCACGACGGAGTGCGGGAGCAGGCCCCAGAGGAGGACGAGGGCCGTGGCCACCGCGCGGCCGTGCAGGCGGGCACCCACCGCGTAGATGCCTGCCGCGGCCACGGCGGCTGCCGTCCAGGACACCAGCAGCGCCGCTCCCGCCCCGCTCAGCGGGCTGACGGCGGTGAGGGTGCGGATCAGGGCCGGGTAGAGCGGGAAGAACGCCAGGTCGCTGTGGATGACGTCGGGGCGGAAGTACAGGGTGCGGCCGTAGCCGTGCGCCGCGATGCCCAGGTACCAGACCGAGTCCCAGGACCGGCCGAGCAGGGTCAGCGGGTGCCTGCCGCCGGCCCAGGCGGCCAGCGCGACCACGGCCATGCCGGTGAGCCGGGCCGCCGCGAACAGCCCCACCGCGACGCCGCCCGCCGTGAGGACGGACAGACGGGTGCCGGGCCGCCGTGCGACGGGCGGGGAGAGAGCGGCGGTGCTGGTGGTCGTGCTGGCGTGGCTCACATTCGCACCCTGCCGGGGGTCCGGGGGGAAGTGCGAGAAATATGCGGCCGATGGGGTAGCGGCCGGACCCGGCTCCTGGCGTGGCGCGGGCCGCCGACGGGCCCGGGGGCGGGCCCGGGCGCGGCTGCTACGGTTCGCGATCATGGGAAACCGCTTGTTCTCCGCGCACGAGGTGATCGTCCGCCGGGAGATCCTCGACGGGCGTGAGTGGATGGTCTACCCGGTGCGCGTGGTCGAGGACACCGGCGACCTGCTCGCCGTCCACCTCGCCCAGGGCACCCCGCTCACCTTCGGCCCCGGCCCGTTCCGCTGGGGACCCCACCCCTGGACCGCCTTCGAGCCCTACTGGCAGTCGGAGGGCGTACTCCAGCTGCAACGCCCCGGCGACGGCTACTCGGTCTGGGCGCGCTACTCCGGCGGCGAGTTCACCGGCTGGTACGTCAACTTCCAGGAGCCGATGCGGCGCACCGAGCACGGCTTCGACACCCTCGACCAGGAGCTGGACCTGCTGCTGCCGGCGGACGGATCGCCGTACCGCTGGAAGGACGAGGACCACTTCGCCGAACGGCACCGCTCCGGCGGCTTCACCGACGAGGAGGCGGCAGCCGTCCGCGAGGCCGCCGCCTCCGTCGTGGAGCTGGTGGAGGGGCGCGGGGGCTGGTGGGAGCGGTGGCGGGACTGGCGGGCGCCGCAGGGGTGGGAGGTGCCGGGAGCGGTGCCCCTTACGGCGTAGTCGCCATGGGGTCGGCTACGCCGGCCGCCGCAGCCTTTCCGCCGCTTCCTGCAGGACCTCGGCGCGCTTGCAGAACGCGAACCGCACGAACGGTGCCCCCGCCTCCCGGTGGTCGTAGAAGACCGCGTTCGGGATGGCGACGACCCCCACCCGCTCCGGGAGGGAACGGCAGAAGGCGAAGCCGTCGGTCTCAGGCCCGCCGCGAGGATGTCGCGCTTGGTCCGCATGTCCTCGCGGAAGGCCTCGAAGTACGAGTCCGGGAGGGCGAGGGCCTCCGCGACCGCGTACTGGAAGGGGCCTGAGGAGACGTACGTCAGGAACTGCTTCGCCGAGCGCACCGCCGTGACCAGCTCCGGCGTCGAGGTCACCCAGGCCACGCCCCGTTCGTGCACTCATTTGCATGTCACGCAACAGGCACATCGCAGGCTTCTCCAGCACCATGGGGCGGGCCGCCGCCCTCGGAGGGAGGGCGGCGGGCCGGAGGGGTCAGCCGAAGTAGCCCTCGAGGTCGGCGATGACACTGACCGAGCCGTTGGCGTTGTGGATGTGGATGTAGCCGTTGGAATCGAGCGGGACCACGGCCAGGACGGGACGGGTCTCGCCGGTGGTCAGGTTGAGGTCGGAGACGTTCGGCAGACTGCCGTCGCCGTAGGCGGTGAGGTGGGTGCTGGTGGTCGGCCCGGTGCCGGTGAGGTTGACCAGCACCGCGCTCGCTCCGACCGGCACTCCGTCCACGCCGGCGACCTTCACCGCGAGGGTGCTGTTCGCGGCGAGGCGCTTGGCGGGGGCGCCGGTGCCGTAGCGGGTGTCCAGGAAACGGGTGGGGGTGGTCGGGACGAACGGGCCGCCCGAGAGGGAGGTGCTGTCGCCCGCCGCCGAGTCGCCGGCGAACTCGTTGGTGTAGAGCCCCTGGAGGTCGGCGATCAGGTTGACGTACCCGGCGCTGTTGTAGATCTTGATCTTGCCGCCGGTGCAGACGGTCGGCGCGACCAGGTTGGAGACGGTCTGCCCGGCACGGTAGTTGAGGTTCGACGTGCTCGGCGGGCGGCTGGATCCGCAGAAGACGGTGACCACGCCGCTGGTGGTGCCGCCGGTCACGGTGACATCGAGGACGGCACCGATCGTGGCGAATCCTCGCGCGTACTTCGGGAGGGTGACGGTCGTGATGCTGCCGGGTCCGACCTTGCCCTTGGCGGCGCCGGTGCCGTTGCGGGTGTCCAGCACCCGGGTGGGGGTGATCGTGGCCAGGTTGCTCAGGCGCTCGTCGGTCGTACTGGGCTTGGTCGTGGAGTAGCCCTCCACGTCGGCGACGAGGTTCACGGAGCCGTGCGCGTTGTAGAGGTCGACGTAGCCGTCCTTGCCCACCCGGACCGTGACCAGGTTGGGGTTGACCTGCCCGGCAAGGAAGTTGAGATTGGACGCGGCTGGGCGGCTGGTGCCGTCCGGGTAGACCGTGACCACGCTGCCGGCGGTGGCATTGACATCGGTGACATTCATGGTCACCGCGGTGACGCCGGTGGTGGGGATGCTGTCGACGCCGAGGATCTTCAGGCGGACCACCCCACCGGGGCCGACCTTCCGCTTGGCGGCGCCCGTGCCGTTGCGGGTGTCCAGCACCCGCCATGGACCCGCCGCGACGTAGGCCGTGCCGACCGTGGCCCTGGCGGTCGCGGTCGCGGTGCGTCCGTCGGAGTCGGTGAGCTTCTGGGTGACCGTGTGCGTGCCGGCGGCGGTGTACGTGTGCTTGACGCTTCCGGACGAGCCGGCGACGGAGACGGCCGGGGTGCCGTCGCCAAAGGTGATCAGGTCGCTGGTGACCGGGTAGGGGAAGAAGTAGCTGGTGTCGAAGGAGCACGACGCGGCGTCGGGCGCGGAGGGGCTGGTCCCGCAGCCGATGCCTCCGGTCAGTGCCGGCACCGGGAGGACCGGGAACGAGGCGTCCGCGGCGCCGAGTTTCGTACCGTCGGTCCTGTCCACCACGACGAGGAGCGTGTCGTCGGTCCTGCCGGTCTCCTGTGTGTACGTGTGCGTGGCCGAGCCGGTGGTCGACGTGGCGGTGCTGCCGTCACCGAAGTCGAAGGTGTAGCTGAGGTTCTGGGAGTCCGACCAGGGGTTGCTCACCACAGCGGTGAACGTGACCGGTACACCGACGTAGATGTCCTTTGCCGGGGTGACTCCGGTCACCGCGAGCGGGTCCTGGAACTCCGTCGCTCCTCGGTCGTAATCGCCCGCGCCGGTACCGGTGTCGGCGACCAGCGGATCGTCGACCCGCGCCTTGCCGTTGAGGTCGGTGGAGAGTTCACCGGGCGCGTCGGCGTTCGCCGAGTCGATGAGCGCTGAGTGCTCCGACACCACCGAGGTGAGCGTCAGATCCGTCTGGTCCAGATCGTGGGCACCCTGCCCGGTGCCCGTGCCGAACGCCTGGCTGGTGCCGTAGGCCGTGCCTGCCCAGTCGTAGTCGGTGCCGGTCGGCAGCGGATTGACCGCGTTGTAGTCCGCGGTGACCTGGGCTGCGGAGGCGGCGTCCACCGTGATCTCGGCCGGGGTGCCGGTATCGGAGCACGTGGTCGTCCCTTGGGCGTACGTGACGGTGTTTTCGACCGACCCGGAGCTGCCGTCGGTCAGGCTGACCGCATCGCCGCAGACTGTCGAGATGGTGTCGCCCGCGAGAGTGATGCCGGTGGTTCCGGCGGCCGAGACACCGCCGCCGACATCCCACAAAAAGACGTCGTCGGCGAGAGTGACGTCCTGCGCTCCGGCCGCACTGGCGAAGCCCAGCCCGGGCGATTGCGGAACCGTGAGCCGGGTGAGCGAGATGTCGGAGGAGGTTCCGTCGACGGCTATCGCCGGAGTGGTCGTGGTGGTGGCGCCGGTCCTGACGGAGGCGCGGCTGTATTTGATGTGCTGGGAGTTCGTCATGACGAGCGCGCTGGTGCGCGACGCGTAGGCGTCGAGCCCGACGATGCTGACGTACCGGGCCCCGGAGAGGGTGATCGCGACGGTGCCGGCGCCCCCGACAGTGCTGCTGGATCCGTTGCCGGCGGCCGCGATGAAGGTGATCGGCGCGGCGGAGCTGCCGACCGAGGCGATGGTCACCGGGGCGTAATGCGTGGTGTTGGCGGCGACGTGGACGACGTCCCCGGGTATCGCGGCGTCCGCAGCCGGCTGGATCTGGCAGAAGGGTTTCGCCTGGGAACCAGGGCCGGTGTCGCTGCACACGGCAGAGGCATCGTCGACGTACAGAGCGGTGCTCGTATCCGCATGGGCGGGGCTGGTGCCGAGGCTGCCGAGCAGGACTGCGAGGACAGCGGAAGCTATGAGTGGTCTCCTGTGTGGCACGGGCGCGTTCTCCCCCCGGCCGCAAGCATCGAATCCAGTGCCAACGGCCTGATACTCCAGTGGCTCCTGATGGAGCCGAGAAGAGAGTAGAACCACGCCCAGGGCTGTGGATGGCCGGGGATGGCTGCTTACCCAGGGAGGACACCGCGTCCCCGCTGCGATCGGCTGAGGATCCAGAACGCGGCCTCAACCGTTGTGCCGACCTGCGTGATCTCCGCACGACGCGGGCGGGCAAGGACCGTGCCCGAGCCCTCAGTCCTGTCAGCTCTCGTAGTGGTAGCGGCACTGTGCGATCAGGACGGCATCCTCGGTGGCCTTGTAGATCAGTCGGTGCTCGTCGTTGATGCGGCGCGACCAGTAGCCCTGGAATCCGTGCTTGAGCGGTTCCGGTTTGCCGATCCCCTCGTTGCCCTTCCGGGCGATGTCCGCGATGAGCGTGTTGATGCGCTTCAGGATCTTCCGGTCCTGAAGCTGCCACCACAGGTAGTCCTCCCAGGCGCGGGAGGAGAAGGTGATCTTCATTCGCGGCCGCTATTCGTCGGTCGCGAGCTCGCGTACGGTGCCGCCGCCGTTTTCCAGCTCGTCGATGGACGCGAGCAGGCGCCGGGCGTTCGCCGGGCTCCGCAGCAGGTACGCCGTCTCCTTCAGGGACTCGTAGTCCTCAAGGGAGACGATGACGACCGGCTCGTGTCCGGCTCGGGTGATGACGACCTCCTCGCGGTCGTCGGTGACGGAGTTGAGCACCTCGGCGTACCGGGCACGGGACTCGGAATACGTCATGGTCTTCACGATCGACCCTCCTTCCACGTACAGGAAATTGTACGTCGATCCCAGTTGCGCGGCAAGCACCGGAATGCCGGCCGCGGCCGGGCGGCCTCCGAGGACCGGCCCCGCAGGACGGCAGTCAGTGCGCGAATGCTTTGCGGAGCCGTTCCGCCGCGTCCACCAGTACCTCGGTGCGTTTGCAGAAAGCGAAGCGGACATAGGGTGCGCCCGCGTCCTTGTGGTCGTAGAAGACGGCGTTCGGGATCGCGACGACACCGGCGCGCTCCGGGAGCGCGCGGCAGAAGGCGAAGCCGTCCGTCTCGCCGAGGGGGCGGATGTCGGTGGTGACGAAGTACGTGCCGGACGGCTGGAAGACCTTGAAGCCGGCATCGGCGAGGCCCGTACCGAGCAGATCCCGCTTGGCCCGCAGATCCTCGCGGAAGGCGGTGAAGTACGTGTCGGGCAGGCGCAGCGCCTCGGCGACGGCGTACTGGAAGGGGCCGGAGGCGACATAGGTCAGGAACTGTTTGGCCGAGCGGACGGCGGAAACGAGCTTGGGGGTGCCAGTAACCCAGCCGACCTTCCAGCCGGTGAAGGAGAAGGTCTTGCCGGCCGACCCGATGGTGACCGTGCGCTCGCGCATGCCGGGGAAGGTGGCGAGTGGGAGGTGCCCGGCCTCGTCGAAGACCAGGTGTTCGTAGACCTCGTCGGTGACGACCAGCAGGTCCCGCTCGACCGCCAGCTCGGCGATCGCGGTCAGCTCGTCGCGGGTGAGGACCGTGCCGGTCGGGTTGTGCGGGGTGTTGATCAGGAGGAGCCGGGTGCGGGGTGTGACAGCCGCGCGCAGTTCGTCGAGGTCGAGGCGGAAGGTGGCGCCGTCCGGGCGGAGGGTGACCGGGACCCTGGTGCCGCCCGCCATCGCGATACAGGCCGCGTAGGAGTCGTAGTACGGCTCCAGGGCGACGACCTCGTCACCCGGCTCCACGAGGGCGAGCAGGGCGGCCGCGATCGCCTCCGTCGCGCCCGCCGTGACCAGCACCTCGGCGTCCGGGTCGTACGACAGTCCGTACCGGCGCTCCTGGTGCGCGGCGATCGCGGTGCGCAGCTCGGGGACGCCCGGCCCCGGCGGGTACTGGTTGCCGCGCCCCTCGCGCAGCGCCAGCACGGCCGCCTCCCTGACCTCCACGGGGCCGTCGGTGTCCGGGAAGCCCTGCCCCAGGTTGATGGACCCGGTGCTGAGCGCCAGGGCGGACATCTCGGCGAAGATCGTGGTCCCGAACTCTGCGAGCCGGCGGTTGAGGAGAGGGCGTTCGCTGGAGGTCATGCCGGTCATCCTGCGCCCAAGCTCTGGAGTTCCTCAACTAGGACGGCCCACAGACGGCCCAGCGCTCACAAGCCGCCTGATGCAGGCTTTGCGATCAGCGGCAACCAAAATCGGTGCAGCAAGGTCTCATGGATATGAGCCCTCATTTCACGGTGCCGGGTGCGACACGCTTCAGCATGGTCCGCCTGCTTGGGGCCGGCACGGTCATGATCGGTGCGCTTGCTGGGTGCACGACCCAGCCGACAGTATGCGCGGCCTCGGCGGTATATGCGTTCCCCTCCGTCCAACTAAACGTCTCGGCCTGGACGCGATCGCACCCACAGGCGACAGTGCGAGCCTGCGCCGACACTCACTGCGTGTCGTACCCAGCCGGGGAAGTCGGAGCACACCTGCACGTCCCGACTTCACCCGGCACCGACCCAGGCCGCATGGTGACAATCACCCTCACCGCGGATCAGGCCGGACAGCAGGTGCTCCGGACCAACACCTTGGTGCGGCTCGTGCACCACACCACGCACGATCCGTGTGGACCACGGGACGGGTGGACAGCGTCGGTCACCCTCACCGCGACGGGAAAACTCCAGCCCGGCTGATTGCCGGCGCCTAGAGCCCCAGTTTGGAAGATCGCGTCTCCGACCGTGGGGCGACCAGGTGATACGCCTACCGGCGCGTTCCTGGCGGCCTCGCCGGAGTTCCCCGGTGTTCCCCTCTGGTTGCCGCCCTATCAGGCACGCAGGGGGCACGGACGGCTGCTGCGCGCCGTTACGGCGATGGGGCCGTCTTCCTGCGCCGAGCGAGCCGACGCCGGGCCACCAAGAGGCTGTTCAAGACCAGCAGCGTTGCTCCCGCGACGGCCCAGCCCACGGAACCTCCATCGCGGTAGGTGTTGAGCCCGACCGCCAGCAACAATGCGCCTGCCACCAGGCCCATCAGGTCGTGGAGGAGGTCCGCCCATCTCATGACCTTTGAAGGATTGATCACGCCTGATCGTGACAGGCGAACGCGCCCGCTGCCAAGGGCGAATTCCGTGCCGCGACCTGCGCCTTGGACAGGCGGTCGGCGTAGCGACTTCGGCCGGGAGTTTCAATGACCGAGTCAAGGCGATGGGCGCCGCCCCACGGTGAGGACGGCGCCCGTGCGAGGTGAAGGCTTTGAGGTCTGGCCTCATCCTTATCAGGTCGATCACAGGGGCCCGCCAACGTCGACCAACTGCCCCTGTGCCTCGGTCGGTCGTTCACTGAGGTCCGGCCTCGACCGTTGGCGTTCGCGCTTGTTGGTGTCAGCCACCCCAAGCGGTCTTGACAAAGACTGTCTCATCCCACCGCTGTTCGGCTGGGACCGGAGGTGAGCGCTGTGCAGCCGTCACACGCCAAGGCGGCCAGCGCGCCGGCCAACGTACTGCAGCACCCCACCGCAGATCAGCATGAGCAAGCTGCAGGCGAAGACGATGGTGGCGGTGGTGAAGTCGCGCACCGTGCCGCCGTAACGGGTCAGCGCCATCCCCGCTCCGAACAACAGGGCTCCGGAACCCCACAATCGCGGCCGCAGGATGTGCCCCCGCTGCCATCGCGTCGCCCACGTCGCCCGGCCAGTCGTGATGGCCAGGACACCCGTCCCGGCATAGAGCACCACGACCACCGCCACGGCGACCCATGAAATGACGTGCAGCATCGAACCCCCCTCGCCCAGCTACCCGATCGTGGCACTGCCTGCTGCGGACGGCAAGCGATCTCCCTTCACCCACCACCCTCCCCAAATCCCATCCCGCCTGCCGTCGGCCCACACACCGTGGAGCGGGCGTGGTTCATGGCGTCCAGGTGGAGCGCGCCACTGTACGAACGACCTGGACGCCATGGGCCGCGTCTGCTCGGCTCTGCCTGGGTCGTTGGCAGGCGGGATGGGAGCACTCCGCGCACGCCACCGCTCGCCGGCACTCGCGAACGGCGCCCCCGCCGGAGGCTGTTCTGAGCGTGGCCGCTTCTCTACGGTGATCGACTCATGCCCCGGCTCTGGCCACGTGGGCGCGCGTCGGCGCAGCGCGGGCGGAGCGGGCCGAAGGCAGGAGCGGCGCCCGCGGCGGAGCCGGGAGCGCGCCCGGCGGAGCGGAGCGCAGCCGGCTTGAATGAGGTAGAGAAACCTGTAACAGCTCTCGGTCTAAATGGTCACGACGCTGGCCGCACGGTTGCATGGCCTGGCGCAGGTGGCGGACCGTAGCCGGATCAGCTCCGCCGGCGAAGACGGGATGGCCGCAAGGGGGCATGGTGTGGCGGAGCAACTTCAACGCATCCCGGAAGCGGACGACGAGGGCAAGTACGAGTCGGCGCGCGAGCACGGGATGCACGCCCTCCGGCACTTCTACGCATCCGCGTTGCTGGACGCCGGCGAGAACATCAAGGCCGTCAGCGAGTACATGGGGCATGCCGATCCGGCGCTGACCTTGCGGGTGCACGCCCACCTCATGCCCGACAGCCGCGAGCGTGCCCGGCGTGCCATCGACACCGTGTTTCAGCGTCCCTCTGACGGAGATCACGGCCCACAGACGGCCAAGTGAGCTTCGGACGGCCCCTGGTCTGCAAATCTGTGCAGGGCAGGGGCCTTTTCCACGTGCTGAACTTGGAAACTTGCAGGTCAGAGGTCCACGACTCGCGGGTCCGCTCACCGTCACCCATTCTGAGTAAGGGGGCGCCCCTGACATCACCCCGGTCATCCCGAAGCACCGAACCAGGGACACTCGAGAGGAGAAAGTCGTGCGTATACGACGACTGCTAGGCCTTGCCCTCGCCGCAGCAACCCTCGCCGGCGTGAGCGCCGTCGGCGCCGCCACCGCACAGGCGGCGACGTATCCGGCCATATCGTCGGAACAGTGCACGAGCCAGGGCGGAACGGTCAACGAGGGAGGCCCCTACCGCGGCCCCACGTGCACCTTCCCCGACGGGCACAAGGAAAGCATCACCTGAGCGCGCCGGACCGGATAAGCGCGGCACGGCGGCCCTGACATCATGGAGCATCGCCCCGCGAGGCCGTCAGCGACTACATGAGATGACGGCCCACAGACGGCCCGGTGAGGCGCGGACGGCCCCTGAACTGCAACTTTATGCAGGTCAGGGGCCGTTGTGCTACCCGAACCCTCTGGAGTTCCTCAACTCTGCTTTGGTCGCCCGGAGGGCCGGGCATCCCCAGTCCACGCCGCGCTCACGCGGCGACCGGGGCGCCCACGGGGGGTCGCTCCGCGCGAACCGAAAGAAGGTGGCGCCATGGGCATCGTCTTCATCGTGGTGGTGGCCGCGATCATCTGCCTGGTGATCGTCCGGACCGCGGCCCGCAAGGGCGGGGTCGGCCGGGGCGGCTCCTCCTACGACAGCTCGGGCAGCTGGTGGGCCGGGGACTCGGGGTCGTCGTCCTCGCACGGAGGTCACGGGGGACACGGGGGACACGGGGGTCACTCCTGCGGCGGAGGGCACTCCTCGTGCGGGGGCGGCTCGTCCTGCGGCGGTGGCTCGTCGTGCGGCGGCGGGGGCGGCTGCGGCGGGGGCAGCTGACCGGGGGTCCGGCCGGAGAGCGGGTAGCTCTCCCCGGGCGCCCCGGCGTGCGCCGGAAGGAGCAGGGCGCACAACATCGTTGAACAGTTGAGCTGTGGAGCCCTCTGAGGGATGGAAACCCCACGAAGTTGGGTAAAAACGCTGTGGCAGCGCCACAGTTCATGATTCCCTCTAAATCACCAAAGCGGCGCCTCGGACGTCCTGACGACACCCCTCCCCCGGCCGGGCCGGCCGGGCCGATCTCCCGGTGTCGGCCGAGGTGCGCCGGACCACACTCCTCCCCTTTTGCGTGTTAGCGGAGCCGATCCATGCTCACGACCCTGAACACCACCTACACCGATACGCGCGCGGCCGACCTCGCCTGGGCCCTGGGTCGCGAACCGCTGCCCGCCCTGGCCACCCTGGACCTGGAACTGTCCGGGGCGAAGCTGCAGTTGAGACTGCTGGGCGCGTCCCACCAGGTGCTTCTGGAGGAGGAGTGCGGCGGCTGTTCGGAGACGGTGGCATGCATCCCGGGGTCCAGCACACCCCTGCCGCTCGGCGTCGCCAAGCGCGTCAACAACTGGGAGTACGAGTTCGCGGCCCGCGTCGAGGTGCTGTCACCCGGCTCCTTCGCCGGCCGCGCCCAGGAACTGCTCGCCCTCGTCTCCGAGCATCCGCACGGCCTCGCCGGAGTCTTCCCGGGCAGCCCGCACGCGTTCACCGCGCTGCTCGCCCAGCGCCACGAGGGCCAGGTGCACTGGCGTACCTGGCACGCGTACCCGCAGGACGGCCAATTGGTGGCGACCCGGACGAGGGTCGGCGTACGGGTTCCGGTGCCCCAGCCCCTCCCCGGGTGACATAAACCAACGGGGCGTCAAGGGCGGCCGCTTTCCACACGTGTGGGTGACGAAGCGTACCGAGCGAGTGACGTAACGTCGCAGAGTGATCGATCCGCACGCACCCGCCCCACCCGGCACACCGCCGCCCTGGGCCGCCCCCGCGCCGCTTCCCGTGCGGCCGGGGACGGGCCGGTTCCTGGTGCTCGCGTGCGTGTTCGTCTGCGCGGCCTGCGGATTGGTGTACGAACTCGAACTCGTCGCCCTCGCCTCGTACTTGATCGGCGACTCGGTCACCCAGGCTTCCGTCGTGCTGTCCGTCATGGTCTTCGCGATGGGCGTCGGCTCGCTGGTCGCGAAGCGGCTGCGCTGGCGGGCGGCGGCCGGATTCGGCGCGGTGGAGGCCGCGCTGGCGCTGATCGGCGGCTGCAGCGCCATGGCGCTGTACGCCGTCTTCGCCTGGACCGGCGCCTGGGGCGGCCTGTGGTCGACCGGGCCGCGCTGCCTCCTGGTCGCCTTCTCCCTCGCCATCGGCCTGCTGATCGGCGCCGAGGTGCCGCTGCTGATGGAGCTCATCCAGCGCATCCGCCGCCAGGACGCGGGCGGCGCGGTCGCCGACCTGTTCGCGGCGGACTACGTCGGCGCGCTGGTCGGCGGCCTGGCCTTCCCCTTCCTCCTGCTGCCCCTCCTCGGCCAGTTGACGGGCACCCTGCTCACCGGCACGGTCAACGTCGTCGCCGGGGGCGCCCTGGTCCTCGGCCTGTTCCGCCGCGACCTGTCCCGCCGGGCCCGCTGGACCCTCCTCGTCGCCAACGTGACCGTCCTCGGCGTCCTCGCCTCCGCCGCCGTCCACGTCGACGACTTCGAACGGGCCGCACGGCACGCGGTCTACGGCGACGACGTCCGGGTCGCCCTCCGGACAGACGTCCAGGAGATCGTCCTCACCGGCGGCATCCACGGCCGTCCCCTCGACCTCTTCCTCGACGGGCGGCTGCGCGTCGGCGGCCGCGACGAACGCCGCTACCACGAAGCCCTCGTCCACCCCGCGATGAACGGCCCGCACGCGCGCGTGCTGATCCTCGGCGGCGGTGACGGCATGGCCGCCCGCGAGGTGCTCCGGCACACCGGCGTCGACCGCGTGGACGTCGTCGAACTCGACGCGGGCCTGGTCCGCCTCGCCCGCCACGACCCCGCCCTCTCCACACTCAACGGCCACGTCTACGACGACCCGCACGTCCACGTGGTCACCGCCGACGCCTTCTGCTGGCTGCGCCGGGCCGCGCCGCTCGCCGCGTACGACGTGGTGATCGCCGATCTGCCCGACCCCGGCATCACGGCCAGCACCAAGCTGTACTCCGAGGAGTTCTACGGCCTGGCCCGCCGCGCCCTCGCCCCCGGCGGCCGCCTGGTCGCGCACGCCGGCCCGGTCCAGGGCCGCCCCCGCGTCTTCTGGACGGTGGCGGCGACCATACGGGCCGCCGGCCTGGCCACGACCCCCTACCGGGTCCTGGGCCACGACCCCGGGTTCGCCGCGGGCCCCGACCGCTCGGCGGGCGAGTCCAGGGCCCCGCACGACTGGGGCTTCGTCCTGGCGACGGAGGGTCCGCGCGCGCCGCGGCTACGGCTGTCGGCCGACGGTCCGCGGCTGCGGACACTGACGGAGCGGGGACTGGAGAGGGACGCGCTGGAGGCGCCGGTGACGGGACTGCCGGCTTCCACGTTGGTGGATCCGCGGTACTGAGCCGCCCCGGAGGAGCCCACGCCCCGGCCGCGTGCCGTGCGTCGAGGAGGGTATACCGGCCCAACTCGTGGGTAGGCTCAGTCGGCATGGAGCACCAGGTGTACGTCCCGGCCCCGGCCTCGCGGCTCAGGGGGGCGCTGGCCGACCCCGCGCGGGTCGCCAGGGCGGTCCCCGGCCTCCAGCAGGACGCGGGTGCCGCCCCCGGCACCGGCCGCGTCAAGGTCCGTATCGGCAGCCACTCCATCACCTACCGGGGGTCCCTGCGCGTCAGCGCCCGTGACGACGGTTCCTACGCGGTCGACGGCGACGCCACCGAGGCCCGCGGCACCGGCACGGTGAAGCTGGCGCTCACGCTCCGCCTCGCGGACACGGACGAGGGCTGCGAGGTCACGGTGACCGGTACGGCCTCCGCCGACGGGCGGGCCGCGGAACTGCCGGCGGAGGCGGTGGAGTCGGCGGCGACAAGGCTGCTGAACCGTTTTGTGGAGGGCCTGGGGGAGGCGCGGCCCGAGCCCCCGGACCAACCGGTGTCGATCTTCGAGACGGAGGTCCCGCCGCCGTCCCTGGCGCCCGAACCGGTCGAGGAGCCGCTGCCCGAGATCTTCGCCGAGGCGGCCCACGCCCGCCGCACGATGATCGGCCGCAGCGCGGAGGAGGTCGACCACGCACCGCCCCGCGGCCGCTATGCGCCGGTGCCGGCACCGCAGACGGTGGCGGCGGCTTCGGCACTGCGGTGGGCCGCACCGGCGGCGGCGCTGGCACTGGCGTCGGCGATCGTGGTGACGAGGGCGCTGCGCAGACGCCGCTGACGCCCCGGCACGACTGCCCGCAGCCGAGTCAGTACTGTCATCCCGTGAGTAACGAAGACATCACGCTGACCGCAGGCGACGCCACCCTCCATCTGCACCCCGGCAACGGCGGCCGTATCGCGGGACTGGAAGTCGGCTCCCTCGAACTCCTCCGCCAGGGCGAGCGCTTCGGCTGCTTCCCGATGGTGCCGTGGTGCGGCCGTATCCGGGACGGCCGCTTCCTGGACGGCGCCAACGTCGTCCAGATGCCCCTCAACTCCCCACCGCACGCCATCCACGGCACCGCCCGCGACGGCGCCTGGCGCACCGCGCGCCGCTCGGCGGACGAGGCGGTGATCACGTGCGAACTCGGCGACCCCTGGCCGCACCCCGCCCGTGTCACGCACGCCGTGCGGCTCACCGAGGACTCGTTGACGCTGACCATGGCCGTGGAGACGTACGACGACTCCTTCCCGGCGCAGATCGGCTGGCATCCCTGGTTCAACCGCAACCTCGGCGGCCAGGACGCCCAGGTCGACTTCACCCCGGCCTGGCAGGAGGAGCGCGGCGCGGACCATCTGCCCACCGGCAACCGCATCGACCCCAAGCCCGGCCCCTGGGACGACTGCTTCGGCATGCCCGACGGCGTCGACGTCACCCTCACCTGGCCGGGACAGCTGGAGCTGAAGGTCACCAGCCGTGAGCAGTGGGTCGTGGTCTACGACGAGCAGGAGGCGGCCGTGTGCGTGGAGCCGCAGACCGGTCCGCCGAACGGCCTCAACACGCTCCCCCGTCTCGTCACCCCGCTGGAGCCGCTGGAAGCCACGACCACCTGGAGCTGGACGCGCCTCTAAGCTGGTCGGCATGACGGACGTACGCGCTGAGCTGCTGCAACAGATCAAGGACAAGGCCGTGGTGCACGGCAAGGTGACCCTGTCGTCGGGGCTGGAGGCGGACTACTACGTCGACCTCCGCCGCATCACCCTCGACGGTGAGGCCGCCCCGCTGGTCGGGCAGGTGCTGCTCGACCTGACCGACGGCCTGGAGTACGACGCCGTCGGCGGCCTCACCATGGGCGCCGACCCGGTCGCCGGCGCGATGCTGCACGCGGCCGCCGCGCGGGGCCGCCGCCTCGACGCCTTCGTCGTCCGCAAGGCGGCGAAGGCGCACGGGCTGCAGCGCCGGGTGGAGGGGCCGGAGATCAAGGGCCGGCGGGTGCTCGTCGTGGAGGACACCTCCACCACCGGCGGCTCCCCGCTCGCCGCCGTCGAGGCCGTGCGCGAGGCCGGCGCCGAGGTCGTCGCCGTCGCGACCATCGTCGACCGGGCCACCGGCGCCGACGAGAAGATCCGCGAAGGCGCGGGTGTGCCGTATCTGTTCGCCTTCTCGAAGGATGAACTGGGGCTGGACTGACACCCCGGTCGACGAGTGGGATTGACCCGGATTCGACCGGCGCCCGGAGCATCGGTTCATGTCTGGAAAGATGGGGACGACGATGACGTCGTACCTCAAGGTCTAGGTCAGGGCCGTAGAGAAACAGCAGTACGCCGACCCGCACAGTCAAGGAGCGGACAGATGCCCATCGCAACCCCCGAGGTCTACAACGAGATGCTCGACCGGGCGAAGGCAGGCAGGTTCGCCTACCCGGCAATCAACGTCACCTCGAGCCAGACCCTGAACGCGGCGCTGCGCGGCTTCGCGGAGGCGGAGAGCGACGGCATCGTCCAGATCTCTACCGGTGGTGCCGAGTTCCTCGGCGGTCAGTACAGCAAGGACATGGTGACCGGCGCGGTCGCGCTCGCCGAGTTCGCGCACGTCATCGCCGAGAAGTACCCGGTCAACATCGCGCTGCACACCGACCACTGCCCGAAGGACAAGCTCGACGGGTACGTACGTCCGCTGCTCGCGATCTCCAAGAAGCGCGTCGAGGCCGGTCTGACCCCGCTGTTCCAGTCGCACATGTGGGACGGTTCCGCCGAGACCCTCGCGGACAACCTGGCCATCGCGCAGGAGCTGCTTGAGCAGGCCCGCGCGGCCAACATCATCCTCGAGGTCGAGATCACCCCGACCGGTGGCGAGGAGGACGGCGTCTCCCACGAGATCAACGACTCCCTCTACACCACCGTCGAGGACGCGATCCGCACCGCCGAGGCCCTGGGCCTGGGCGAGAAGGGCCGCTACCTGCTGGCCGCCTCCTTCGGCAACGTGCACGGCGTGTACAAGCCGGGCAACGTCGTGCTCCGCCCCGAGCTGCTCAAGGAGCTGGCCGACGGTGTGGCCGCCAAGTTCGGCAAGCCGGCCGGTTCCCAGCCGTTCGACTTCGTCTTCCACGGCGGCTCCGGCTCCACCGAGCAGGAGATCGCCACCGCGCTGGAGAACGGCGTCGTGAAGATGAACCTGGACACGGACACCCAGTACGCCTTCACCCGTCCGGTTGCCGACCACATGTTCAAGAACTACGACGGTGTCCTGAAGGTCGACGGCGAGGTCGGCTCCAAGAAGACCTACGACCCGCGCACCTGGGGCAAGCTGGCCGAGGCGGGCATGGCCGCGCGTGTCGTCGAGGCCACGCAGAACCTGCGCTCGGCGGGTAACAAGATCAAGTAAGCCGTATTACGGTATGGGCCCGGCGTCTGCCGACGGCTGTCTACGGCGCCGGGTCCGCTGTATACCTTGAACCATGCCCGACGTCCGGCTGGCCTCATCGCAGGGCAAGTGGATCCTGTTCACCACGATCCTCGGCTCCAGCATGGCCCTGCTGGACTCGACGGTCGTCAACGTCGCCCTGCCCCGCATCGGCCGTGACCTGGACACCAGCCTCTCGGCCCTGCAGTGGACGGTCAACGCGTACATGCTGACGCTGGCCGGGCTGATCCTGCTCGGCGGCTCGCTCGGCGACCAGTTCGGCCGCCGGAAGATCTTCGTGATCGGGGTCGTCTGGTTCGCGGCCGCCTCCCTGCTCTGCGGCCTGGCCCCCAACGACATCGTCCTGATCGCCGCCCGCGCCCTCCAGGGCATCGGCGGCGCCCTCCTCACACCGGGCTCCCTCGCCCTCATCCAGGCCTCCTTCCACCCCGACGACCGGGCGAAAGCGGTCGGCCTCTGGTCCGGCTTCGGCGGCATCGGCGCGGCCATCGGCCCGTTCCTGGGCGGCTGGCTGGTGGACGGCCCCGGCTGGCGCTGGGTGTTCCTGCTGAACGTCCCGCTGGCCCTGCTCTGCGTCCCCGTCGCCCTGCGCCATGTCCCGGAGTCCGCGGACGGCCGCGCCCACGGCCGTTTCGACGTGCTCGGCGCGGTGCTGGCCGCCCTGTCACTCGGCTTCGTGACCTACGCGCTGATCGAGGCCGGGACCACGTCACTGCTGGCCATCGCGGGCGTCGCGACCGGTGTGGCCTTCGTGTACGTCGAGAAGCGCCGCCGGGACCCGATGCTCCCGCTGGACATCTTCGCCTCCCGCCAGTTCTCGGCGCTGAACGTGGTCACCCTGTGCGTGTACGGGGCCTTCGGCGGCTACTTCTTCCTCACCGCGCTCCAACTCCAGGTGGTGGCGGGCTACTCGGCACTGGCCGCCGGCACGGCCCTGCTCCCCACCACCGCGCTGATGCTTCTCTTCTCGGCCCGCTCGGGCGCCCTCGCGGACCGCATCGGCCCCCGGCTCCCGCTCACCGTCGGCCCCCTGCTCTGCGCCACGGCGATGCTGCTGATGCTGCGGGTGGGCGAGCACGCGAACTACCTGACCGACGTCCTCCCGGCGGTCCTGGTCATGGGCACCGGCATGGTCACCCTGGTGGCCCCGCTCACCGCCTCCGTCCTCGCCTCCGTGGACACGTCCCGGGCGGGTATCGCCAGCGGCATCAACAACGCGGCGGCCCGCGCGGCGAGCCTGATCGCGGTGGCGGCACTGCCGCTGCTCGCGGGCATGGGCCCGGAGGCCTATCGGTCACCCGCGGCGTTCAACGCGGCGTTCCACCGGGCGATGCCGATCTGCGCGGGGGTGCTGGTGGTGGGGTCGGCCCTGGCGTTCGCACTGGTCCGCAGGCCGGCCCCGGGCTGTGTACGCCCGGAATGCCGCACCCACGGAAACGTGACCTCGCCACCACTGGAGGCGGAGGGCCGGTAGAGCCCTGCCTCCCCTTGCCCACGGCTGGGCTATCCCTTCAGCTCCGCGTACGCCTCAGCGCTGCTGTCCTGGAGGAACTGCCAGCACCGCTCCTTCTCGTCCTTCTCGTCGATCTCACCGGCGGCCCGGGCGAGCCCGGCGAGGCAGCGCAGGAAGCCGCGGTTGGCCCGGTGGTCCCAGGGGATGGGGCCGTGTCCCTTCCACCCGGCGCGGCGCAGGGCGTCCAGCCCACGGTGGTAGCCGGTGCGTGCGTAGGCGTACGACTCGACGACCGCGCCGCGCTCGAACGCGTCGTCGGCGAGCAGCGCCCAGGCCAGCGAGAAGGTCGGGAACCTCGCCGCCACCTCGACCGGAGCCAGCGACTCCTCGCTCAGCAGGCGGTACGCCTCTTCGTTCTCCGGCAGGTAGGTCGGCTCCGGGCCGCCGAGCAGGTTCTTGTGCGTCGTCATGGCGCCAGTCTGCCACCGCCGCTCTGCCGACCGGGTGATACGCCCCGCTGGGGACCGGTGTGGCCCGTCTGGCAGCAGGCGGACCTTGCCGTGTGGGGGGTACGTTGCGGAAGATGCCGGTGGGGACCGGGGCCCCCGTGTCGAGAACGGCAGGGGCGGACCGCTACCCGGAGTACACAACAGGAGACAGCGATGTCCCTTCAGGCTCAGCCCCACGAGGCTTCGGAGCCCGAGACCCCGCATCTCGACTTCGCGGGCACGACGCCGTACGAGGACTACGTCAAGGCGGACGTGCTCACCCACCTCCAGCACACCCTCTCCGACGATCCCGGAGAGATGGTCTTCCTGGTCACGACCCAGGTCATGGAGCTGTGGTTCACCGTCATCGTCCACGAGTGGGAGACCGCGGCGACCGCCCTGCGCGGCGACGACGTCCCCACCGCGATCGCCGCGCTCAAGCGGTCCACCCGCGAACTGGAGGCTCTCAACGCCTCCTGGAAGCCCCTCGGCCAGCTCACCCCCGCCCAGTTCAACTCCTACCGCTCGGCCCTCGGCGAGGGATCCGGCTTCCAGTCGGCGATGTACCGGCGGATGGAGTTCCTGCTCGGTGAGAAGTCCGCGTCCATGCTCGTCCCGCACCGCGGAGCCCCCCGCGTCCACGCGGAACTGGAGAAGGCCCTGCACGAGCCGAGCCTGTACGACGAGGTGGTACGGCTCCTCGCGCGTCGCGGACACCCGATCCCGGACGCCGTGCTACAGCGCGACGTGTCCGGGCGGTACGAGGCCTCGGACGCCGTCGAGGCGGCCTGGGCCACCGTCTACTCGGGCGACGGGTACGCCGAACTGGCCCGGCTCGGCGAGGCGTTGACCGACGTCGCCGAACTCGTCTGGCGCTGGCGCAACGACCACCTGGTTGCCACGCGCCGGGCCATGGGCGCGAAGTCCGGCACCGGCGGCTCGGCCGGGGTCGCCTGGCTGGAGAAGCGCGCCCGCAAGAACGTGTTCCCGGAGCTGTGGACGGCGAGGTCCCATGTCTGAACTGGCCCTGAGGGCAGAGAAACTGGACGCGGAGGACGAGCTCGCCGGGGTGCGCTCCCGTTTCGTCCTCGACACTGTGTCCGATCATCCGGCTGACGCCGCGGGCGTCTACCTGGACGGCAATTCGCTGGGCGCACTGCCCGCGCACGTCCCCGGCCGCGTCGAGGACGTCGTCCGGCGGCAGTGGGGCGAGCTGCGCATCCGCTCCTGGGACGAGAGCGGCTGGTGGACGGCGCCGGAGCGGATCGGCGACCGGATCGCCCCGCTGGTCGGCGCGGCGGCCGGGCAGATCGTGGTCGGCGACTCCACAAGTGTCAACGTCTTCAAGGCACTTGTGGGTGCGGTACGGCTGGCGGGGGACGGGCGTACGGAGATCCTCGTCGACGCGACCACCTTCCCCACCGACGGCTATATCGCCGAGTCGGCGGCCCGGCTCACCGGCCGTACGCTGCGGCCGGTGGCGCCGGCGGACGTGCGCACCGCGCTCGGCGACCGTACCGCCGCCGTCCTGCTCAACCACGTCGACTACCGCACGGGCCGGCTGCACGACCTGCCGTCCCTCACCGCCGCGATCCACGCGGCCGGCGCCGTGGCCGTCTGGGACCTGTGCCACAGCGCGGGCGCGCTGCCGGTCGGCCTCGACGAGCACCGGGTCGACCTGGCGGTCGGCTGCACCTACAAGTACCTGAACGGCGGCCCGGGTTCACCCGCGTACCTGTACGTCCGCCGCGACCTCCAGGACCGCTTCGACTCGCCCCTGCCCGGCTGGAACTCGCACGCCGAGCCCTTCGGGATGCGATCGGCGTACGAACCGGCCGCAGGCGCGGTGCGCGGCCGCGTCGGCACCCCGGACATCCTCTCCATGCTGGCCCTGGAGGCGGCGCTGGAGGTCTGGGACGAGGTGCCGGTGGCGGCCGTACGCGCCAAGTCCCTGGCCCTCACGGACTTCTTCCTGGAGTGCGTCGAGACGTATCTGCCGGCGGGCCGCGTCGAGTGCGTGACCCCGGTGGCGCACGGGGAGCGCGGCAGCCAGATCGCGCTGCGCTGCCCCGACGCCGGGGACGTGATGAAACGGCTGATCGAGCGCGGGGTGGTCGGGGACTTCCGGCATCCCGACGTCCTCCGCTTCGGCTTCACCCCGCTGTACGTCGGTTTCGCGGACGTGGAACGGGCGGCGCGGGTGCTCGGGGAGGTCGTGGGGGCCGCTGCCGGCTAGCGACTTGGAGACATGGCGACCGGTGCCGGAAGGGCCGGGACGGTACAGAACCGAGCAATCCTCACCGTGCGTGACATCCACGTGTCCCCGCACGTCACCGGCCTGATACCGTCCCGGCCAACGGCCGAGTTCCCCACCTGGTCCGCCAATTCCTCCCCCAGTGCCGAAAGCCTGGGAGGTACCCCCATCGCCGCTGAGAGGTTGGAGCATGCCGGACGACGCCGCAGCAGTACGGGCCGCCGCCGAGGAGGAGTCGGCCTTCTCCCACCCGCACGTCGCGCCCGACGCCACGGCGGCCTACGGCGACCACCCCGACCAGGTGATCGACTTCTACGTCCCGCGCGGTGACGAGACGGTGGCCCCGCTGGTCGTGGTCCTGCACGGGGGCGCATGGCGGGCGCCGTACGACCGTGGCCACATCACCCCCTTCGCCGACTTCCTGGCCCGGCGCGGTTTCGCGGTGGCCAACGTCGAGTACCGGCGCGGCACGACGCTCCCCGCGCAGGGCGGCTCGGCCCCGGTGGCCGGCCGCTGGCCGGACACCTTCGACGACATCGCGGCGGCGCTGGACGCCCTGCCCGCACTGGCCCGCGAGGCACTGCCCCAGGCGGACCTGCGCCGCACGGTCCTGACCGGCCACTCGGCGGGCGGCCATCTGGCGCTGTGGGCGGCGGCCCGGCATGTCCTCCCGGCGGACGCCGCATGGCGCACCTCCGGCCCGCCGATGCTGCGAGGCGTGGTGGCGCTGGCCCCGATCGCGGACCTCGATGTGGCGGAGAAGCTGGCGGTCTGCGACCATGCGGCACTCCAACTCCTCGGCGGCGACGACCGCTTCACCGACCGACGACGCTACGCCGACCCGGCGCTGCTGCTCCCCACGGGCATCGCGACCACCCTCGTCCAGGGCCGCACGGACATCGACGTCCCGCAGGCGGTCGCCGAGTCCTACGCGGACGCGGCGGCCAAGGCGGGCGAGGTGGTGGGCCTGACGCTGCTGGAGGACGTCGGCCACTTCCCCCTGATCGACCCGGCGGCGGACGCCTGCGCGGTCGTTGCGGAGGAGCTCGCCCAACTGGCTTGGTGACGGCCTCCCGCCCTTACTCACCCTGAGCCGTCCCCCGCATACCCGTAGTACCTGAGAGCTACCTCCCAGGTGAGCTCCCTGGTGGGACGCGAACGACACCGCCCGATCCGTAATTTCCCGATCACAAGCCCGAGGGCCGGGCGAGCTGAGCGGGGAGGGCCGACCATGACGGGGGCGACGGGGGAGCGGGAGAGGGCTGTTCGAGGGCGCGGGGGTCGGCGCCAGAGACTGCGCCGCACCACGCTCGCCGCGCTCCTCACCGCGGCCGTGGTCCTGCCCCTCTCCGCGGCCACCCGGCCCCAGATCCCCGCCCCGCCCCCGGCCGCCCTCACCACACCCCTCACCCCGGCCACCCTCACCACCGCCTACAAAGCCAACCGCGAGAACGCCACCGAAGCGGCCCGCATGGCCGCAGCCCACGGTGACGTCTCCCGCGCCGCCGCCGACCGCGCCCTCGCCTCCCCCTCCCGCCACCTCCTCCACTTCGACGCGCGAGGAACCGGCCGAGCCACCGAGGTCTTCGGCGACCTGGCGCACGCCACCCGCGTCGCCGTGCTCGTCCCCGGCTCGGACACCACCCTCGACACCTACGCCCGCTTCCACACCGCGGCCGAGGCCCTCTACCGACGCCTCGCTCACGAGCACCCACGTACCCGAACCGCCGTCGTCGCCTGGCTCGGCTACCAGACCCCCGCCACGATCAGCACCGCCGCCCTCACCCCGGGCCGGGCCGGCCAAGCGGCCCCGCGGCTCCGCGAGTTCATCCACGAAGTCCACACCCTCACCGCCCCCGAGCCGGCGGCCGTCTCCCTCCTCTGCCACTCCTACGGCACGGTGGTCTGCGCCCGAACCGCCCCCACCCTCACCGGCCTCGGTGTCACCGACATCGCGCTGGTCGGCAGCCCCGGCACCGGCGCCGACACGGCCGCTGCCCTGCACACGTCCGCCCGCATCTGGGCGGCCCGAGGCGCTGACGACTGGATAGCCGAGGTCCCGCACGTTCACGCCGACCTCTTCGGCACGACCGTCGGCTTCGGCACCGACCCCGTGTCCCCACCCTTCGGCGCCCGCGTCTTCGCGGCGGGCCCCGGCGGCCACAGCGACTACTTCGCCCCGGGCTCGGCCTCCCTGGCCAACCTCGCCCGGATCGTCCTCGGCGAGACAACGGAGGTCACCCGTGCCTAAGCCGCCGACCCGGCTCCCGAACCGCATACGTCATCTCGCCCACCGCATCGACACCACCACCCCACCCGACCGGGACCGCGCAGTGGACGCCCTCCGCGCGTTCGCCGTCCTCGGCGTGGTCCTCGGCCACTGGCTGGTCACCGCACTGGTGGCGGACGGCGGCAGGCTGCACGCCAGCAGCCCCCTCCAGCATCTGCCCTGGCTGGCCCCGATCTCCTGGCTCTTCCAGACCCTGGCCGTGTTCTTCCTGGTCGGCGGCCATGTCGCCACCCGCAGCTACACCACCGCCCAGGCCAACGGCACCCCCTACCACCGTTGGCTGAAGTCCCGTCTGTCCCGTCTCTTCAAGCCGGTCGCCGCGGTCCTGACCCTCTGGACCATCGCCACGACCGCCCTCCTGCTCTCCGGCACCGACTTCACCACCGTCCACACCCTCGCCAAACTCGCCCTGTCCCCCCTCTGGTTCCTGGTGGTCTTCGCGGCACTGACGGCGGCGACCCCGCTTGTCGCCCGGCTCAACCCCTTGTGGCCGCTGGCAGTCGTCCTCCACGTGGACCTTCTCCGTTTCGGCTTCGGCGCCGCGCCCGGCGTCGGCTGGGTGAACCTGGCGGCGGGCTGGCTGGTGCCGTACACCCTGGGCGCCGCCTGGACGCGCGGCGAACTGGACCACCCGCGCGCGGGCTGGGTCCTGCTCGTCGGCGGTACGGCGGCGACGGCCGGGCTCATCGCGTGCGCGGGCTACCCGGCCTCGATGGTCGGCGTCCCCGGCACCTCCGTCTCCAACCTCGACCCGCCCACCCTGGCCGCCGTCACCTTCGGGCTGGCACAGTGCGGCCTGGCCCTGCTCCTGCGCGAGCGGCTGCGCCATGCCATGCGTCGCCCGCTTGCCTGGGCGGCGGTGGCCTTCGTGAACCTCTCCGCGATGACGATCTTCCTGTGGCACCAGACAGCTCTGATGGCGACCACCGCCACGGGCCTCCTGTTCGGCCACCTCCCCGGCCTCCACACACCACCCGACCAACTCACCTGGGTCGCGGCCCGCCTGATGTGGCTTCCGGTCTTCGCCCTGGCGCTCGCCGTCTGCTGGACGGCGTTCCACACGTACGAGCGGACCGGAGGCCGCCGCAACCCCTCGCGCATCGTCCGGACGCACCGCTCGTCCGATCGGGCGACGCCGATCGGAGGCCGCCGTGTCTAGGCTGGCCGCTGTGACGGAAACGGGGAGCCGGCGGGCGTACGCGGACCGCGTCCTGCTCGGGCTGCGGATCCTGCGCGACGATCTGTGCACGGTCAGGGCGGACCCGCTCCCCGCGTTCGTATGGCTGCGGTGGCTGCCGCACGGCGTGGTCTGTCTCGCCGCGCTCGGCATCACGCTCGGCGACGTGGCCCAGCTCCGGAACAACGGACATCTGGGATTCGGGTGGGCCTTCCTGATCGCGCTCGCGAAGGGCGGCGCGGTGGTCCTCGCGCTGTGGCGGCCCATTCCGGCGTGGTGGCTGTCGACCGGGGCCTCACTGGTGGGCGCCGTCGTGCTGCACGGCCTGCTGAGCCGGGACCCCGACGTCGAGTTCACCTGGCCCTGGACCTCGGCCGGGATCATCGCCCAACTGCTCGTACTGCTGCTGCTCGCGCTGCGGGTCCGCACCCGGATGTCCCTGGAGGCGCTGGTTCTGACCGCACTGGTCACCTACGTCCTCGAGGGCCTGTGGGGCGGTGCCCACTATCAGCCCACCGGGATTCTCACCATCGCCCTGTCCACGGTCGTCGTGATGCTCGGCATCGCCCTGCGCGGCCGTCGCGAGGCACGCGCGGAACTCGGCCACCAGGCCACGCTCACCGCCGAGGAGCGGGCCCGGCGCACCCTGCTGGAGGAGCGCAGCCGTATCGCGCGCGAGCTGCACGACGTGGTCGCCCACCACATGTCCGTCATCTCCATCCAGGCCCAGGTCGCTCCACACCTTGTGGAGAACCCGCCGGACGAGCTGCGGGAGAACCTCGACGGCATCCGGCACAACGCGCTGGAGGCGCTGACCGAACTGCGCAGAGTCCTGGGCGTGCTGCGCTCGGAGAGCCCCGACGAGGACGCGCCCGACGACGCCGGTCCCGGCCCGCACAGCCCGCAGCCCACCCTGGACCGGCTGGACACGCTGGTCGAGAACACCCGCGCGGCCGGTCTGACCGTCACCTCACGGATCGTCGGCGAGCGCCGCCCGCTGCCGCCGGGCGTGGAGCTGTCGGCGTACCGCATCGTGCAGGAGGCACTGAGCAACGTCCTGCGGCACGCACCGGGGGCCACCGCCCGTGTCGAGATCGAGTACATGTCGTACGGGCTGCTGGTGGGGGTCGGCAACACCCGGCCGACCCGGCCCGCCCCGGCGTCGCCGGGTGCCGGGCACGGACTGCTCGGCATGCGGGAGCGGGCGGCGATGCTGGGCGGCGCGCTGACGGCGGAACGCCGGCCGGACGGCGGCTACCAGGTCTTCGCACGGCTCCCGGCCACCACACCCGCCGAGGGCATGGCGCACCTCTACGCCCCGGCCCCCGCCACCGACGCCCCTGATCCGAAGGACGACCCCGTATGACGAGCAGCAGCAGTCCCTCCAGTCACCCCGGTAACCCCATCCGCGTGGTCATCGCCGACGACCAGCAGATGGTCCGGCAGGGCTTCACCGTGCTGCTGAACGCCCAGCCCGGCATCGAGGTGGTGGGCCAGGCGGTGGACGGGCTGGACGCGGTGGCGAAGGTCGCCGAACTCACCCCGGACGTCGTCCTCATGGACATCCGCATGCCCGAACTCGGCGGCATCGAGGCCACCCGCCGGATCGTCGGCGAACGCCCGGACATCAAGGTGCTGGTGCTGACCACCTTCGACCTGGACGAGTACGTGTACGAGGCGTTGCGTGCCGGGGCGTCCGGGTTCCTGCTCAAGGACGCGTCCGCCGACAAGCTCGCCGAGGCGGTCCGGGTGGTGGCGGCCGGCGACGCGCTGCTCGCGCCCGGCATCACCCGGCGGCTGATCGCCCAGTTCTCCCAGTTGGACGGCGGCAGGGTGCGCGCCCCGCTGAAGACACGCGTCGGTGATCTGACCGAGCGCGAGACGGAGGTCCTCGCACTGATCGCGCAAGGCCTGTCGAACGCGGAGATCGCCGAACGGCTGGTCGTCGCCGAGCAGACCGTGAAGACCCATGTGGGCCGCATCCTGGTGAAGCTGGGCCTCAGGGACCGTACCCAGGCGGCGGTGTTCGCGTACGAGTCGGGGTTGGTGCGGCCGTCGGGATACTGACGGCGCCGGACCCCTGGTGGTGCCCCTCGTAGTACCTGAGAGGGACGTCGAAGGACCCGTCTCACTGGTGACGACGGTGACCCTGCCCGCCGCATACCGTCGTGTACGTGACCGAGACGACCCAGACGCAGTCGATGCCACCGGAGCCACCGGACAGCGCGTTCGAGCCGTACAAGCCGCGCAGCCCGGAGATCCGGGCGGCGCTGGACGCCCTGCGCAGGCTGCGGCAGGACCTGTTCCAGGATGCCTTCGCCTACCGGCCGTTGCCCCGGATGAGCATCGACCGCCCGTTCGTCCGCCACCTCCCTGTGCGGTGGCGGGAGTACGCGGCCTGGACCCCGCATCTCGCGGTGGCCGCGGCCGGCGGGGTGGCGCTGCTGGCGACCGCCGCGGACCGCTCGCTGGGATCGGCCGGGGCCCTGCTGTCCGGTCTGGTCGTGCTGGCGCCGGTACTGCTGACGCTGGCGCGGCCGGTCGCCGCCTTCTGGCTGTCGCTCGTCGCGAGCTGGGCCGGCACCCTGCTGGACAGATCCTGGGACGACTGGCCGTGGACGATGGGCAACTTCATCTCCCACCTGGTGGTGCTCACGGTCGTCGCGGTCCGCACCCGTCCGCGCACGGCGGCCTGGATGTGGGCGATCACCGCGTTCTACGGGTTCGCGTTCGTCTCGGTCCTCGGCGGGGCCCACTACACCAACGACGTCGGCTCGATGCTGGTCGTCTCCGCGATAGCCCTGCTGGCCGTCACCGTCCGGCAGATCCGCCGGGAGGCCGAACAGACGGTGACCGCCCAGCAGTCGGAGACGGCACACGAGCGTTCCCGGCGCACGCTCCTCGAAGAACGGACCACGATCGCCCGCGAACTGCACGACGTGGTGGCCCACCACATGTCCGTCGTCGCCATCCAGGCGGAGGCCGCCCCGTACCGGGTGGAGAACCCGCCGCCGGAGCTGGAGAAGGCGTTCGCCACGATCCGGGAGAACGCGGTGGCGGCGCTCACCGAGCTGCGGCGGGTCCTGGGCGTGGTCCGCGCCGAGGACTACGAGGCCCCGGACGCCCCGCAGCCCACCCTCGCCGACCTGGACAGGCTGCTCGCCAATGTGCGGGAGGCGGGCCTGACCGTCGACAAGGCGGTGACCGGCGCGGTCCGTGAACTCCCTCAGGGCGTCGAGCTGTCGGCGTACCGCATAGTCCAGGAGGCGCTGAGCAACACCCTGCGCCATGCGCCGGGCGCGCCCGCGCGGGTGGAGATCGGCTATGTCCTCGGCGGACTCGGTCTGCGCATAGTCAACGGTCCCCCGCCCCAGCCCGCCCTCCTCAAGCCCTCTCCCGGCGCCGGCCACGGCATCACGGGTATGCGGGAACGCGTGTCGATGCTGAACGGCGACATGACAGCGGCCCCGACGGCCGAGGGAGGCTATGAGGTGACGGTCTTCCTGCCGGCCGCCACCCCTACCGAAGGTGATGCATGACCATCCGCGTACTGATCGCGGACGACCAGATGATGGTGCGCGAGGGCTTCTCGGTCCTGCTGAACGCGATGCCGGACATCGAGGTCGTCGGCGAGGCGGTCAACGGCCGTGAGGCGGTGGACCGCGTCCGTGAACTCGCCCCCGACGTGGTCCTGATGGACATCCGCATGCCTCAACTGAACGGCATCGAGGCGACGAGGGAGATCGTGGCCGCCGACTCCACGTCGAAGGTCCTGGTCCTGACGACCTTCGATCTCGACGAGTACGTCTACCAGGCCCTGCGCGCGGGCGCCTCGGGCTTCCTCCTCAAGGACGCCTCGGCCCGCCAACTGGCCGACGGCGTACGAGTCGTGGCGGCAGGCGAGGCCCTCCTCGCACCCTCGGTCACCAAACGCCTGATCACGGAGTTCTCCAAACTCTCCGGCACCCCACGCCTGATGTCCACGGCCCACGCGTCCTACGGCGACCTCACCGACCGCGAGACGGAGGTCCTGATCCTGATCGCCCAGGGCCTCTCGAACGCGGAGATGGCCGAGCGCCTGGTGGTGGCCGAGTCCACGATCAAAACCCACGTCAGCCGCATCCTGGTCAAGCTGGGCCTACGCGACCGCACCCAGGCAGCGGTGTTCGCCTACGAGGCCCGGCTGGTGACACCGGGGTAGCGATCGAACCCGGCTATGGAGAACCGCCGCTCAGGACGCCGTGTCACCGCCGGCGAAGCGTGCGGGCGGCGGAGGTGACGGCGATGCCTGCGTGGAAATCGCCACGGTCCACGGTCACCACCCGCATAGCCGCCCGCGTCGCCGGGGTGATCGCCACGACCGGTCGGACGTGGAGAGGCCGAGGAGCCTCTGCATGGCGGTGACGAGCAGCTCGGTGTCCTGCTGGAAGATCTCGTGCAGGGAGTCCTGGTGTGGGGTGACGCCCATGGCGCGGACGTTATGCGCCGGACCACGGGCTGATCGTCGTATCGCCGTCGCTTCGCCCGATTGTGGCGATGGCCCGCCCTCGCAGCGGCGACAGCACGGTCGGAAGGGCGCTCAGCGTCATTCCCGCGGCCCCGATCCACAGCGTGGCCGTCGCGCCGAACACCGAGCCCGAGGCGCCGCCGAGGAGGCCGCCCAGCGGAATGCCACCCCAGGACACGAAACGGGCGGTCGCGCTCATCCGGCCCAGCAGCCGGTCCGGGGTGAGGGCCTGCTGAAGGCTCGCCTGCGCGACCACGCGGACGACCCCGCCCAGGGAGAGAGCCGCGAGCCCGATCGCGGCCACGCCCACGCTCCAGCCAGGGCGCGCCAACGGCATCAGCCCGGTCAGCGGACAGGTGACCAGTGGCGCGAGCCAGATGACCCGGCCCTGCCCGAGCCGTCTCGAGACCCTGGTCGCCAGCAGCGCGCCCAGCAGCGCACCGCACCCCATCCCCGACAGAACGAGGCCGATACCGAAGGACGAAAGCCCGATCGCCCTCTCCAGACGGACCAGCAGCATGGCCTGGTACATGACCAGGAAGAGGTTGAATATCGCGTCCCCGAGGATGAGGGCGCGGAGAGTGGGATGCCCGAGGACGAACCGCAGGCCCTCCGCCATGTCCCGCTTCAGCCGGGGACGTTCGCCCGCCCGCGGCCGCTGCTCCCGCCGGCGGATAGCGATCGCGAGCAGCCCCGAGAGGGTCATCCCGACCGCACTCACCACCAGTGTGGCGGGGGCGCCGACACCGCCGACCAGCGGCCCCGCCACCGCAGGTCCGCCGATGCTGGTGACCGAGCGGATCGCCGAGAGCTTCGCGTTCCCCTCGACGAGGCGGTCGCGGCCGACCAGATGCGGGAGGTAACTGACGTACGCGACATCGAAGTAGACGGTCAGCACGCCGTGGACCAGTGCGACCGCGCACAGCCACCAGAGGGTGAGAAGGCCCGCCCACCAGGCCGCCGGGACTGTCAGCAGGACCAGCGCCCGCGCGAGGTCGGCGCCGATCATCACCGGCCGCTTCCGCACCCGGTCCACCCAGGCCCCGGCCGGCAGTCCCACGAGCAGTGAGCCCGCCGTCGTCGCCGCCGTCAACAGGCCGACCTGGAACTCGTCGGCGTCCAGGGCCGTGATCGCGACCAACGGCAGGGCCAGGAAGATGATGCGATCGCCGAGCTGGCCGAGGGCGGTGGCGGCGAAGAGGCGGCCGAAGTCCGGATCACGCAGCAGCCCGAGCCTGGCGGACAAGGGACTCATCGGCTACCGCTCGACCCGCTCGACCGCGAACTCGTAGACGACCTCCCGGCGGACGTCCGGAACGACGATGTCGGCGGTCTCCACCGGCCGCCCGCCGGTGTCGTAGATGGTCCGCTCGATCCGGAGCACGAGATCCCCGACGCCGATGCCGAGCAGGTTCGCCTGTGTCCGGTCGGCCCGGGCCGGGCGCGGCAGTTCGACAACGTTTCGACGTCCACGCCGATCGACCGCATCCGCTCGACGACCCCCTTGCCCGCGAGCGGCCCCCGCTCCGGCAGCACGATCGGGGTGCCGTCGGTGAGGGCCAACGGCTCCCAGGACTCGGAGAGCTGGACGGGCTGACCGTCGGCGAGGAACTCGTAGTGGGTGCGGACGCAGAGATCGCCCGGGGAGACGGCGAGCCGCTCGGCGATGTCCTCGGGGGCCGGGACCCGTACCTCGCTGTGCGCGTCCCAGGCACCGGCCCTGCCCCGCTCCGTCACGGCGGCGAGCGAGCGTTCGCGGCGCCGGGCCCGGACCATCCGCAGCCGTTCCCGCGGCACCCGGACATACGTCCCCGAGCCCGCCCGCCCTTCCAGGAGCCCGTCGGCGATCAGCAGGTCCACGGACCGCTGTACGACATTGCGCCCGACCCCGTACTCCTCGGCGAGCCGCGCCCGCGACGGCAGCCGTCGCCCGATCTGCCACTCGCCCGCGACGATCCGCGCACGCAGCGCCTCGGCCACGGCCAGATAGGGCGCCTGTCGGGGCATCTGCGGCCCTCCGCTCCTCGTTACCGACGGAGTTGGCAAGCTACTGCCCCCGCCGAAAGCTAATGGAGCAGCCCCACGCTCGGTGGCTCCCGCAACGATCACCTCGGAGCCGGTGAAACCGTTCCGCCAGTCGGGTGAAGGCGCTGCTCACGGCCTGTTGGTAGAGCACATGATCCGGCTACATCAAGAGACATGATCAAGCCCCTGGAGCGCGGCCTGACCGCGCTCGCGCTGACCGCTCTGCCTCTCCTCTTCTCCACACTGCCCATCCACATGGGCGCGCCCTCGGTCACCGCGGTGCCGCAGTACTTCCAGATCACCACGCAGCTGAACGGCAAGTGCCTGGCCACCAACGGCGACAACGTCGAGGTGCAGACCTGCAACGACGGCACCGGCAACCAGCTGTGGTACTGGGCGGGCAAGAAGCTCGTCAACGGCGCCGAGCAGCACTGTCTCGATGTCAGGAACGGCGAGGTCAACGCCGCGGCGCAGGTCGTCGGCGACTGCCACGGACTGGCCGACCAGCGCTGGTACAAGGACGGCAGCTGGCTGCGTACGGATGTCAACAACCAGTGCCTGAGCATCCAGAACAACGGCGACCAGCGCGAGCACGCGGGCATCAACCTCCGTAACTGCGGCTCGAACACCTGGCAGTGGTGGACCCTGCCCACCCCGTAAGCATCTGAGACACCCCTGGTCAGGAGGGGGACCGCCGGTCTAACGTCCGTCCATGGCAGCCTTCGACCCATGGGACCCGGACTTCCTGGCCGACCCGTACCCCTCCTACGCCGAGCTCCGCGCCCGGGGCCGGGTGCAGTACTACGAGCCCACCGACCAGTGGCTGGTCCCGCACCACGCCGATGTCTCGGCGCTGCTGCGGGACCGGCGGCTGGGGCGGACGTACCAGCACCGGTTCACCCACGAGGACTTCGGGCGGACCGCACCCCCGCCGGAGCACGAGCCGTTCCACACGCTCAACGACCACGGCATGCTCGACCTCGAACCCCCGGACCACACCCGCATCCGCCGCCTGGTGTCGAAGGCGTTCACCCCGCGCACGGTCGAGCGGCTGAAACCGTACGTGGCGAAGCTCGCCGGCGAACTCGTCGACGGGCTGGTCCACAGGGGCGGCGGCGATCTCCTCGCCGATGTGGCCGAACCGCTCCCCGTCGCCGTCATCGCCGAGATGCTGGGCATCCCGGAGGCGGACCGGGCGCCGCTGCGGCCCTGGTCGGCCGACATCTGCGGTATGTATGAGCTGAGTCCCTCGGAGGACACGGCCGCGAAGGCCGTCAGGGCCTCGGTCGAGTTCTCCGAATACCTGCGGGAGTTGATCGCCGAGCGGCGGGCACAGCCAGGCGAGGACCTGATCTCCGGGCTGATCGCCGCGCACGACGAGGGCGACCGGCTCACCGAGCAGGAGATGATCTCCACGGCCGTCCTGCTCCTCAACGCAGGCCACGAGGCGACCGTCAACGCCACGGTCAACGGCTGGTACGCCCTCTTCCGCAACCCCGCCCAGCTGGCCGCCCTCCGCGCCGACCACTCCCTGATCCCCACCGCCGTAGAAGAGCTGATGCGCTACGACACCCCGCTCCAGCTCTTCGAACGCTGGGTACTGGACGAGATCGAGATCGACGGCACGACGATCCCGAGGGGCGCGGAGGTCGCGATGCTCTTCGGCTCCGCCAACCATGACCCGGCCGTCTTCACCGACCCCGGCCGGCTGGACCTCACCCGCCGCGACAACCCCCACATCTCCTTCAGCGCCGGCATCCACTACTGCATCGGCGCCCCGCTCGCCCGTATCGAGCTGGCGGCTTCCATGACGGCGTTGCTGGAGCGGGCTCCGACCCTGAGCCTGATGAGCGAGCCAGGGCGAAAGCCGAACTTCGTGATCCGGGGGCTGGAGGGGCTGAGCGTCGAGGTGCGGTGATCACCGGTTCGGATGATCAGAAGGGTGATCCGGCATATGCGCCTCAGTGGCCCACCAAGCTGGTGCCCACCTGCGAAGGGAGGCACCATGACGGTTATGGCAGAGCGCACCTCGTCTCAGATGTCGGTGGACGTGTTCGAGCGGATCGCGGAATTCGCCGAGCGTGTCGACGACACCGTCGGCTTCGAGTTCATCGACGGACGGATCGGGGTCAAGAAGGTGACGGACGGCAACCACGGCTCGATCATCAGACCCAGGGGCTGAAAGTGGAGGTGTAGCGCAAGGGACGGGCCCGTCCCGACGGCGTACTCGCACCGGTGGGGCACTTCGCGGGACAGGGAGACTGGGCCGAACCCCGTGGGGTGCTGATGGTCGTCGAAATCACGTCGCACGACTCGGACACCCATAACCAGGACCGGGTCGAGAAACCTCGCGCCTACGCTGAGGCCGGTGTCCCGGTCTACTTGCTGATCGACCGCGACGACCTCTCGGTCCTCGTGCACAGCGACCCGGACCTGGAGGACGGGTACCGGGACATCCACGTGGTCCGGCTCGGCGGGCAGGCGGTCCTCCCCGACCCCGTCGGCATCGAACTCGACACCGAGGACCTCAAGAAGTACGTCGACTGAGAGGCAACCCTCAGCTGGGCAGGTCCCGTCTGGGCAGCCCCGCGAGCCCACCGCCCGCCGGCACCGCCGCCAGCCCGGTGAGGATCAGCGCCGGTCCCCAGGCCATCTCCCCACCCGGCCGATCAGCAGGACCGCCACCGCCACTCCCCAGGCCGCCTCGTCCTGGTAGTGGCGCAGGAAGAGTTCTTCCAGGGGCGGGGGTGCCGAGGTCAGGGACCGTACGCCGGTCTCGGTCAACGTGCGCAGTACGGCGGTGAGTTGATCGGTCTCGACCTGGAGGCGGAGCCGGTGGCCCTGGACGTCGAGGTCGGCGGTCACGCTGGTGCGGGTGAGGTGGCGCAGCTCGGCGAGCGAACCGGACTCGACCGTACGGCCGTTACGGATGATGCTGACCCGGTCGCAGAGCTCCTCGACCTCGCTCAGGATGTGGGAGGACAACAGGATGGTCGCGGTCGCGCTCCTCCTCCACGCAGCGCTGGAAGACCTCCTCCATCAGGGGGTCCAGGCCGGACGTCGGCTCGTCCAGGATGAGCAGGTCGACGTCCGAGCGAACGCCGCGACCAGGGCGACCTTCTGGCGGTTGCCCTTGGAGTAGGTGCGGCCCTTTTTCTTCGGGCGGGACTGAAAGGGCCGTTCTCCTCCAGGCGTACTGGAAGGTACGGGGAGCGGGCGCCGAGCTCGCGTTCCCGGAGGCGACGACGAGGACGACCCCGGAGACCGACGCGGCCGCCGTACGTCCGGGACGTCTGCCCGGACGGCGGAACTCTCATCCCGGGTTCCACGAACACGAACCGCCGCACCCGCGCGGGTCCCCCGCCGCCTACCGCTCCTTGGTCTCCTCCAGGACCGTCCGTCCCAGCAGGGCGTACCGCTCCGGCGCCCGGCGCCTGAGGTGGGTCGCGTACCCGAGGCCGCCCCCCGCCACCAGGGCGACCAGCCACGGCGTGGCCTTCAGCACCAGCGAGCCGGACTCCGCGCCGGCCGCCGCGCCCATGTTGGACACCAGCAGCACGACCACACCGAGCATCGCCACCCCGCCGACCAGGGGCGCGGTGAACGTCCGGAACCAGTGGCGGCTCTCCGGGTGGTGGGAGCGGAAGTAGACCAGCACCGCGAAGGAGCACACCGCCTGCACGACCAGGATCGCCATGGTGCCGAGGATCGCGAGCAGGACGTAGGTCCCCGTGTACGGGTCCTTGCCCGCCGCCCAGAACGCGCCCACCAGCACCGCGCTCACCACCGTCTGCACCAGGCCCGCGATGTGCGGCGAGCCGTGCCGTTCGTGGGTACGGCCGATCGTGCGCCGGAGCCGCGGAAGGACTCCCTCCCGGCCCAGGGCGTACATGTAGCGGGCGGCGCAGTTGTGGAAGGCCATGCCGCAGGCCAGCGAGCCGGTGATCATCAGCCACTGCATGACGACGACCGCCCAGTGGCCGACGTACTGCTCGGTGGGGTTGAAGAAGAGGTCCAGCGGGCTGTCCGTGGCGACCTTGACGGCCTTGGACTCGCCGTTGCCGATGATCGCCATCCAGGAGACGAAGACGTAGAAGACGCCGACGCCGAGGACGGAGATCATCGTCGCCTTGGGGATGATCTTCTTCGGGTTGCGGGACTCCTCGCCGTACATCGCGGTCGACTCGAAGCCGACCCACGACCAGAAGGCGAAGAAGAGGCCGAGGCCGGCGCTGGTGCCCTTGAAGGCGTTGACGGGGTTGACCGGTCCGAGGCCGAAACCGTCGGGGCCGCCGCCGTGCAGGGCGACGGACACCGCCATCGCGGCCAGCACCGTCACCTCCGTGCCCAGCAGCACCACCAGCAGTTTCTCGGCGACCGAGATCCCGAACCAGGTCCCCGTCGCGTTGATCGCGAGCATCACCACCGCGAACACCCACCACGGCACGTCAAGGCCGGTCTGGTCCTTGAGGGTGCCGGTGGCGAAGGTGGAGAAGATGCCGATCAGGGCCGGCTCGAAGACGACGTACGCGAAGGTCGCGAGGAGTCCGGAGGCCAGGCCGACGGTGCGGCCGAGACCGTAGGAGATGAAGCCGTAGAACGCGCCGGTGGAGGTGATGTGCTTGGCCATCGACGTGAAACCGACGGAAAAGATTGCCAGGACGACCATTGCGACCAGATAGCTCGCCGGTGCCCCGATGCCGTTGCCCGCCGACACCATGAAGGGCACGTTGCCTGTCATCGCGGTGATCGGGGCGGCCGTGGCGACGGCCATGAACACCACGCCCAGCAGCCCTACGGCGTTGGGTTTCAGCCGTTGAACGCCCTCCTCGCCGACTGCTTTCGCAGCCGGCGCGACTCCCTCGTCCACTGCCATCGGGGCGACCCCTCTCCTGTCGGTCCGATGCCGCACTGGACCGCAACTCTGAAGCCCGAATGAGTCGCTCAAGGGTGTCGGTGCGTTAAATGCTTGTCAACCAGACCTTTAGAATCCGGACCTTTGGAAGAGCGTGGGTGCGTCGGCTCAGACGGGCACCGTGAGCCCCCAGGCCCCCTCGACCACCCGCCAGGTCCGCCGCCGTACCGGACCCGCCACCCCCACGTCGGCCCGGTACCGGAAGTCCGCCCCCGTCACCGTCACCGTCCGCCCGGCGGCCCGTACCGGGGTCGCCTCCGCGCCCACCGACAGCGGCCGTACCTCCACCTCGGCCAGCCCGTCGCGGCCGCCCGGGGTCACCGAGATGCCCTCCACCGGCTGGTCCAGGTCCACCACCGTCTCCCCGTCGACCTCGACCCGCAGCCGCGCGGGCCCGGGGCGGGGCACGGCCTGGGCCGGGCGGGCGGCCAGGGACCGTACGAGGGTCTGGTACGGCCGCAGCCACCCCCGGGCCGCAACCGTGTCCGCGTCCTCCGGCACCGCCGCCACCGGCGGGATCCGCAGCGTGCCCAGCACCACCCCGTCGCTGTCATCGACCAGCAGGTCCAGGCGCCGTTCCACGCCGTCCAGGACCGCGCGTGCCGCCGCCACCGCACCGGTGGGCACCCCCAGCGCGTGCGCGACACCCTGCGCGCCCCCCACGGGGACCACGGACAGCACACATTCGGCCAGCTCCCGCTGCCTGTGCAGAAAGGTCACCGCACGGATCAGCGCGCCGTCGTCGCCCACCACCACCGGTCGCCGCGACCCCCGCCGGGAAAGTACCCGGGCGAATTCCTCGGGGCCGTCCGGCAGGCACACCTTCGTGGTCGCACCCGCGCTGAGCACGTCTTTCGCGATCCGGACGGATTCACCGTCCGTTTGCCGTGCCGCCGGATCGATGATCACAAGCAGCTGATCGGACCTCGCGAATGTCGCCACCTCGGTCGTGCCTCGCTTCCTCGGGTAGCATCACTGTGCAAGAGCCCCTTGCGCTATTGCGCCAGGGGCTTCGTCTATTCCGGGGCATCCGGTCCAACGGTTGTGCGGCCAACGACGGTCGCGGTGGTACGCGGCGCCGAACCTTACGCGTACGCCCCTGACCTTGGACATGCCCCGCCCGGAAGGGGTGTACGCGCGTGCCCGCACTTGTGCTGCTCGGTGCTCAGTGGGGTGACGAAGGCAAGGGAAAGGCGACGGACCTGCTAGGCGGATCCGTCGACTACGTGGTGCGTTACCAGGGTGGCAACAACGCCGGCCACACGGTCGTCGTCGGCGACCAGAAGTATGCGCTCCACCTCCTCCCTTCCGGAATCCTCTCGCCTACTTGTGTTCCCGTCATCGGCAACGGCGTCGTCGTCGACCCGTCGGTCCTGCTCTCCGAGCTGAGCGGTCTGAACGAGCGTGGCGTCGACACGTCCAAGCTCCTCATCAGCGGAAACGCGCACATCATCACGCCGTACAACGTCACCGTCGACAAGGTGACGGAACGCTTCCTCGGAAAGCGGAAGATCGGCACCACCGGGCGCGGCATCGGCCCGACCTACGCGGACAAGATCAACCGCGTCGGCATCCGGGTCCAGGACCTGTACGACGAGTCGATCCTGACCCAGAAGGTCGAGGCGGCCCTCGACGTCAAGAACCAGATGCTCACCAAGCTGTACAACCGGCGCGCGATCGCCGTGGACCAGGTGGTCGAGGAGCTGCTGGGCTACGCGGACAAGCTCGCCCCGTACGTCTCCGACACGGTCCTGGTCCTCAACCAGGCCCTGGAGGAGGACAAGGTCGTCCTCTTCGAGGGCGGCCAGGGCACGCTCCTGGACATCGACCACGGCACGTATCCCTTCGTCACCTCCTCGAACCCGACCGCGGGCGGTGCCTGCACCGGCTCCGGCGTGGGCCCGACGAAGATCAGCAGGGTCATCGGCATCCTCAAGGCGTACACGACCCGCGTCGGCGCCGGCCCGTTCCCGACCGAGCTCTTCGACGAGGACGGCGAGGCGCTGCGCCGGATCGGCGGCGAGCGGGGTGTCACCACCGGCCGGGACCGCCGCTGCGGCTGGTTCGACGCGGTGATCGCCCGCTACGCGACCCGCGTGAACGGCCTGACCGACTTCTTCCTCACCAAGCTCGACGTCCTCACCGGCTGGGAGCAGATCCCGGTCTGCGTGGCGTACGAGATCGAGGGCAAACGCGTCGAGGAACTCCCTTACTCCCAGAGCGACTTCCACCACGCGAAGCCGGTCTACGAGACCCTGCCCGGCTGGTCCGAGGACATCACCAAGGCCAAGTCCTTCGCGGACCTCCCGAAGAACGCCCAGGCGTACGTCAAGGCACTGGAGGAGATGTCCGGCGCCCCGATCTCCGCGATCGGCGTGGGCCCGGGCCGGGACGAGACGATCGAGATCAACTCGTTCCTGTAGGGGGCCGGTACGGCCTGTTGGACGTGTAGGGCGTGTAGGACCTGTCGTCCCTGCAGGGCCTGTCGAACCTGCCGGACGCCGACGGCTCACCTGCCAACCAATTCCGGCGATACGGCAGTTGACGCTCCGACAAATACCTGAGGACAAGCGGCGGCCCGGGACCTGATCCCGGGCCGCCTTGGCCATTCCTTGACCCTGCCATGGGTTGTTCCTGGTTCCCGGGGACCGGGCGGGGGACAAGCATCTACGCGGGTAGCCCGCCGCCCCTCGCACGCCACTCCCGTCCTCACCGCCCCTTCAGGAGCCCTGAATGCCCGTAAATCCCATAAACCGCCGTGAGTTCGTGCAGAAGTCGGCCGTCACCGGAGCGGCCGTGGCCGTAGCGGGAACCGTCGGCGCAGGCAGCGCCCAGGCCGCCGCGCAGGGCCACGGCCACCCCAAGCCGCCGAAGGCGCCCAAGACCTGGAGCTTCTCCATCCTGGGCACCACCGACCTGCACAGCCACGTCTTCAACTGGGACTACTACACCGACGCCGCCTACAAGGACTCCAAGGGCAACACCTACGGCATCGCGCGCATCGCCACCCTGGTGAAGAACCTGCGCAAGGAGAAGGGCGAGGACCGGGTCCTGCTGGTCGACGCCGGCGACATCATCCAGGGCACCTCCCTCGCCTCCTACTACGCGAGCGTCGACCCGATCACCGGCAAGGACGGCAAGCGCGGCCCCAAGCACCCCATGGCGATCGCCATGAACGAGATGCGCTACGACGCGGCCGCCCTCGGCAACCACGAGTTCAACTACGGCGTCGAGGTCATCCGCACCTTCGAGAAGCAGTGCCACTTCCCGCTGCTCGGCGCCAACGCCCTGGACGCCAAGACGCTGCGGCCCGCCTTCCGGCCCTACACCGTCAAGCACATCAAGGTCCCCCACGGCCCGGACATCAAGGTCGGCATCCTCGGCCTCACCAACCCGGGCATCGCCCTGTGGGACAAGGACAACGTCTCCGGGAAGCTGGCGTTCACGGGCCTGGTCGAGCAGGCGAAGAAGTACGTCCCGCGGCTGCGGGCCCTCGGCTGTGACGTCGTCTTCCTCACCGACCACTCGGGCCTGGACGGCTCGTCGTCGTGGGGCGACTCGCTCCCGTACGTGGAGAACGCGTCGAACCTGGTCGCCGAGCAGGTCCCCGGTATCGACGCGATCCTCGTCGGCCACACCCACGTCGACGTCCCCACGTACACGGTGAAGAACGCGGAGACCGGCGAGGACGTCCTCCTCTCCGAGCCGTACTGCTACGGCTACCGCCTCTCCGTCTTCGACTTCGAGCTGGAATGGGAGCACGGCTCCTGGAAGATCACCAGCAAGACCGCCACCACCCTGAACAGCAACACGGTCGAGGAGGACCCGCGGATCACCGAACTCCTCACCGCAGACCACGAGTTGGTGGTCAAGTACGTCAACACCGCGATCGGCACCTGCACCGAGACGATGTCCACGACGGACGCCTGCTGGAAGGACGTCGCCGCCATCGACTTCATCCAGCAGGTCCAGATGGACGCGGTGAAGGCGGGCCTGTCGACGGCGGACGCCGCGCTCCCGCTGATCTCGGTGGCCGCGCCCTTCAGCCGTACGGCCGTCATCCCGGCCGGCGACGTAACGATCCGCGACGTCGCGGGTCTCTACGTCTACGAGAACACCCTGTACGGCAAGAAGCTCACCGGCGCCCAGCTCAAGGACTACCTGGAGTACGCGGCGAAGTACTACCACCAGGTCCCGTCCGGCACGGCGGTGGACACCGCCACCCTCACCAACGCCAACAGCTTCTGGGACTACATGTACGACACGGCGGCGGGCGTCGACTACGAGATCGACATCGCGGCGGCCGAGGGCTCGCGCATCAAGAACCTCAGCTACAACGGCACGGCGGTCGCCGACGACCAGGTCTTCGTCGTCGCCGTCAACAACTACCGTGCCAACGGCGGCAGCGGCTACCCGCACATCGCCGCCGCGGAGGTCGTCTACAGCACCCCCAACCAGGTCCGCGACCTGATGGTCGCCTACGCGACGGCGAAGGGCACGATCGACCCGTCGACGTTCGCGGCCACCAACTGGAAGCTGACGCAGGGCGGGACGCCGGTCTTCTCGTAAGCCTGCCGGACTTCCTCCACGTCCCCGCTCCAGGGCAGAAGGCATCCCTGGAGCGGGAGACGGCGGCCTTACGGTCACTTCGCCCTGCCGACCGTCGAGTGGCCGCGCGGCCGTTCCGTGCCGGCCATGACCGCCACTCGTTACCGGGGCACGGGCGTCCGCACCGTCCGGATCGTGGAGCAGTAACCGCCCGCTGTCCCGGCTCCGCCTCAGCTGAACACGATCATCGACCCCTGGGCCAGGCTGCGCGTCGCCGCCGCGTGCAGGCCGAGCCAGACGTGCCGTTCCCGGGCGAAGGGGCTCGGGTCGTACGGCGCCGGGATCGCCGGTTCCTCCAGGTCGGTCGGTGCGGAGGGCGGCTGCGGGGCCGCCGGAGGGTTCGCCGGGTCGATGCCGATCGACGGGGCGACGTACTCCAGCTCGCGCAGCAGGGCGTGGGACGAGCCCAGCGGGCCGCCGCCGGCGAGGAGTTCGTCGCTGGAGAGCGGGTTCGGGAAGTCGACCGGGACATAGGCGCCCGCGTGGTCGTAGTGCCAGACCAGATGGGACTGCTGGGCCGTCGACTCGAACATCTCCAGGAGCTGCTCGTAGTCGCCGCCCAGGTCGTCCACCGGGGAGACGGGCAGGCCGCAGACCTGGAGGAGATAGGCGCGGCGGAGGAAGTGCAGCGCGTCGTAGTCGAAGCCGGCAACCGGGGCGACATCGCCGGACAGGCCCGGCATGTACTGGTACACCGGCACCGGCGGCAGCCCGGCCTCGGCGAGCACCTTGTTGTATTGCGCGAGTTCCTCGGCGAACGGGTTGTCGGGCGTGTGGCACAACACGTCGACGAGCGGTACCAGCCAGAGGTCACAGGCCAAAGAGGGCTCCTCGTATCAGCGCGTTCACGGCAGGTGTTCAGCTAGGTGGTCAGGGAAGAGTAATCCGTGCGGCGCCGGTCAGCTCCCCCCATGCAGGTCCCATACCCAGACCCCGCCGGTCCACTTACCGGATTTTCCGGTCAGGGCGTCGACCGCCTGCCGCAGCTTGTCGTCGTTGGGCTGTGGGGCGACCACCAGGGCGCCCGCCTTCCAGTACGCGAAGTCCTTCACCGCCTGCGCCCGCCAGTTCTTGCCGATCACCGGCACCTGTCCGGTGTAGCGGACGTCCCGCAGCATGTCGGAGGTGTAGCGCGGGACGGCACCGTAGATACCGATGCGGTCCTCACCGTAGGGACCGTTGAAGTATCCGCCGGGGAGCTTGAAGCCGAGGTCCGCCGTCGTCTGCCAGTGCAGGGCCTCCGCGTAGCCGGGATCGGGGAGCGGGATCGGGACGAGCGACTCGCCCCTTCCCACGTACGACTTCCACATCCCGCTCGTGATGAACTCCGGGACCGTCTCCCGCGGCGCGGACTTGAGCGGGGCCGGGACGATCGGGAGCAGGGCCAGCGCGATGGCCAGCAGACCGAAGTACTGGGTGCCGATACGACGGGTGACCAGCACCTTGTCGAGCGCGAGCGCGAGCAGCACGCCCAGCGCCGGGGCGCAGATCATCGCCACCCGGCCCTCGATCACCGACTCGAAGAGCGGCAGCTTCCGCACCAGCGCCCAGGGGCCGGGATACACCGTGTCGGTCAGCGGGATGCGGATCTTCGGGCCCATGGACAGCACGGCCGCGGCCAGCGAAGTGAACGCCAGCGCCTTGACCAGCGGCCGCTCCCACATCCGTACGACGATCCCGAAGGCGAGCAGGACCAGCGGCCAGCCGTAGAAGGCGTTCTGCTCGGTGGGGTTGAGGGAGAGCTCGTTGGCGCGGCCGGCGTTCCCGTAGAGCAGCGAGCGCTCGGCGAAGGCGAGGAGCGAGAGGGGGCTGTTTCCGGCGTTGTCGCCGTGCAGGACGCTGTGGTAGCTCTGCGGGCCGGTGAACTGCCAGTACAAGGGATAGATCACGATCGGCAGACAGACCGCCCCGGCGATCAGCAGGCCCTTGCCCAGTGGGCGCCAGGACTCCTTCGCCACCTCGGGTCGTACGGCCGCGTACGCCACGGCGAACAGGGCCATGCCCAGCGCCGCCAGCAGGAACGGCTCCTCGCCGAGGAGGACCTGGTACGCCGCCATCAGGCCGAGCACGATCCCGTCCCGCCGGACCCGGGCGCCCGTGGCCAGGCGCAGGGCGCGGTCGATGATCAGCGGGATCATGAACAGGATGACGAAGTTGGGGTGCGCGTTGGCGTGGCTGACCATCGGCGGTGCGAAGGCCGCGAGGGCCGCGCCGAGGAAGGCGGCGCCCCGGTGCCGTACCACCCGCTTCACGATCAGCCAGTACCAGGCGACGGCGGTCGCGGCCAGGCCGAGGGCCATGCAGACGGAGAGCGAGACGGCCGGTCCGGCGAGGAGCGTCAGTGGGGCGAAGGGGACGGAGGCGCCCAGCATGACCGTGTTGGCCATGAGGTTGACGCCGTCGGGGAAGCCCTGGAGGTCGGAGAAGAGCGGGTTGCGCAGGTGCGCGAGGTTGTCCGCGGTCACCGCGAAGAACCACTCCCACTGGTTCTGGTCCTGGAGGGAGTCGGTGAGGTAGCGGTGGTCCGGGTCGAAGAAGCGGCCCGAGTACAGGACGATCGACAGGGCCAGGAAGAGGACCGTGACCAGGAGGTCGGCCGGGCGGAGCCGGCGCAGCCGGAGGCGGGCCAGGTCCGCGAGGACCCTCGGGTAGGCAAGCGGGCCGACCTTGGAGCCGGGCTGGTGGCTCCAGCGGACCGGGACCTCGGCGATGGACGCGCCGCCCCGGTGCAGATGCTGGAGGACCTCGACGTCGATGCCCCAGCCGTCGAGACGGGAGCCGGCGAAGGCCTCGCGGGCCTGGTCGCCGTCGAACAGCTTGAAACCGCACTGGGTGTCCTTGATGCCGGGCACCGCGGTGGCCCGTATCAGCAGGTTCCCGGCGCGGCCGAGCAGCTCGCGCAGCGGGTGCTGGTGGTCGGCTATCTCCGCGCCCGGCACCGCGCGGGAGCCTATCGCCGCCGCGTTGCCCTCGCTGAGCGCCTTGTCGAGCCGCTCCAGCTCCTCGATCGGGGCCGCGAGATCGGCGTCGGTGACCAGCACCCGGCGGCCGCGGCTGGCGGCGACGCCCAGGCGCAGGGCGTTGCCCTTGCCCCGGTTGCGGTCACCGGTGACCAGACGGACGTGCGGGTGATCTAAGGCGGCGACCGTACGCGTCCCGTCGGTCGAACCGTCGTCGGAGACGATCACTTCCCAGGAGCCGAAGCGGGACTCGTTGTCGGCGAGGTAGCGGGTGACGGCGCAGAGCGTCGGGCCGAGCCGTTCCTCCTCGTTGTACGCCGGGATGACGACAGAAAGGTCGGGCGCGGTCATCCGTTCTCCGCCAGTCGCTCGATGAGGGCGAGGGAGTGTGTGTTGTACGCGGCGACGATCCCCCGGGCGGCCTCGATGTCCCGCCGGGACAGCGCGTCGACCAACTCCGTTTGCCGGGACCACAGATACCCGCGTAGATCGGGCAGTCGGCGCAGCTGCTGCACCGCGCACACCCAGGACTGCACGCGCAGCCGGTGCAGGAAGTCGCCGAGGTAGGGGTTGCCGAACAGCGCGGACAGCTCCCGCCAGAAGCGCAGGTCGTAGCCGACCAGCACGGTGAGGTCGCCGGCGGTCGCGGCACGCTGGGCCTCCTCGCCGCGCCGGCGGACGGTGGCCAGGGCGGCCCCGACCCGCGGCTCCTTCGGGTCCTTGAAGGCGGGGTGGTGGCCGCCGGCGAGAGCGTGGAACATACCGTCGACGACCAGGCTGCGGGCCTCGATCATGCCCCGGTAGTCGGTGAGGGAGTACTCCGGCACCCGGAAACCGCGGTGCTGGTCGGCGTCGAGGACGCCCTGCGCGGACAGGTCGACCAGGGCCTCGCGGACCGGCGTGGCGGAGACCCCGTACTGCTCGGCGATCTCCTTGACCGTGAACTCCCGGCCCGGCTGGAGCCGCCCGGCGAGGACCTCGTCACGGAGCGCGTCCGCGATCTGCTGGCGCAGGGTACTGCGGGTCACAGCGCCGTTGCCGGGCATCGTCGGGTGCCTCTCCTCACGCGTTCGGGTGACGTGCTCGCTTACATGTACATCTACGAGCACGCCACCTTACGCGTTCGGGTTCCGCGACCGTCCCTTCAGGTGCGCGGGGAACTGCGCCGCCGACCGGCGCCCGAACGGAGAGCCCTACGCCTACGCCGTGTACTCGTCGGCCACGCCCAGCGCGGCGTCGAGCGCGGCGAAGCCCTCCTTCAGTTCGGCCTCGGTGACGTTGCACGGCGGGACGACATGCGTCCGGTTCATGTTCACGAACGGCCACAGGCCCTGCTGCTTGGCGGCAGCCGTGAACGCGGCCATCGGCGCGTTGGCCTCCCCGGCCGCGTTGTAGGGCACCAGGGGCTCCCGGGTCTCCCGGTTCTTCACCAGGTCCAGCGCCCAGAACATGCCGGTACCGCGGACCTCGCCCACGCTCGGGTGCCGCTCGGCGAGCGAGGCCAGGGCGGGCCCGACGACATCCGCGCCGAGCCGCTTCGCGTTCTCGACGACGCCTTCCTCCGCCATCACGTTGATGGTGGCGACGGCGGCGGCACACGCCAGCGGATGCCCGGAGTACGTCAGCCCGCCCGGGTAGGGCCGCCGGGCGAAGGTCTCGGCGATCCGCTCGCTGATGGCGACACCACCGAGCGGCACATACCCGCTGTTCACGCCCTTGGCGAAGGTCATCAGGTCGGGTACGACCCCGAACAGGTCGGCGGCGAACCACTCACCGGTGCGCCCGAACCCGGCCATGACCTCGTCCAGGACGAAGACGATCCCGTGCCTGTCGCAGATCTCACGGACGCCCGCCAGATATCCGGCCGGCGGAACCATGATCCCGGCGGTCCCCGGCACGGTCTCCAGCACGATCGCCGCGACCGTGCCCGGCCCCTCGAACGCGATCGTGGTCTCCAGGTGCTCCAGCGCCCGCGCGGTCTCCTGCTCCTCCGTCTCCGCGTAGAAACGGGATCGGTAGAGGAAGGGCGCCCAGAAGTGCACGACCCCGGCGGCGGCACCGTCGGAGGCCCAGCGGCGCGGGTCGCCGGTGATGTTGATCGCCTGCTGGGTGCCGCCGTGGTACGAGCGGTAGGCGGACAGCACCTTCGGGCGGCCCGTGTGCAGCCGGGCCATGCGCACGGCGTGCTCGATCGCGTCCGCGCCGCCGTTGGTGAAGAAGATCTTGTCCAGGTCGCCGGGGGTCCGCTCGGCGATCAGCCGGGCCGCCTCCGACCGGGCCTCCACGGCGAAGGCGGGCGCGAAGGTCGTCATCCTCGCGGCCTGCTCCTGGATCGCCGCGACGACCTTCGGGTGCTGGTAGCCGATGTTGGTGAAGACGAGCCCGCTGGTGAAATCCAGGTAACGCCTGCCGTCGTAGTCCCAGAAGTACGACCCTTCGGCGCCGGCCACGGCCAGCGGGTCGATGAGGTCCTGCGCGGACCAGGAGTGGAAGACATGCGCACGGTCGGCCGCCTTGACGGCGGCTCCGGCCTGGGGATTGGGCTGAGGGGTCATGGCGCCGAGCCTATGAGTGCCCGGTGCGTACGCGATATCGGCGACATGTTTCATGGCTACGGCGATTCCGCGACAGATTGTCCACAGCCCGTGGACACACCGTGGATCCACCGGAACGGCCGGTACCTGTTACGGAACCGTAGACGAGGCGGGTCCCGGTCGCCGGAGCCGCCGGAATATTCTCGGCTCGATCACAAGTGTGGAGAAGGGGCGGATCTGCCATGGAGAAGCTGGGGCCCGGGGATCCGCAGCACATCGGGCGGTACCGGCTGCTGGCGCGGCTGGGCGCGGGCGGCATGGGGCAGGTGTATCTCGCCCGGTCGGAGCGCGGCCGCACCGTCGCCGTGAAGCTGGTACGGGCGGAACTCGCCGCGCAGGAGGACTTCCGGGCCCGCTTCCGGCAGGAGGTGCGCAACGCCCAGCGGGTCGGCGGGTTCTGGACCGCACCCGTCCTCGACGCCGACACCGAGGCCGCCGTGCCCTGGGTGGCCACCGGCTACGTCGCCGGGCCGAGCCTCCAGCGGGTCGTCGAGCACGACCACGGGCCGCTGCCCGAGCGGTCGGTGCGCATCCTCGCCGCCGGGCTGGCGCACGCGCTCACCAACATCCACGCGGCCGGGATCGTCCACCGTGACCTCAAGCCGTCCAATGTGATGCTCACCATAGAGGGACCCCGGGTCATCGACTTCGGCATCGCGCGCGCCCTGGAGACCCTCCCCGGCGAGGGCATCACCCGGACCGGCTCGCTCGTCGGCTCGCCGGGCTTCATGGCCCCCGAGCAGGTGCGCGGCGAGCGGATCACACCGGCCTCCGATGTCTTCAGCCTCGGCTCGGTGCTCGCCTACGCGGTCACCGGCCGGCTTCCCTTCGGCGCCACCGAGGGTGGTGCCCACGCGCAGATGTTCCGCATCGCCCAGGAGGAACCCGACCTGTCCGGGCTCCCCGAGGGCATCGCCGACGTGGTCCGCGACTGCCTCCGCAAGGACCCGGCGACCCGCCCCTCCCTGGACGCGATCCTGGCGCGAACGGGAGCGGTCGACACGGTCGAGGAGGGCCGCTCCAGGGATCCGTGGCTACCGGGGTCACTGGTGGCCCAACTGGGCCGGCACGCGGTGGAGTTGCTGGAGGTGGAGGATCCGACGATGTACGGGTCCTCGGTGGAGGTGCCAGAGGCGCGACCAGCCGCCCCCCACCCGCAGCCGACACTCAACCCTCCCTCTCCCGAACACGCCCCCGCCCACCCGGCCTACGGTTACCCGAACCAACAGCCCCTCCAGCACCCGCAGCCGTACAACCCGTACAGCAACCCCTACACCGCCGCCACCACCCCGGAGCCCGCCCAGCCGCTCTACACACCCCCACCGCCCCCGCCGTACGACCCCACCCCCGACGGTGAGCCGCGCCGCACCGCCCGTTCCACCGTGCTGCTCGTCACCGTCGCCGTGATCGTGATGCTGGCCGCGGGCGGCTCGGTGTACGCGCTCATGAACAGCGGCGGCGGCGACGACGAGAAGGCGGGCGGTACGGCCACCCCCTCGGTCACCGCCCGGACCTCCTCCGAGGAACCGACGCCCACCCCGTCGCCCTCCTCCTCGGCCCCTTCCACCGGCGCCGTGCCCACCGCCTTCCTCGGCAGCTGGACCACGGTGATAGACAACTCCACCGGCCACAACACCCGCGAACTGACCATCCGCCAGGGCGCCGTGGGCGACACCGTCCTCACCCTGGTCGCGGACGGCCCCGGCTACCACTGCGAGTTCGACGCGAAGCTCGCCGAGAAGCCCGGTTCGGGGGGTCCGTTGGAGATCGGCCCTTCCACGGTCACGAGCGGCAAGCCCCGTTCGTCCTGCAGCGCCGGAGAGGCCACCGAGGTGACGCTGCTGTCGGACGGCAGCCTGAAGCGGGTGCGGAAGGACGGCGGCGAGAGTCTCACGTACAGCAAGCAATGAACTCCCGCGACGCCTGGGGTAGTTGAACCAGTGGCTGAGCGCGGAGAACATCGTCGCCGTCGGCACCGCGGCGGCGGGCATCGTCGCGTCGGCGGCCAGCTTCTGGTTCGAGCGCCGCGTCCCGCGCCGTAAACACATCGGCTACCGCCTGCAGATGGACAACCCGATCGGCGACGACATCCGTTCGGGGCGGCTCGGCAGACGCCTCGGCCTCTTCGACGAGGCCCCGGACATGGCCGACGCCACCCTCGTCCTGCTGCGCATCGAGAACGACGGCTCCCAGGGCATCGGCCGCGACGACTACACCAGTCCCGAACTGCACGGCCTCACGGCGGTGTTCAGCGACCGGACCATCCGCGGTGTCTCGGTCACCCAGCCGACCGACAGCGACCACCTCATGCCGCACTTCACCCCGGAGCGCGGATTCGGCCATGCGGGCAACAGCCTGCGCATCCCGCGTGTCCCGCTGAACGCGGGCGAGCACTTCAAGCTCCTGGTGCTGCTGTCCGGCGGTGACGTCGGCCGGGAGATCAGGCTCATCGGCGGGATCCACGACCGGTGAACCCGGCGGCTCAGCCGAGGCTGACCCAGGTGCCCTGGGCTGCCGAGCGGCTCATCGCGTCGAGGGCGGTCGCACTGTGCACGGCGTCGGCCAGGGTCGGGCCGTACGGGGTGTCCTCGGTGATGGAGCGCAAGAAGTTGTGGGCCTCGATGACCTTGAGGTCGTCGTAGCCCATGGCGTTGGCCGCGCCGGGCTGGAAGGCGCCGTACTCGCCGTGCCCCGGGCCGACGTAGACCGTGCTGACGGGCTGGTCCTGGTAGGAGGTGCCGCGGCTGACCCCGAGTTCGCCCATCCGCCGGTAGTCCCAGAAGACGGCGCCCTTGGTGCCGTGCACCTCGAAGCCGTAGTTGTTCTGCTCGCCGACCGAGACCCGGCTGGCCTCCAGGACGCCCCGGGCGCCGGAGGCGAAGCGCAGCAGGCAGTTGACGTAGTCCTCGTTCTCGACCGGGCCGAGTGCGCCGCCGGTGGCCAGGGTGTGGCCGGCGGTGGCGCCGGTGGGCCGGGCGCGCTCCGGGATGAAGACGGCGGTGTCGGCGGTGAGCGAGGTGATGTCACCGAGCAGGAAGCGGGCCAGGTCGACGCCGTGCGAGGCGAGGTCGCCGAGAACCCCTCCGCCGCCGCGCGCACGCTCGTAGCGCCAGGTCAGGGCACCGTCGGGGTGGGCCGCGTAGTCGCTGAAGAGCCGGATGCGGACGTGGGTGACGGTCCCCAGCTCGCCGGAGGCGATCAGCTCACGGGCGTGGGCGACGGCGGGCGCGTTGCGGTAGTTGAAACCGACCGTGCCCTGGACGCCCGCCTTCGTGACGGCCTCGGCGACCGCGCCGGCGTCCTCCGCGGTCAGCCCGACCGGCTTCTCGATCCAGATGTGCTTGCCGGCCTCCGCCATGGCGACGCCGATCTCGCGGTGCAGGAAGTTCGGCGCGGTGATGCTGACGGCGTGGACGCGCGGGTCGGCGGCGACCTCACGCCAGTCCCGGGTGGTCGAGGCGAACCCGAACAGGTCGGCGGCCTCCTCGGCCCGGCCCGGTACCTCCTCGGCGACGGTCACCAGCTCGGGACGTACGGACAGCTGCGGGAAGTGGTGGGGGACCCGCTGGTAGGCCTGGGTGTGCACCCGCCCCATCCAGCCGAACCCGACGACGGCGACGCCGAGCGTACGCACCATGTGGCTGCCCCTCTTCGGACCGTTCCGGAGACTGTCCGCTCACGATGCGGGGCCGCTTCCGTCGATGTCAAGACATCAGGCCGTCCTGACAAATCTGGCCCTCACCGCGGCTCCGGCGGTCGCTGCCGGGGCATGTTCGGCCGTGCCCCGTTCGTTCCTGGCGGCAGCGGGAAGCGGCCGTTCAGATGTCCCGCGTCCGCGCGCGGTCCCGCCGTCACCGTCGCCTGCATGCCGAGCGGTGCCGGACCCGTCCGGAACTCCACCATCCAGTCGGCCGTCTCCGTGCGGACCAGCTCTGTCACGTCCTCCGTGAACCGCCTCAGCACTCCCAGACAGCGCTCGGCCGCCTCGCTCGCCGTGCCCTCCGCCGGCCCGAGCACCTCCCGCACGCTCTCCGACGCCCAGTCGAACTGGAGCACCTGGAGCCGCCGCTGCACGGCCTGCGCGGTCGCCATGTCCCTTATCCAGCCGGAGGTCACCCCGAAGAACCGGTCGATGCCCACGCACGCCACCGCCATCAGCAGCGCGAGATACCCCCAGGGCGCCACCCCGCTGACCACCCCGGTGAGGTCCAGCAGCGGCAGTGCCGCCCCGAGCACCGCGCCCACGGCCGCCCCGCACCGCAGCGCCCGCGCGCCCCGCCGTTTCCACACCCGGTCCGTCAGATACCAGGCGGCGGTCTGCAGCGCCCCGCGCTCCACCCACCGGTACAGCTCGTCGAGCCGCTCGGCCGGCTCTCCCCAGTCCCCGAGCGGGAAAGGCCGCCCGGTCAGATCCCCCGGCCGCAGTCCGGCCGCACCCTCCCCCCGCCCGTCCTGAGCCGGTCCCTCGGGCTGCATCTCCGGCTGACCCACCCGGCACTCCCAACTGATCACAACCGGTCACGTTCCGTGACATCGGACCGACATCGCGCATGGTGTCGGCCGTGACACTGGACGTGACAATGGATGCTGACGACGGGAACCCTTCCTACCGCCCAATGGGTGGCGAAGGCCTTGCTTTCGCCTCTTTTCCGCCCGGAAGTGGGCCTTGATCAGGTATAGACCCGTCAGGATTCTCACTCGAAAGAGTGGCGGGGCGATGGCTGCGTCGACCACGTAGGCTCATGCACAGCAGTACGAAGACACGGACCCGGACCCAGGAGCTGATCGTGATCCCCGGTGGTGGCCAGCCCAATATGCAGCAGCTGCTCCAGCAGGCCCAGAAGATGCAGCAGGATCTGGCACAGGCCCAGGAGGAGCTGGCGAACACGGAGGTCGACGGGCAGGCGGGCGGCGGCCTGGTGACGGCCACCGTGACCGGCGCCGGCGAGCTGCGCGCGCTGAAGATCGACCCGAAGGCGGTGGATCCGGAGGACACCGACACCCTCGCCGACCTGGTCGTCGCGGCCGTCCAGGCGGCCAACGCGAACGCCCAGGCGCTCCAGCAGCAGAAGCTCGGCCCGCTGGCGCAGGGCCTGGGCGGCGGCAGCGGCATCCCCGGCCTGCCGTTCTGACCCGACCCGGCCTTCTGGCCCGACCGCTCTGATCTCGCCGTTCTGATGTTCGTCGCCCACGCGACACCCACACCGCCTTCCTAGGACAGGCGGCAGCCAACTACCGTACGTACCGAAAGACTCCAGGAAGGGCAGTCCGTTGTACGAAGGCGTGGTCCAGGACCTCATCGACGAGCTGGGGCGGCTGCCCGGCGTCGGTCCGAAGAGCGCGCAGCGGATCGCCTTCCACATCCTGCAGGCGGAGCCGACGGACGTGCGACGGCTCGCCCAGGCGCTCCTGGAGGTGAAGGCGAAGGTCCGCTTCTGCGCGACCTGCGGCAACGTGGCACAGGAGGAGCTGTGCAACATCTGCCGTGACGCGCGCCGGGACCCGACGGTGATCTGCGTGGTCGAGGAGCCCAAGGACGTGGTCGCCATCGAGCGCACCCGTGAGTTCCGCGGCCGATACCACGTACTCGGCGGAGCGATCAGCCCGATCGAGGGCGTCGGCCCCGACGATCTGCGGATCAGGGAGCTGCTCGCCCGGCTGGCCGACGGCTCGGTCACCGAACTCATCCTGGCCACGGACCCGAACCTGGAGGGCGAGGCGACCGCCACCTACCTCGCCCGCATGATCAAACCCATGGGCCTCAAGGTCACCCGCCTGGCCAGCGGCCTCCCGGTGGGTGGCGACCTGGAATACGCGGACGAGGTCACCCTCGGCCGCGCCTTCGAGGGGAGACGACTCCTAGATGTCTGACGCCACACTGCACGCGACCGCCCCGGACCCCGACGACTTCGCGGTCCAGATCGCCGACCAGGTCGAGAGTTTCCTGGTGGCCGTCACGGAGGTGGCCAAGGGCGACGAGCCGGACTCGGCGGTCCCCTTCCTCCTCCTGGAGGTCTCCCAGCTCCTGCTGGCCGGCGGCCGCCTCGGCGCGCACGAGGACATCGTCCCCGACGAGCGCTACGAGCCGGACCTGGGCCCCGAGCCGGATGTCGACCCGCTCCGCGAGAACTTCGCGCGCCTCCTGGAGCCCATCGACGTCTACTCCGAGGTCTTCGACCCGTACGAGCCCCGCAAGGCCCCCGTCCCGGCCCGTATCTCGGACGACCTTGCCGACATCATGGCCGACCTCCGCCACGGCATGGCCCACTACCGCGCGGGCCGCACCACGGAGGCCCTGTGGTGGTGGCAGTTCTCCTACTTCTCCAACTGGGGTCCCACCGCCTCCGCGGTCCTCCGCGCCCTCCAGTCCATCCTGATCCACGTCCGCCTGAACCAGCCCCTGGAGGAACTGGACGGCCTGGACACCGACCAGGACGCGATGGGCGACGAGACCCTGGAGTTCGAGGCGGGCCAGGTCATGCAACAGGAGATCGGCGGCCGGCTGGGCCTCAAGGCCACGTGAGCCGAGGGCTCGGCCCACCTGTGATCTAGGACAGCTCCCGTCCTGAGCGGTGCCTACCGTCGCCGGTGACAACCGACACCGGCGAGAGGGGGCGAGGAGCTGGGGCGGGTACCGACCGAGGACGGGCTGATCGGGCACGCCGAGATCAGGGTCGGCGACACCGTCGTCCTGGCCTTCGACCGGCACGCCGACTGGCCCGTACTGCCGAGTCTGCTGCGCGTGTTCGTCGCCGACGCGGACGACACCTTCACCCGGGCCCTCGCGGCCGGCGGCCAGGTCGTCACGGACCTGGCCGACAACGCCTTCGGACAGCGCGGCGGGCGGATCAGGGATCCCTTCGGCAACATCTGGTGGGTGGTCGGCCACGTCGAGGACGTCGCCGAGGACGAGATGTGGAGCCGGCTGCGGTACCCCCGGTACGCCGAGGCCATGCGGGTGGCCCAGGAGACCCTCGACGCCGAACTCGGCGGCCGGCGCCGGCGCCGGGGCCGAAGCAGCGCGCCCGTGCGGCCCGGGCAGGCCGTCGGCTGATCCGCCGGGCGCTATCGGATCTCGCGAGGGCGACGCGGAGCGTTCGCGGTGGCGTTCCGGCGGAGCCGGCCAAGGCCTCACACGGTCGCCTGCCAGTAGTGCCGCACGAGGTCGGGGAACTCCTGGTGCAGGCGGCGCGGAGGAGACGCCTTCAGGGAGTTGACGCAGCGAGTCAAAGCGTCCACAGCCCCTTCGCCACCGCGGTCACCCCGCCCGTCAGGGCCAGCAGCAGGACCAGGCGACGGGCGTGGTGTTCCGGGATGCGGTCGGCGACCGTGCGGCCGATCAACCCGCCCGCCACCATCGCCCCGCCCGCCGCCGCCCACTCCGCCGCGCTCAGCCCCGGCACCCCGTTCGCCGTCACCGAGAACGCGTTGACTATCACGCCGTAGAACTGCGCGTTCGGGACGAACTCCCGTACCGTCCAGCCCGCGTTGAGCGCGTACAGGGAGACCGGGGGGCCGCCCACGCCCGCCGCCGAGTTCATGAAGCCGCCCACCGCGCCCGCCGTCAACGCGCCTGCCCGGCCGCCGAGTACGGGGACCCGGGCGCCCCGCATCACCAGCAGCACCGCCAACGTCACCAGGGCACCCATCGTCAGGAACAGGGTGGGCGACGGGAGTTGGCGGGTCAGCCAGGTGCCCACCGGGACCGTGCAGGCGGCCGCCGCGCACAGCGGGACCATCGCCGCCGGGCGGACCCTGCGCCAGCCGCCCGCCAGGCCCACCACGCTGATCGCGCCTGCCGCGCAGTTCGCCAGGGCGACCCCCTCGGCCGGGCCGAGCAGCAGGATCAGTGCCGGTACGGCGACCAGCGCGAAGCCCATGCCGGTCAGCCACTGCACACTCGCGCCCAGCAGCACGATGCCGGAGAGAAGGAAGAGAAGGATCGGCGCCGTCATGGTGTACCTGCCTACACCAACGGTCCGGCAGCGCACTCCCTCGTTGCGGTCCTCCGGAGACGGGACTGTTGACCTCGCCAGGTCAACCAGCCGGACCAGCCGACAAGGATCTCTCCGATGAGGCCCCTGCTCTCCTCCCGTCCCGTCCTGTGGTTCCTCTTCCTCTTCAACCCGGCCGTCGCCGCCGTCGCGCCCTTCGCCGTCGACGGCACACAGGGCGTGCTGACCGCCGTCGCCATGGGCCTCGTCTCACTCGGCGCCGGGGTCGGCCTGCTGCGGGGCTGAGCGGAGGCGAAGGGGACCGGAACTGTGAGCCGGGGCACTTTCCGCGTGGGGTGCCGTCGTCTGGGCAGGTTCCGGTCGCGAGCGCCGACGTCTCACCATGCGGGAGCGCACTGGTGGAATTCGGGCGCTCGTTAAACTGAGCCGACACAGACAAACCGAGCGAGGAGCGCACGTGGGCCTTGTCGTGCAGAAGTACGGAGGCTCCTCCGTAGCCGATGCCGAGGGCATCAAGCGCGTCGCCAAGCGAATCGTGGAAGCGAAGAAGAACGGCAACCAGGTGGTTGTCGTCGTTTCCGCGATGGGCGACACGACGGACGAGCTGATCGATCTCGCCGAGCAGGTATCCCCGATGCCTGCCGGGCGTGAGTTCGACATGCTGCTGACCGCCGGAGAGCGTATCTCCATGGCACTGCTGGCCATGGCGATCAAAAACCTGGGCCACGAGGCCCAGTCGTTCACCGGCAGCCAGGCAGGCGTCATCACCGACTCGGTCCACAACAAAGCCCGGATCATCGACGTCACGCCGGGGCGGATCAGGACGGCGCTGGACGAGGGCAACATCGCCATCGTGGCCGGGTTCCAGGGCGTCAGCGCCGACAAGAAGGACATCACCACGCTGGGGCGCGGCGGGTCCGACACCACGGCCGTGGCGCTGGCCGCCGCGCTCGACGCCGAGGTCTGCGAGATCTACACCGACGTCGACGGTGTGTTCACCGCCGACCCGCGCGTGGTGAAGAAGGCGCGGAAGATCGACTGGATCTCCTTCGAGGACATGCTGGAGCTCGCCGCCTCCGGTTCCAAGGTGCTGCTCCACCGCTGTGTGGAGTACGCACGCCGTTACAACATTCCGATCCACGTCCGGTCCAGCTTCAGCGGACTCCAGGGCACGTGGGTCAGCAGTCAGCCGATTGGGGACCAGAAGGTGGAGCAGGCCATCATCTCCGGTGTCGCGCACGACACCTCCGAGGCCAAGGTCACGGTCGTCGGTGTGCCGGACAAGCCGGGTGAGGCCGCCGCGATCTTCCGGACCATCGCCGATGCCCAGGTCAACATCGACATGGTCGTGCAGAACGTGTCCGCGGCCTCCACGGGCCTGACGGACATCTCCTTCACGCTGCCGAAGACCGAGGGCCGCAAGGCGATCGACGCGCTGGAGCGCAACCGGCCGGGCATCGGCTTCGACTCGCTTCGGTACGACGACCAGATCGGGAAGATCTCGCTGGTCGGAGCCGGTATGAAGACCAACCCGGGCGTCACCGCCTCGTTCTTCGAGGCGCTGTCCGACGCCGGGGTGAACATCGAGCTGATCTCGACCTCCGAGATCCGTATCTCGGTCGTGACCCGCGCCGACGACGTGCCGGAGGCGGTGCGCGCCGTGCACACCGCTTTCGGACTCGACTCCGACAGCGACGAGGCCGTGGTCTACGGCGGCACCGGCCGATGACCGCCAAGCCGGCGCTCGCGGTCGTGGGGGCGACCGGGGCCGTCGGCACGGTCATGCTCCAGATCCTGTCCCAGCGGGCGGACGTCTGGGGCGAGATCCGTCTGATCGCCTCCGCGCGCTCGGCCGGCCGCAAGCTGACCGTGCGCGGGGAGGAGGTCGAGGTCGTCGCCCTGTCGGAGGAGGCCTTCGACGGGATCGACGTCGCGATGTTCGACGTACCCGACGAGGTGTCCGCGCGCTGGGCGCCGGTCGCGGCCGCCAGGGGCGTGGTCGTCGTGGACAACTCCGGGGCCTTCCGGATGGACCCCGAGGTGCCCCTGGTGGTGCCCGAGGTCAATCCGCACTGCGCCCGCAACCGGCCGCGCGGGATCATCGCCAACCCCAACTGCACCACCCTGTCGATGATCGTCGCCCTGGGCGCGCTGCACGCCGAGTTCGGGCTGCGCGAGCTGGTGGTGTCGTCGTACCAGGCGGTGAGCGGGGCCGGGCGGGCCGGCGTGGAGACGCTGCGGGCCCAGCTGTCGATGGTCGCCGGTACGGAGCTGGGCACCAAGCCCGGTGATGTGCGGCGGGCCGTCGGGGACAGCACCGGGCCGTTCCCGGAGCCGGTCGCGCTGAACGTCGTACCGTGGGCCGGGTCGCTGCGGGAGGACGGCTGGTCGTCGGAGGAGATGAAGGTGCGGGACGAGTCCCGCAAGATCCTCGGGCTGCCGAAGCTGCCGGTCGCGGTGACCTGTGTCCGGGTTCCGGTGGTCACCACGCACTCGCTGACCGTGCACGCCCGGTTCCAGGGCGAGGTCACCGTCGACGGGGCCCGGGAGATCCTGGACACCGCCCCGGGAGTCGTCCTCTTCGACAACCCGGCCGCCGGGGAGTTCCCGACGCCGGCCGACGTGGTGGGCACGGATCCGACCTGGGTGGGGCGGGTACGGCGGGCCCTCGACGACCCGACCGCGCTGGAGCTCTTCGTCTGCGGGGACAACCTTCGCAAAGGTGCCGCATTGAACACCGCGCAGATCGCCGAGTTGGTGGCGGCGGAACTGACTGGCCGTTCAGGCGCGGCGGACATTGCGTGAACAGCCGGTGACCACGGTAAATGCTCCGGGTGGGAGCGGGCCCACAAGTAGGATCAGCGTAAGAGATGTGGCCATGAGCATGGTCCAAACCTCTTGAACCCCGACCCGTCGGCGTTCGAAGATTTTCCTCCCCGTCCTCCGCAACCACGCGGACGGCGGGGAGCGTCTTTGCGGTCGCCCTCTTACGGGGCGCTTACGCGGCCGGCCTTCGGGCCGTGGGGACGCATGATCCTGGCGTGGGGACGCCGTGATCAGGGCGTGGGGACGCCCGTTCATATGGGACACAAGGGAAGAGCGGGACGCATGACGGCATGTGAGACACCGTCGGGTGCACTGCCGGACGCGCGGAGAACGGTGTCGACCGTGCGGGCCGGCCGACTCGGCAGGCCCGGCGCGACCCCGCCCGGCGCGCCTGACACGAAAGGGATGCCCGGCACGTACAACCCCGACGGGGGTAGACGTGTCCAACTTGCGTGGCAGAGGTACTCGAACTCAGTGCGCCCCTCGGCGCGACGGCTTTGCGGCCGCCCAGCGCGGGCCTGCGTCCCCGCATGCCCGGCGCGGCCGGCGGCATGCCGGTGATCGCGCCCATGCCCGCAGCGCGGCCCACCCGCATACCCAGCCAGCGCGACGGAGCCGAGGAGACGGCGGCGGCCGGTACCACCGTCGACCACCTCACCGAGACCTACCGGGCCCACTACCGTTCGCTTCTCGGCCTCGCCGCGCTCCTCCTCGACGACACCGCCTCCTGCGAGGACGTCGTCCAAGAGGCGTTCATACGCGTCCACTCCGCCCGCAAACGCGTCCGCGACCCGGAGAAGACCCTGGCCTATCTCCGCCAGACCGTCGTCAACCTCTCCCGCTCCGCGCTGCGCCGCCGCATCCTCGGCCTCAAGCTCCTCTCCAAGCCGATGCCCGACATGGCGAGCGCCGAGGAGGGCGCCTACGACCTGCTGGAGCGGCGCGACCTGATCAAGGCGATGAAGGGTCTGCAGCGCCGCCAGCGCGAGGTCCTCGTGCTGCGCTACTTCGCCGACATGACCGAGGCCCAGGTCGCCGAGACGCTCGGCATCTCGCTGGGCTCGGTGAAGGCGTACGGCTCGCGCGGCATCGCGGCGCTACGGGTGGCGATGGAGTCGCTGGCATGACGGACAGCCCCGAGGGAGGCGACTCACATGATCGCCACGAGCCCTACGCTTGGCACGAGCCGACGCGGGACCATCACCATGGGCCTGCCGGTCGGCGAGAGCTGCCGCGAGACCACGAGCAAGAGCACACGCAATCGCACGCTGGGAACGGAACTGTGAACCACGGCCCCGACGAAAAGGGCCCCGAGGAGCTCGGACAGGGCTTTGACGGGCTCCGCCCCGGACCTGACGGGCTCGGCGCCGGCCCTGACGGGCTGCGCCCCGGCCCTGACGGGCTCGGCGCCGACGAGCTGGCCCTGCGCCGGATGCTGCACTCCGCGGTCGACGATCTCGCACCGCGCGACGGCGCCCTCGACCACCTGCGCCGCGCGGTGCCCACCCGCCGGGCCCGCAAGCGCCAGGCCGCCGTGGGCATGGCGGCCGCCGCCCTGTTCATCGGCACCGCGATCCCCGCCCTCGTGCATGTCTCCAACTCCGGCGGCACCGACCCCAACACGTCCATCGCCGCCCAGGCGTCCCAGGCCCAGGGCGGCGCCACCGGCGGCAAGAACCCGGACGGCGGCTCCAGCACCGCGGGCGGCTCCAGCGGCCAGGCCACCGAGCAGCACCCGGGCGGCACCAAGAACAGCGGCAAGGACGAGAGCACCGGCGCCGTCGGCGGCACCAAGGTCGTCCCCACGGCCAGCGCCGACACCACGGCCCCGGTCTGCACCTCGGACCAGCTCGCCACCCCGGTCGCCACCGTCGGCGCCCCCGACTCGACGGGCGTCGTCTACGGCACCTTCCGGGTCGTGAACGTCTCGAAGACGAGCTGTACCGTCGGCGGCCCCGGCAGCGTGGGCCTGCTCGCGCAGGGCGCGGCCGACGCCACAAAGATCAGCGCCGTCCGGCACACCTCGGGCGACGCGGCGGCCGGGCTCCCCGACCCGTCCACGGAGCTCACCGGCCTGGTCCTGGCACCCGGCGCCGCCTACGAGGAGAAGTTCGGCTTCGTCCCCCTGGAGACCTGCCCGACCAGCGGCTCCAGCACCGGCTCCACCGACACCGGCGGCACCACGGCCTCCCCGAGCCCCTCCGAGGACACCGGCAGCAGCACCGGTACGACCACCTCCGGATCGGACGGCACCACCACCCAGCTGTTCACCGAGGACGGCACGGCCGACGGCAGCGTCGTGGTCTCGTACACCCCGGAGGCCGGGTCCCCGACCGGCTCCGCGACGGTGACGAACGCATGCGCCGGGACGGTCTACTGGACCGGGGTGCTGCCGGCGGTGTGACCGGCCGACCGGCGCGGCGGGGGCAGCGCCGTCGGGCGGGGCCGCGCCGTCGGGTCGGCGTCCGTCGTCCGTCAGACGGTCGCGGTCGGCTGCTGGGCCTGGGTTTCCTCGTCCGGTACCAGCCCGAGCGCCGCGTCCCGTGCGAACTCCACCTCGCGGCGCAGCAGCCGGAACCACATGAACACCACGAACCCGGCGAACACGAACCACTCGCCGGTGTAGCCGAGGTTCTGGAACGCCTTCAGATCGAGCCCCGAGTTGTCCGGCGCGGTCGCCGGTACTGCCGTCATCCCCGAGTCGGCCTTGTCCAGCGTGATCCACGCGTCGTACACCCGGTACGGCACCAGGTTCACCAGGGAGGCCGCGCTGATCGCCGCCGTCTGTCCCGACGGCAGCCCGCCCTGGGCGCTGACGCCGTTGTCTCCCGGTGTCTCGGAGGCCTGGAGCGCGCCGGTGACGGTGACCTCGCCGGCGGGCGGGGCGGGCGCCTTGGCCGCGTCGGCCTTGCCGGGCAGCCAGCCGCGGACGACGGGCAGGGCCTGACCGGAGTCGGTGCGCAGCAGGGTCAGGACGTAGAAGCCGTCCTTGCCGTCGAGCTGCCGGCCGGGCACCAGCAGCTGCTTGGCGTACCGGCCGCTGGCGGTGGCCCGCTTGCCGGAGGTGGACTGGTCGACCGGGAGCAGCTCGGCCAGTGGCCGGGCCGCCTCCGTCCGGGCGGCCTCGACCTGCTTGTCGGCGCTGCGATGCGCCTCGACCCGCGACTCGAAGCGGCTCAGCTGCCAGGACCCCATGAAGACGCAGAACGGGATGGCGAGCAGCACGAAGACGTTGATGCCCCACCAGCGGGGTGTCAGCAGGAAGCGGTACACGCCTTCCACGGTACGGGGAGCGTCGGGGGCGGCCGGGAGTGGGGTGGGCGGCCGGCCGTGGTGTCGGCAGGCTCGCAAAGTTATCCACAGGCTGAGGACGCGCGCCAGCGCATTGTGGGTGGGGGCGGGCACTATGGGGCCATGACTGCGGCCATGAGTGAGAGCGACATGCCGGACTGGGAGAAGCGCTTCCGCGCCCCTCGGGTCTCCCTGCCGGACTGGGCGGAAGACGCCCCCGACCGTTCCCTGTTCGTGTCGAACGCGACGGGGACGTATGAGCTGTACGCCTGGGACCGCGCGAGCGGGGAGCAGCGCCAGGCGACGAACCGGCCGAACGGCACGACGGACGGGCTGCTCTCCCCGGACGGCGCGTGGATCTGGTGGTTCGACGACAAGGACGGCGACGAGTTCGGCGTCTGGCGCCGCCAGCCCTTCGGCGGCGGCGCGGACGAGGAGGCGACGCCGGGCCTGGAGCCGTCGTACCCCTCGGGCCTGGCCCTGGGCCGGGACGGCCGCACGGCGGTCGTGGGCCGCTCCACCGACGACGAGGGTACGACGATCTACCTGGTCAGAACGGGGGAGGAGCCGCGGGAGATCTACCGCCACCATGAGTCGGCGGGCGTCGGCGACCTGTCCCACGACGGCTCGCTGATCGCCATCGAGCACACCGAGCACGGCGACGCGATGCACTCGGCGCTGCGTGTGATCCGCCCGGACGCCACGCCGGTCGCCGAGCTGGACGACACCAGGGGCGGCGCGGAGGAACTGGGCCTGGAGGTGCTGGGCTTCGCCCCGGTCGACGGCGACCCGCGGCTGCTGATCGGCCACCAGCGGCGCGGCCGCTGGGAACCGCTGGTCTGGGACGTCGTGACCGGCGAGCAGACGGACCTGACGCTCGACCTGCCGGGCGATGTGAGCGCCGAGTGGTACCCGGACGGCAGCGCACTGCTGATCGCCCACAGCCACGAGGCCCGCAGCGAGCTGTTCCGCTACGAACTGGCGACGCATGAGCTGACCCGGATCCCGACCCCGCCGGGCTCGGTCTCCGGGGCCACGGCCCGCCCCGACGGAACCGTCGAGTACCTGTGGTCCTCCGCCGCCGAGCCGCCGGTCGTCCGCTCGACGACGGGCGAGGTGGTCCTGGACCCGCCAGGCATGAAGTGCCCCCCGTCCGTCCCCGTCTCGGACGCGTGGGTGGAGGGGCCCGGCGGCCGCATCCACGCCCTGATCCAGAAGCCGGCGGGAGCGCAGGGGCCGTTGCCGACCGTCTTCGATCTGCACGGCGGCCCGACCTGGCACGACAGCGACAGCTTCGCGGCGGGCCCGGCGGCCTGGGTGGACCACGGCTATGCGGTGGTCCGCATCAACTACCGGGGCTCCACGGGCTACGGCCGCGCCTGGACGGACGCGCTGAAGCACCGGGTGGGCCTGATCGAGCTGGAGGACGTGGCGGCGGTACGGGACTGGGCGATCGAGTCCGGCCTGGCCGACCCCGACCGCCTGATCCTGACCGGCGGCTCCTGGGGCGGCTACCTGACCCTGCTCGGCCTGGGCACCCAGCCCCGGTCCTGGGCGGTGGGCATCGCGGTCGTCCCGGTCGCCGACTACGTCACGGCGTACCACGACGAGATGGAGGCACTGAAGGCGATGGACCGCACGCTGCTGGGCGGCACACCGGAGGAGGTCCCCGAGCGTTTCGCCGCCTCGTCGCCGCTGACATACGTCGACGACGTGAAGGCCCCGGTGTACATCTCGGCCGGCGTCAACGACCCCCGCTGCCCCATCCGCCAGATCGACAACTACGTCACCCGCCTGGCAGCCCGCTCGGCCCCCCACGAGGTCTACCGCTACGACGCGGGCCACGGCTCCCTGGTGGTGGACGAACGGATCAAGCAGCTGAGACTTGAGATGGAGTTCGCGGAAAGGCACCTCACGTCTGTGGCGACGGCACCGACGGACTGAGGCGGACTTTCCGAGACCGGTGCGGCAGAGCGCCCCGCAGGGGGCAACCGGCAAACTCCGCCAGGCCAAGCGCCCCGTACAGGGGCGCGGGGCTGTATCGATGTGGGGCTACCGCCGCGTGGGCGCGCTCAACCCCCACCCACCCCCACCCCTCAACCAAGTGAGTCGGGCGGGTGGGTGGGCGGCACCCGACGTCCGGACAACTCCGCCAGCCCCCAACGAGTAGCCGCAACCACCACCCGATCCCCACCCCGCAGCAGATAATCCCCCGCGACCCCCTGCCGCCCCTCCAGCGCCAGCACCCGCCAGGCCCCCGCCCGAAACGCCCCCTCCACGGTCCGCCCCTCCAACTGCGGATGCCCACCCACCTCCACCACCGCCACCAGCAACACCTTTCGCTCCACCGGAATCGCCCCGAGAATCTCCCGCCCCAGCATCGCCCCCGCGAAGGACGGCGCCGCCAGATAGGACACACTCCGGCTCCGGGTGACCGCATGCGGATGGGCGGCCCGCAGCGTCCGGTACACGGCCGTCGCGAAGTCGTCGTCGTACAGGCGCAGTACGGCCTTCAGGTCCGGCCGCACGGCCCGCGCGTACAGCACGGCCTCCAGATTCGTCGTGTCCGCGCTGGTCACCGCGAGCAGCGCCTGCGCCCGATGGATCTTGGCGGCCTCCAGGACCCCCTCCTGGGTGACATCCCCGAGCACCACCGGCACCCGCAGCCGCCGGGCCACCGCCAGCCCCCGCGCGTCCGGATCGGACTCGACGCACACCACGGGAACGTGCAGTTCGCGCAGCCGCGTCAGCACGCGCGTCCCGATCTTTCCCAGCCCGAGCAGCACCACATGCCCGCTCAGCCCCCGAGGCGGCTTCCGCAGAGTGGAAGCCGTCCGAAAGGTGCCGAGCGCCTCGAGTACCGCCGCCAGCAACACCGGCAGCAACAGCAACCCCATCAACCCGGACAGCAGTTGAAGGATCTGCCGCCCGAGCGACTGCCCGATCGCGGGATCGTCGATGGCGAACAGATCGAGGAGCGTGTAGTAGAAGGCCCGTACCGGATGAATGCCCGTCACCACCGACAGCGCGACCGCGAGCGCGACCACACACCCCACCACCCCGGCCAGCGACCACCGCAGCCGCCGCGAGAACAGCGAGGCGAGCAGCGGTGCGACCCCGAGCCCGCCCCCGACCCGGCGCCTGTCCTGCGAGGCCGCCGCGGACGACGACACCTGCTCCAGCACCATCACGCCACGCTCACCCGCGGCCCGTACCTCCGCGTCGTCGGGCAGCAGCCGCGGTCCCTGCTCCCCGGCGCCCTCGAGCAGTTCGGGACCGCTGTTGTTCGCCGAGAACAAAGCCAGCGTGCACAGCCCCTGGTCGGCGTCCTGCCGTGCGAGGGCACCCGGCGGCAGGTCCACCGCCCGCAGCACCAGCCCGTCGGTCTGGATGACCTTGCCGGTCCCGGCGAGCGCGGTGGCGGCGAGTGCGGGCGCGGCGGTGTCGGCGTCGGAGAGTACGGTCGTGGACGTGTCGCCCCCGCCGCCGTCCGTGTCGCCGACCGCCAACGCGGCCGCCTGGTCGAGGAGTTCCTCGATGTGCTGCCCCAACCGCCGGTTGTACAGCCGCAGCACGAGCCGCAGCCGGGGGTTCAGCCGGCGGGCGGTGAGGGCGGCCCGGATGTTGGTCTCGTCGTCGTCATACACGAGCGCGAGTGCGGCGGCCCGCTCCACGCCCGCCTCGGCGAGCACCGCCTCGGTGGCCTCCACGGCCTCCAGCACCCGCTCCCCGCGTGGGCCTTCACTGCTGACCGGGCCGGGACCGCCGTTGGCGCCGTTCCCGTTGGGCCGCCCGACGGCGGCGCTGACCACCCGGTCGAGCAGCGCGGCCGAGGCGGCCCGGGCCCGTCCGACGACCGGCGGCCTGGCGGTCCGCACGTCCGGCGGTACGACAAGGGTGACCTGCTCGCCGTACACCACGCGCAACTCGGCCGCCAGCCGGTGCGCGAGCCCGTCGTCGCCGCAGACCACCATGTGCGCCGGGGCGCCACCACCCTGATACGGAACGCTCGCCACAAGGGGAAAGACTGCCTCAACGGGACGCACGGTTCCAGCAACGGAGTGAACAGCCGCCCGCGACGGGCCGTAGTAAACGGGAAGGCCGAAAACCACCGAACACACCCGAAGCCGCCGAAGCCACCGAAGTCCGCTCCTGAACCACCGACACAAGACCACCCGAGCCGCACCCAAGCCGAAGCAGCCAAGCACCCACGCACCGACGTGCCGGAGGTACCCGCCCCGTGGCCATCACCGAAAAAGCCGCCCCGCCCGGGCCCGCCGCCCACGACGAGCGTCCCGGCACCGGCGGCCGACGCCCGGACCAGGAGGGCTGGCATCTCAGCTCCCCCCTGGCCCTGACCCTGCTCCTTCTCCTGGTCGTGGTGTTCCAGGGCCCGGTGCGCGGCGCGCTGTCGAAGCCGGTGATGCAGAGCTGGATGACGGTGTTCGTGGCGGTGGTCGTCCAGGCGCTCCCCTTCCTCGTCCTCGGCGTGCTTCTCTCGGCGGCGATCGCGGTCTTCGTGCCCCCGTCCTTCTTCGCCCGCGCCCTGCCCGGCCGCCCCGCGCTCGCCGTCCCGGTCGCGGGCCTGGCCGGTGCCGTACTCCCGGGCTGTGAGTGCGCGTCCGTCCCGGTGGCCGGCGCCCTGGTCCGCCGGGGTGTCAACCCGGCCGCGGCCATCGCCTTCCTCCTCTCCGCCCCCGCGATCAACCCGATCGTGCTGACGGCGACGGCGGTGGCGTTCCCGCGCAATCCCGAGATGGTGCTGGCCCGGTTCGCCGGCAGTCTGCTGGTGGCATGCGGGATGGGCTGGCTGTGGCAGCGCCTCGGCCGCACCGACTGGCTGCGCCCGCCGGCGCACGCGCACCACCAGGGCGAGACCAAGGCGGAGGCGTTCTGGGACTCGGTCCGCCACGACACCGTGCACGCCGGCGGCTTCCTGGTCCTCGGCGCGATGGCGGCGGCGACGCTGAAGGCGGTGGCCCCGGCGGAGTGGCTGCGCACGGCAGCCGCCAACCCGGTGATCGCGATCCTCGCCCTGGCGATCCTGGCCGTACTGCTCTCCATCTGCTCGGAGGCGGACGCGTTCGTGGCGGCGTCCCTCACCCAGTTCTCCCTCACCGCGAAGCTGGCGTTCCTGATCGTGGGCCCGATGATCGACCTCAAACTCTTCGCGATGCAGGCGGGCACCTTCGGCCGCGGCTTCGCCCTGCGCTTCGCCCCGGCCACCTTCGCCGCGGCGATCGCCGGCGCGGTTCTGACCGGGGCGGTGCTGCTGTGAACCGGCAGGCACAGGCGGCGGTGATGTTCCTGGTCGGCGCGGCCCTGCTGCACGCGGGCGCCACCGACCTCTATCTGCGCTATGTGAAGGCGGGCCTGCGCCCGCTGCTGCTGGCGGCGGGCGCGGTCCTGATCGTCTCGGCCCTGGCGACGGCGTGGTACGAGTGGCGCCGTAGCCGCCGTCGTACCCCCGCCACCGCTACGGCCCACGCCCACCCCGAACCCCGTATCTCCTGGCTCCTGGTCCTTCCCCTCCTGGCCCTGATCCTCATCGCCCCGCCCGCGCTCGGCTCCTACAGCGCGATGCGCGCGGGCACGGCCCTGCAACAGCCGTACGGGTACACGAAGTTGCCGACCGGGGACCCGATCCCGCTCAACCTGGTCGACTACGCGGGCCGCGCCGTGTACGACCACGGCCGCTCGCTCGACGGCCACAGTGTCCGCATCACCGGCTTCGTGGCCGTGGACACCGCCGGCACGCCCTACCTGGTCCGCATGGCCCTCAACTGCTGTGCGGCGGACGCCCAGCCGGTGAAGATCGCCCTGACGGGCAGGATCCCCCCGGTCCTCCAGCCGGACGCCTGGCTCCAGGTGACGGGTACGTACACCGCCCGTCGGACCAAGGATCCGGTGAACGGCGGTCCGATCCCGTTCCTCAAGGTCACCGAGGCCAAGCCGATCCCGACGCCGGCCGACCCGTACGACGAGACCTGGAACAACTGACGGTCCACCGGAAGAAGCCGGCCGGCTCCCGCACGCCCCCCGATCAGGCCCGGCCCACCGCGTCCTGGTCGTCCAGCGTGACCTCCGGCTCCGTGAGCGGAATCGTGTCGTCCGCCGCAAGGGCCTGCGCCGGCCCAGGCCCACGGGTGAGGCGGCGGGCCAGGGGTTCGGTGTAGCGGGCGGTGAGGGGGCCGAGGACGACGAGGATCAGGACATAGGCCGTGGCCAGGGGGCCCAGGGAGGGTTCGATGCCGGCGGTGACGGCGAGGCCCGCGATGACGATGGAGAACTCGCCGCGGGCGACCAGCGTGCCGCCGGCCCGCCAGCGGCCCTTGGCGGAGATCCCGGCCCGCTTCGCGGCCCAGTAGCCGGTGGCGATCTTCGTCAGCGCGGTGACCACCGCCAGGGCGAGCGCGGGCAGCAGCACCGGCGGAATGCTCGCCGGGTCGGTGTGCAGGCCGAAGAAGACGAAGAAGACGGCGGCGAACAGGTCACGTAGCGGGGCGAGCAGGTGGTGGGCGCCCTCCGCCACCTCGCCGGAGAGCGCTATGCCGACGAGGAACGCGCCGACGGCGGCGGACACCTGGAGCTGCTGCGCGATCCCCGCGACCAGCAGCGTCAGACCCAGCACCACAAGGAGCAGCTTCTCGGAGTCGTCGCTGGAGACGAATCGGGAGATGTGCCTGCCGTAGCGCACCGCCACCACCAGCACCAGCCCGGCCACCCCGAGGGCGATGGACAGCGTGAGGCTGCCCGCAGCCAGGCCGGCACCGGCCAGCAGCGCCGTCACGATCGGCAGATAGACCGCCATGGACAGGTCTTCCAGCACCAGGATGCTCAGTATCACCGGGGTCTCCCGGTTGCCGAGTCGCCCCAGGTCGCCCAGCACCTTGGCAATGACCCCGGATGACGAGATCCAGGTGACGCCGGCCAGCACCACGGCCGCCACCGGGCCCCAGCCCAGCAGCAGGGCCATGGCCGCGCCGGGTAGTGCGTTGAGCGCGGCGTCGACCAGGCCCGCCGGGTACTGGGTCTTGAGGTTGGAGACGAGATCGCTGGCCGTGTACTCAAGGCCGAGCATGAGCAGCAGCAGAACGACACCGATCTCGGCGCCGATCGCGACGAACTCCTCGCTCGTGCCGAGCGGATAGATCCCGCCGTTGCCGAAGGCGAGCCCGGCCAGCAGGTAGAGAGGTATGGGCGAGAACCGGAAGCGTCCGGCGAGCCGGCCGAGCAGGCCCAGGCCGAGGATGATCGCCCCGAACTCGATCAGAAAGACGGCGGAGTCGTGCACGGCGCCCTCACTCCCGTCCGAGTATGGAGGCGGCCGCGTCGACACCCTCGCGGGTGCCGATCACGATGAGCGTGTCCCCGCCGGCGAGCCGGAAGTCGGGGGCGGGGGAGGGGACCGCCTCGGCGCGGCGCAGCACGGCCACGATGGACACCCCGGTCTCGGTACGCATCCGGGTCTCGCCCAGGAGCCGGCCGTTCCAGTACGACGTCGCGCCCAGCTCGATCCGCTCGGCCACCAGCCCCAGATCGGTGGTGGAGAGCAGGTTCGGGCTGTGGTGCGTCGGCATCAGCGCGTCGATGAGCGCGTCCGCCTCGCCCGAGGCCAGCCGCACCGCCAGGGCACAGGCGTCGGGGTCGTCCTGGTGATAGGCGCTCAGGATCCGCGAACCGTCCCGGTGCGCGACCACGGAAAGCCTGCGCTGCTCTCGCGTGGTGAGGTCGTACCGAACCCCGATCCCCGGCAACGGCGTCCTGCTCAGGCGTGGAGCCCCCAAGGCTGTCTCCCCTGTCTCGTCGATCTCGATCGATCTCGATCTCGATCGATCTCGATCTCGATCGATCTCGTCCCGCTGGCCCTTTGCGATTTCTTTAATAACACCCTAACGGCCGAGCGGACGCCGTCGACGAACGGTTCGGGGAGGGGAGGGGAGGGGAGGGGATGAGCGGTCCGGCAGGGCGAGGCCTGGGCAAGGCCGGGGCGGTGGCCGTCAGGTCGGATACGGGACGTAGCAGTCCAGGGCCGGGTGGTACAGCGCCTGCCAGGTGCGGCCCTCGATCACTCCGCTCTCCGGGAGGCCGTGGCAGACCTGGATCCACTCGATCTTCTTCAGCATGAGAGTGTCGTAGACCCCGTTCGGGGCGAGTCGGGGCGGCTCGCCGCCCCATGCGTTGCTGAGGCACTGGGCCTGGCTGACCGCGGCGCCGGAGTCGCCGTACGTGAGGGTCGGCCGGAAGCCCGGCGACACGTAGGAACAGTCGTGCTCGGTGGCGGCCGTGGCGGTGTGGGGCACGGCCAGACCCAGCGAGGCGGCCGCGCACAGCGCCGCGGCCGAGGTGAGCAGTCGGTTCCGTCGCATGTGGGCTCCTTCAAGGCCGGCTCATGCCATGATCCCGCGCGGGCGGCGACCTCCGCGACCTGGGCTCGGAGGAGAGAGACGGAAGCGGGTGGGTGACGCCGAGGAGTCGGTCACCGCCTATGAGCCGCTGCTGACGCTCGCCGGCTCGGCCGCCGCCTCGCCAGCCGCCCGAGGGCGCGCGATATGGCGGTCGCGCACGCTGACGATCCCGCCGAGCAGCGCCATCCCCAGGCAGCCGAGCACGATGACGGTGGACGACGCCTTCAGCATCGACAGGCCCGACCCGGTCAGCAGGACGACCAGGGCCCAGCGCAGCGCGCCTCCGGCGACCCGGCTGGAGATGACGGAACCGAGCAGCACGCCGGGGATGGCGCCGATCAGGAGGGTCGCGGCCAGACCCAAATCGGCGTCGCCGACGAGCAGATGGCCCAGGGCCGCGGCGGCCACCATGGGGATGGCCTGCACCAGGTCCGTACCGACGAGATGGTTCGCCTTGAGGCGCGGGTGGGCCAGCATCAGCATCACGATGATCAGGGAGCCCGAGCCGACCGACGTCATCCCGACGATCACCCCGCCCACCAGCCCGATGAGCAGCGTCGCCACCGGCCGTACCGGAACATGGGCGTCCTCGGCGTCGGTGGCGGCGCGGCGGCGGTCCAGCCACAGCCGGGTGAGCATGCCGACGACGGCGAGCATCAGCGCCGTACCGACGACGTACTTGACGCGTTGCTGCAGGTCGTCGCCGTCGCCGAGGGCGCGGAGCAGGAAGACACCGCCGAAGGCGGCCGGGACCGCGGTGGGCAGCAGCCAGCGCACGATGTCCCAGCGCACGGTGCCCGCCCGCTGAAACCCGGCTGAAGCCGTGCTGAACCGCCGCGGCCGCAAGCTCTGCCGCATGACGACGACAGACAGCGAACTCGCCATCGCGGCCACCGGGTTGCGCAAGACCTACGGGGACAAGACCGTCCTCGACGGCATCGACATCCGGGTACCGGCCGGCACGATCTTCTCCCTCCTCGGGCCGAACGGCGCCGGCAAGACCACGGCGGTCAACATCCTCTCCACCCTGATCTCGGCCGACGCCGGCCAGGCCCTGATCGCCGGCCACGACATCACCGCCGAGGCCCAGGCGGTACGGGCCGCCATCGGGGTCACCGGACAGTTCTCCGCCGTGGACGGTCTGATCACCGGCCAGGAGAACATGCTCCTCATGGCCGACCTGCACCACCTCTCCAAGAGCGAGGGACGGCGGGTCACCGCCGAACTGCTGGCGCGCTTCGACCTCACCGAGGCCGCGCAGAAGCCCGCGTCCGCCTACTCCGGCGGTATGAAGCGCCGCCTCGACATCGCCATGACCCTGGTCGGCAGCCCGCGGATCATCTTCCTCGACGAGCCGACCACCGGCCTGGACCCGCGCTCCCGGCACACCATGTGGCAGATCATCCGCGAGCTGGTCTCCGGCGGGACCACCGTCTTCCTCACCACCCAGTACCTGGAGGAGGCCGACCAGCTCGCCGACCGCATCGCGGTGCTCAACGGCGGCAAGCTCGTCGCCGAGGGCAGCGCCGAGGAACTCAAGCGGCTCGTCCCCGGCGGCCACGTACGGCTGCGGTTCTCCGACCCGACGGCGTACGAGCAGGCGGCCACCGCGCTGCGCGAGACCACCCCCATCGACGAGGCGCTCGCCCTGCAGATCCCCAGCGGCGGCACCCAGCGCGAACTGCGCGCCATCCTCGACTGGCTCGACGCCGCCGGCATCGAGGCCGACGAGCTCTCCGTGCACACCCCCGACCTGGACGACGTGTTCTTCGCCCTGACGGGCAACCCCGTAGCCGCCTCCGACAAGGAGACCGTCCGATGAGCACCGCCGGCCATGCGTTCCGCGACAACCTCACCATGCTGCGGCGCAACCTCCTGCACGCCCGCCGCTACCCCTCCCTCACCCTCAACCTCCTGCTCACCCCGGTCATCCTGCTGCTCCTCTTCGTCTACGTCTTCGGGAACGTGATGAGCGCCGGCATCACCGGCGGCCACGCGGACCGGTCCGACTACGTCGCCTACCTCGTCCCCGGCATCCTCTTCCTGACCGTGGCCATGACATCGCTCGGCACCGCGGTGTCCGTGTGCACCGACATGACCGAGGGCATCATGGCCCGGTTCCGCACCATGGCGATCTCGCGCACGTCCGTGCTGGTCGGCCATGTGATCGGCAGCGTGATCCAGACGATGATGGCCCTTGTGGTGGTCCTGGGCATCGGACTGGCCATCGGCTTCCGGCCCGACGCGACCCCGGTGGAGTGGATCGCGGCGGTCGGGCTGATGGCCCTGGTCAGCCTCGCACTGACCTGGATCGCGGTCGGTATCGGCCTGGTGAGCCCCAGCCCCGAGGGGGCCAGCAACATCGGGACGCCGCTGGTCATGCTGCCGTTCCTGTCCAGCGCGTTCGTGCCGGTGGACGCCATGCCGGGCTGGTTCCGCTGGTTCGCCGAGTACCAGCCGTTCTCGCCCTTCATCGAGACCCTGCGCGGTCTGCTGCTGGGCAGCGGGATCGGTACGAAGAACGCCGTGCTGGCACTGGCCTGGGGCCTGGCGCTGACCGTGCTGGGCTACCTGTGGTCCAGGGCGCGGTTCAGCCGCGAGCCCCGGCAGTGAGCTCGTGCAGGGCCGCGACCCGCAGTTGATCCCGCCCCAGGGCCGCGTACTCCGACCTCGCGTCGGCGTACGCGGCCCGGTCCGCGTTCTCGGCCGCTTCCCGGGAGCGGGCCAGGGCGAGGCTGGGGACCTCCCGCACCGCCGGCATCCGTTCCGCCAGCGCCACCAGCCGTACGGCCCCGGGGTCGCCCCCGGCCAGCCCGGCGAAGCCGAGAGCGAGCAACGCGGTGCCGTACACCGGCAGTTCGACCAGAGACCTGTCCACCGAAGAGCCCTCCTCCGCAGAGCCGCTCCCGGACGAGCCGGACAGCATTCCGAGCAGCCGTTCCCTCAGCTGCCCGGCCAGGGCGGTCACCGGCTCGAGCCGGCCGTGCTGTGCATGCGCTGCCAGCGCGGCCGACTGCACCATCAGCGCCCAGGGATCCACGAACGGATCGCCCGCGAGCAGCACACTGTCCTCCCGGATCCGCTCGACCGCCCGGCGCCACAGACCGAGCCCGACCTCGGTCAGTCCCCGGGCCAGCGCGATCTCCGCCCGGCCCACCAGGTCGGGAGCGTAGATCCGGGCGGACTCCGGCTGCTGGTCCAGGGCCGCGAGTTCCAGCCAGTACTCCGCCTCGTCGACCTCTCCGCGCTGGAGGCAGGCGAGCACCAGCCCCCAGCGGACGCCGATCGAGTCCGGCCAGCCGTCGAACTCGTCGAGCGTCCGCAGCGCGGCCCGCAGATGGTCGTACGCCTCCTCGCCCAGTTCGGCCTGCATGCACAGTTCGCTGATCCGCCCGTGGCTGAGCAACTGCATGGCCGGGTTGGCGAGTGCCCCCAGCGTCTCGGGCACCCGGCGGGCACACTCCAGCGCCCGCTCCGTCTCGTGCGCGGCTTCCCAGACGTAACTGGCGACGCTCCACGCCGTGCCCGCCAGCAAGGGCGCGTCGGAGGTGCAGAGCTCATGGAGCCGCGCGTACTCCGGCGGGCGGATGTCCGGCGTGGCACACAGCACGAGGGCCATCGCCCGCACGACCGTGTCCGGCGGGGCGGGCGGCAGCCGGCGCAGGGTGACGAGCTGCCGTACGGCGTGCGGGCCGAGGCCCACGAAGAGGGCGCCCGTACACACTGCCGCCGCACTGCGGGCCGTCTCCACGTCCTCGGGACTGTCGACGCCGGGACGGAAACGGGACAGCGGCCCGCCGGTCTCGGTGCACAGGGTGACGAGCCGGGCGTAGCTGGAGTCGGTGACCCACAGGGAGGCCAGTACAGCGGTGACCGCCGCGGCGGCCGGCCCGTCGGCGCGGGCCAGCGCGTACCGCAGGGCCAGGACGAGGTTGTCCTGCTCGGCGCGGATACGGAACCACGCGGGCAGCGGGGCGGGGCGGAACAGCGCGTCGTGGTGGGCGCGCCCGAAGTCCCGGGCCCAGAGCAGGAACCGGTCGGTCACCGTCTCCTCCTCGCCGGCCTCGGCGCGCCGGGCGGCACCGAACTCCCGCAGCGTCTCCAGCATGTGGAAACGCACCCCGGAAGGGCTGTCGCCCACCTTGAGCAGGGACTGACCGGCCAGTTGCTCCAGCAGGGCCAGCGCGTCCCCGCTCTCCCCGAGCAGGCGCTCGGCCGCCTCCTCGGTGAAGCCGCCGGGGAACACCGACAGGGCGCGCAGGGCTGCCTGACCGTCGGCCTCCAGGAGGTTCCAGCTCCACTCGACCACCGCCCGCAGGGTGCGATGCCGCTCGGGCGCGTCCCGGGCGCCGCCGCGCAGCAGCGTGAAACGGTCCTGCAAGCGGCGCGCGATGTCGGCCACGGACAGCACCCGCACCCGGGCCGCGGCCAGCTCCACGGCCAGCGGCAGCCCGTCCAGATGCCGGCAGATCTCCGCCACCTGGTCGGCGGGCAGTTCCACACCGGGCCGGGCGGCCCGCGCCCGCTGCCCGAAGAGCTCGACCGACGTCGCCGGCGACAGCTCCGGCAGGGCGTACACGGACTCCGAGGTCAGCCCCAGCGGAGCCCGGCTGGTGACCAGGACCCGCAGCTCCTTCGACCGCGAGACCAGAGCCTGTACGAGACCGGCGGCGCCGACGACCACCTGCTCGCAGTTGTCCAGCACCAGCAGCGCGGGTCCCGTGCCCAGCGCGGCGACGATGCCGCTCACCGCGTCCCCGCCCCCGCTGAATCGCCCGCCCTCCCCGGCACCGACGGCCGAGGCCACCTCGCCGGCCACGTCGTCGTCGGCGAGGACACCGGCCAGGGTGACGAAATGCACCACGGGCTGCTCGGCCGCCCGGCTCACCGCGTGGGAGACCCGGGTCTTGCCGAGACCGCCCGGTCCGACGACGCTGACCACCCGGAACGTGCGCAGCAACTCGCCCACGGCGGCCACATCCGCATCCCGCCCCAACAGGGGATTCGGCTCGTGCGGCACCCCGTGCCTGACCCTCGGCACGTCCGCCCGTACCAGCACCTGGTGCACGGATCTGAGTCCGGCCCCCGGATCGGACCCCAGCTCGTCCCGCAGCCTGCGGCGATAGGCGTCGTACCGGGTCAGTGCCGCGGCTCGCCCGGCGGTCGCGGCCTCACAGCGCAGCAGCTCCGCCAGCACCTCCTCGTCCCGCGGCAGCTCCCGGGCCAGCGCGGCCAGCGGCGCCGCGGCCTCGGCCGGCCGCCCCAGCCGGGCGAGCGCGAGCGCCCGGGCCCGGACCAGCGCGCGGTGCGCCCGGACCCGCTCGGCGCGCAGCGCCACCACCGGATCGTGCAGGTCCTCGCCCGCACCGGCGCCCACGCTCCCGTCCCAGAGCGCCAGCCCGGCCTCGGCCTGAGCCAGGGCACCTTCGTGATCCCTGGCCCGCGCCCGATTGGCACTGCCCGTTTCGTGCAACAGCAGGGCGGAACTGTCGACCTGCGTCTCGTCCAGCGCCAGCCGGTACCCCGTCGGCGTACTCACGATCAGCTCGGCACCCAGCTGCGACCTGAGCCGCGACACCAGGATCTGCACGGCCTTGCCGGGCCGCTCGGGCAGCTCCTCCGCCCACAGCCCCTCCACCAGCCGACCGGTGCTGCATCCGCCGCGCAGATCCTCCGCGAGCAACGCCAGCAGTCCGCGCAGCCGGGGTGCGGTGATCTCCCGTCCACGACAGGCGACTCGGGGCAGCAGGATCAGCTCGGTGGTCACCCGTGCAGAGTAGTCAGGGGGTGGGAGGAACGGGGGCCGCGATGGTCAGCCGTCGTACCCGTGGGGCGAAGGTGCTCTCCACGTCCCTCTAGAAGGTGCTCTCGACGGCACTCTCGAAGGCCGCGAAGGCGACCTCCTGACGCCACTGGACGGCGGCCTTGGGGCTCGCACCGACCAGACGACGGCACTCCGGGCCTGGCGGACGACCGCCGGGAACCTGCTCGGCCCCCGGAAGCTGTCCGGCGCCCGGAAGTCGCCCGCCGCCCGGAAGTCGCCCGCCGCCCGGAAGCTGTCCGGCGCCCGGAAGTCGCCCGCCGCCCGGAAGTCGCCCGCCGCCCGGAAGCTGTCCGGCGCCCGGAAGCTGTCCGGCGCCCGGAAGCTGTCCGGCGCCCGGAAGCTGTCCGGTGCAGTCGGCCACGGGCCGGTAGCCGTCCCGCGCGGGGTTGCCCCGCCACAGACTCCGGCCGGGGAGGAAGGCGTACTGCAGGGAGGCGCGGGCCAGGTCCTTCAACTCGGGGTACGTCAGGCCGTACGTCTCGGCGGCGTACCGGTACTCGTCGCTGATGTCGATGCGGGAGACCCCTGGATCGTCGGTCGTCAGGACGACGGGCACACGGTAGTGACGGTAGACGGGGAAGGGGTGTTCGGCGCCGCGTACGCCGAGGATCTGGGCGTTGCTGGTGAAGGGGACCTCGACGGCGATCTGCCGGTCGGCCATCGTACGGGCCGTGCGCTGCCAGTCGTCCTCGTGGACGAGGTCGACACCGTGCCCGATGCGGTCGGCGCCCGCGACGCGCACGGCTCCCTCGACATGGAACCCCAGGTCCTCGGGCTTGACGAGCCCGGTCCACAACTCGCCCGCGTGCAGGGTCACATGGGCCCTCGGATACAGGGTGCGCAGGTAGTTCACCATGTGCATCTGCAGGCTGTAGTCGCGGAGCGAGCTGTCCCGGTCCTCGGGTTGGACGAGGTTGACGGCGACGAAGCGGGGGTCGCGTTCGGCCAGGCGCATGCCGAGGGCCAGCTCGGTGAAGACCCGTTCGGGGGAGTCGTCGCGGAAGGCCTGGTAGATCCGGCGCACGGTCAGCCGGCAGCCGGGGCGGGGACCGTCGGTGCCGCAGCGGGCGGTGGCACGGAACTCGGCGTCCTCGTCGTCGGTCTGCCCGCGCGCTTCGTCGACGAGCCCGTCGAGCCTGCCGCCGGCGACGAGCCCGGCGTGGAGTGCGGCGAGGTCGGGGTTCCAGCCGACCTCGTCCGCGAGCCGCTCGGCTCCGTCGGAGGCCGGGTTGACCATGGTCTCCAGATAGAACTGGTGCTGCGCCGCGGCCGTGTCGGCGACCTCGGCGAGCACCTGGCCCGGGTGCCGCGAGGCCACCGGACCGAACTTGTCGAACGTGGCGAAGAAGTGATCGTGACCGAGCTGGTCCGGCGGGAAGTCCTGCATCGACCAGGCACGAATGATCGCGTCACGGAAGCCGAGGTCGGTACGGGCGTCGGCGGCCGGGCGGGCGCCGGGGCCGCACGGCGGTAGGACGGCGGTCAGCGTCGCCGACTCCACACACAGCCCGTCCTCCCCGGCAAGCTCGATCAGATACTCGGTCCTGACCGCACCGAAGAGGTGATTGTGCAGGTCACCACCTTTGGGCAACCGCACGAAGAAGCGCCGTAGCAGCCGCGGTTCATCGTGGATCGACCGCAGATACCCGGCCACACGGGCCTCGGCGCCGGTCAATGGTCGGGACGACGCCGTACCGTCCGCGCGCGCGACCGCGGGCGACGCGGCCGACAGGCACGCCACCAGACAGCTCAGGGCCACGGTCAGGGCAGTGAGTGCCGTCCGGCGGGGGATGCCGGCGGCGTACCGCGAGCCGTCGTAGGTCGTCACGCAAGGATGATCAGCAAATCGGTTCGGCTACGACCGGATGGCCACGCGGCACACACGGCAGCGCCACCCGGGCGGCCGTCACCCGCGTCCGCCGCACCGCAGCGGGCGCTGTGCGGAGACGACGTAGTAGTCCAGCAACCCGTCGCGATAGGCGGGCAAGAAATTCCGCGGCCACTGCACGGGCTGGTCGATCCCAGACAGGAAATGGTCAAGCCCCGGCCAGACATGACCACCGATCGATTCGGCTCGTACGTCGGTCAGGCCGGCGGCGTCCAGGGCGTCGAGCAGGGAGATGAGCGTGTGGGCCATGTCAAGGCCGGACGCGAAGCTGTTCAGCCGGGCGGCCAGTTCCTCACCCACGTCCTCGGCGCCGACCGGCAGGAAGAAACTGCTGACGGCAAGCCGGCCGCCGGGCCGCAGCACACGCGCGGCCTCACGGACGAACGCGGCCAGGTCGCGGAAGTGCTGGACGGCCTCCACGGAGTACAGACGCTCGAACCGGCCCTCCTCGAACGGCATCCTCTCCGCGGCCCCGTGGGTGAAGCGGAGCCGCTGCGGCGCGCGGGCGAGCAGTTCGGCGTTGGCCCGCCGGGCCCGCTCCAGCTGCTCGGGATGGATGTCCAGGCCGGTAACGGAGGCGAACCCGAACTCGTCCAGCGCGAGTACGGCACCGAGCCCGAGCCCACAGCCGACCTCGACGGCATGGGCGTCCGCCCCGTCGAGAGTGCCCAGCACCCGACGGTAGAGATTCCGCTGACTGCGCACCCGGTCCTCGGCGGTCAACGGCCGGTCGAGCGGAATCCCCTCCCAGTGACCGAAGTTGATGAACCCGCCCCCGAACGCCGGTGCGGAACTGAGGTCCTGGGGCCCGTAGACGGCACGCACGGACGGCGCGACGTCGTAGCGGATGTGATCCACACAAGCTCCTGTACACGATGAAAGTGCCACGATGAGAGTGCCACGATGAGTGTGCTCGGCCTCTGGAACGCATCGTGCCCCCGACCGGTCACAGTGGCCAGACCGCCTGCCCCCCCGACCGCTCCGGGCGGGACCCCGGCAGGACCTCTCTCTGCCCGGACACCACCTGGACTCCGGCATCGTCGAGCGCGGCCGGACCGGCCGTGGGGCGGGGCTTCAGGGGGAAAGATGGTCTGGTCACGGATGCGCCGCGGGCGGGCAGGGCCGCCCAACTCCCGCTGCCCGGCCCGTGCTGGGCCCGGCGGCACACCCTGCGCACGGAGCGCCTCCTGATCTACACCCCGGAGACCGCGCTGGACATCGCCGCCGCGGCGTGCGCCGCCTCGGACCCCGAGGCACAGCGCTGGCTCGGTTGGGACAGAGACATCGTGACGGGCACGCGCCTCCGCGAAGCCGTGCTCCAGCTATGTCCCGGTGACACTGATGCCCTTCGTTCGTCCCCGGTGGCCCGGCGCCTGCTTGGCGAGCCCTTCGAACCCCACCCCGACCGGGCAGAGGTACTGATCGGCGTACGCGTGGACGACGGCAGACACGCCAGGGTCACCGCGCTGGAACCCGGCACCGCGCAGATCGGCGGATGGCTGGCTCCCCATGCGCTTGGCCTCGGCCTCGGCACGGAACTGTTCCGGGCCGCCGTACACCTCGGCCACGCCCACCTGGGCCTGCGGACGGTACGGGCGGGACACGAGCCGGCGAACACCGCGAGCGCGCGGGCACTGGCCGGCGCCGGCCTCGTCACGGACGACGGTCCGCCCCGCCACACCTTGCCCGACGGCCGCGAGATCGAACGCACGCCGGCTACGGCACACGGCGACGGGACCGGTCTCCCGCCGCCAGGGCGCGGGACCGACACCACGGGTCGAACCCGCGGAGGGCCGTCAGTAGCCGGAAGAAATCACGTTGCCCGATTGGACGTCAGAACCCGCCTCAGAACCCCCGGATGGCTTCCCCGAAGAGCGCCGCGCGGGATGTCGATCTAGCCTCCGAAATGAGCGCTGAGTGGATCTTTTGGCGGTGCGCTCTCTCGCCCCAAGGAGGAGAAATGAACAGTTTTCGCAAGGTTGCTGTTGCGGCGGCCATCATAAGCGGTGTCAGCTTCGTGGCCATCAGCCCCGCCAACGCCCAGGCTGCGGAACGTATGCAGGGCGGCGGGTGCAGGTCCCACGACCTGAACATCGACATCCTCGGCGAGGTCGGCATCCTCAACGGCCTGGGCGGAGACCTGATCAACGGCGAGGGCGGCCCAGGTGGGCAGTTCACCGACATCGGTTCCGACTGCGATCACGGCAGGTAACCGCCTCGCTCGTGTTCGCCTCGAAACAGATGTCAAAGACCCCGCGCCGTGACGGCGAACTCCAGGGGCTGTTGCACACGTGGTCGTGTTGATCAGGCCTCGAGCAGTTTGCGCAGACGCTCGGCTGGGATTTCCCAGCCGAGCGTTTCGCGTGGTCGGCCTTTGAATTCGGGGCCAGGTGAGCCAGATGGTCGAATGCCCGGACGGACAGGCCCTTAAGCAGGTGGAGATAGTGGCGGCACTGAGGGCACCGGGGCCAATCATGACGGAAAGCCCCGGGCAGGCCCCAGTCGGGGCGGTCACACACTCGCCTGCTCTGATACAGGAAAGAACGCGATCCCGAGTCGCGCGGTGCACAAAGGAGGTTGGCTGCAGACCCTCCGCCCTGACAAGGTAGGAGACTGGCGAGTCGGCGAGGATCTGATCCCGACTTTGTGCCGACACCTGGCGTAGCGTCACCAACCTGAGCGCGAGCGAACCTGCAGTGACGTAGGGCACGTTGGCGGCCACGCCCCCGATAGCGGCCCAGGCCGGCAGCTGTGCCTGGAGATTCATGACGCCGAGGTCGGCTCCGAACTTCAGTCCCTGATGGCTGCCTTGAGGTCGCGCAGCGGCTGCTCAAGCCGCTTCCTCTCCTCTTGATGTCCTTTACGTACCGGAAAGGATGTCCGGATCGCTTACCTGCAGAAGCTCCTCGTGTAGTTCCGCAGCTGCCGCCGATAGCAGATCAGTGAACCTGTCGAACTCGGATGCGTATCTGGTGCGCAGCTCGATGATTTTCTCCACCGGGGCATCGGCGACTGCCTCAGGGACGGGCAGCTCGGCCGCGAGTATCCCGAGGGTGCCCGTCGGCGCCGGGGTCATGGGGTGCCAGTCGAAGAGCTCGGCGGCGTGAAGCCTGTACTGTGCGCCGCTCTGGTCGGTCAGAGGGGTCAGAAACGGGCACTCGCTGCGGCCGAGCCCCCACCCACCCGACAGCGTCGGCCCCAGCAGCCGCCGCGGCCGGCGGGCGAGTACATCTCCGAGCGGGAGGATCGCGAGGGATACCGAATCGGCGGCATCACCCACGTGGCCGACTGCAGCAAGGCGGGCGAGTGGGTCTCCAGCTGAGGGGTGCCGGCGCGGGGACGGGGAAATGCCTCTGGCCGTGCTGACGCATGCTGGCTGCCGATCGCACGAGGCCTCACTCCACATGGCCTTCGTCACTCCCACAAGACAGTCATGGAGGAACTCGGCACCCCGCCCAAACTCATGGGCGAACGGATGGGGACACAAGGACGGCTCGGTGCAGCCCGCTACTCGCACATCACGGCACGGATGAGGAACCGGCTCATGGGCGAACTGACCGAGCAGCGGGAGGGAGCGTTGGCGGCACGGTCTGCCATGCATCCGCGATCACCAGTGCGCGCGCTCGATGCGCTGTTGAGAGCGCGTCAGAGGTGACGTTCGGGGGTCGACTTCCTTGATCCACTCCCCATTCACTCCCCAGAGGCCGCGTGAACGACTCAGGGCCGGTTTCCCGAGAAGGGAAACCGGCCCTGACCTGCTATTTTGGCTGTCGGGGTGGCGGGATTTGAACCCACGACCTCTTCGTCCCGAATAAGGTCCGGGTTTGATCACACCCTGCGCCCCATCACGTATGTGCAGGTCAGGAGGTCGGGTTGAGTTGGTCTAGCTTGGGTTCGCAGAGGACTTGGGAGAAGATCTTCTCCCGGATTTCTCCCAACGCTGGAGCAATCCACGGTTGGTTACGCGCGCGCTCCGGGTCCGTGCTCGCGTAGCTCGCGCATGGCTAGCACAGAGCCGTCCGGGTTCACCGAGACCGGCCCTCCCCAATGGGAGTCCCAGACAGCGTGAGGCCACGCATCGCGACGGGCGTAGACCTCCTTGCGGTACTGATGCACGCGGCCGGCTTCCAGGTGAGTGAAGAGGTCCTCGGCAACCCCGGAGAAGGCCTCAACACGCGTCCTGTTCAGTCGGAAGACGTGGTCGGTGCCCACGAAGGCCGTGCCGAGAATCTTCTGCCGAGCGTCCTGGACACTTCCCGTGGCTGCGTGTGCGAAGCCTGTGAAATGGCGCTGCCCTTGCCGCTTGGTGAGGTATTGCACGGTCGCATCGCCGTCGCCGGCGAAGGCAGTGAGCCCAGCAGCGAGGGTGCGGGCAAGGACGTGCCCGAACCACGCGTGGTGCTGTGGTTGGAGGTGGAAGCCAGGTAAGGGGGTGGGACTCTCGTGTTCCTTCGAGGGGACGACGATCCCCGGGTAGATGTTCGTTTCCTCAACCGGGTGGTCCAAGCTTCTGTGACCAGGATCAGTTGGATCGCGTAACCAGCCGTCCCTCCCCGGGGCCTGCAGACAATGCACCGTGAGGGGTCCGTCTAGCGGAAGTTCCGTGCTGAACAGCAGACTTGGCGTTTCGTTCCAGGCTCCTATGTGGACTGCTTCCACATGAGCCGAAGCAGACGCAAGCTGCGCGTGCGACGCCGGAGGGTTGCTGTGGTTCCCCTTGGACTCGATCGGAAAAACGCGCGAGGGTTCCCCCGGTTTCCACACCTCAGCGAGGAACCGGGGGCGGTACCGATAGCCTGATCGATGCCCTGCATCCCTGCTAGTTAACGCGAAGCCGGCCCGAAGGGCAGTGTCTGCGGGGACGATGGAGACACAGTGATCCGGGTAGCGCCGACCGAGAATCTGAGTGGCCAGCGCGAGAGCAAGGCCTGTCCCCAGTTCGCCAGACTGGAGTGCCTTGTAGTAGTCCGCTGTCTCGCGGCCTTCGGCGGACAACCCCATGTAGGCGCCTTGTTTGCCGATCAGAGCTTGGCTGTACTTCAGGCTGCCCCAGTGCTCTGCAAGACCGCGCCCTGCCCCCCTCCGAGCGAGCGAGATAGCTCGCCCCAACGAGTGCAACACCTGCCATGGAGCCAGCCGGAACGCTTCGATCTGCTCTGCGGGTACACCTTGCAAGGTCGGTTTGCGGCGGAGAGGTTCCAGCTCCTTGTCGTCGCGCTTCTTGTCGTCGTCCGCTGCTGATGCGTCCACTTCGCCACACAGGGCCCTGCTCGAATGAACAGCGATGTGGGTGGGCTGTGCAAGATCCCTGAGTACCTCTGCTGCCGGCTTCATGCTGCTCCCCCTTGGGGTTCCAGACCGAAAGGTGCGGTTGAAGGGGCAACCTAGGTGAGCGATTGCGGGAGCACGCAAGTACGCATGGGCGCACGAGGTCGTTCCTAGCCATGCCTGAGGTTGGCACCAGACCGAAGCCACGCATTACGAGCTGTCCGGGCTTGTTCCGTAGCGGTCCGGGGACGTCCGGCAACGGGTTCGCGTTGCAGGTCAGGCGACGTGCCGGACGTCCACGGACAAGCACGCACCGCACCAGATTGAGCAGCAATCGAGACTAGAACTGAGACTGAGCCCAGCCGCCCGACCCGTCTCCGGTGGCTTTGTTCGCAAGATCCGACAGCGCTTTCACGGCTTCGGGCCGTGCGGGCCCGTGCCCGCCATCCCCCAGTAGGGAAACCAACCCACCTGCCAGTCACACCACGCGATGTTCAGCATTTGAAGCACAACGCCTCTAAAGCAACGGTGTTACACAACAAGAGACGCCATCAAGAAGGGCATTCATCCGACGTGTTGTAGGTATCGCAAATAGTGAACTGCCCATTATACGGGGACTCAAAAAGAGGCTTGCCGGACTTGGCAAGGATCTTCGATTTCACGGTCATCAGAGACCACTCACTGGTGATGTGGATGCCAATTTTTGCACTAGATCCATCCGGCCACTTCAGAGTCAGTATTTTCCAACTCCGGTCAGGAAAAGGAGCTTGATAAGCCTGTACCACTGCGTCACTCTTGAAGTCGTCTTTAGTGATCGTTACACCCGCAGGAACTCGCACAGTATTTATGTTGCAGTAGACACCGCTCGCGGCGGCGCAATTTTCGGGTGACGTGGCCGTGATATCGATTTCGTCAGTGCAGTCGAACTTCGAGCTAACGAAGCAGATGGTGTCGGTATCGGGATCGAATCCTGCTGGAGCCTTGAATGTCGGAGGTTCAGCATTGACAGAGACCGCGGCTGAGTGGCCACTCGTGGCTCTGGAGTGCTGCGCTGCTGGCGCAGTGCCACACGCTACAAGGGACGCTCCAGTCGCCAGGACGGCAAGCGCAATTTTGATCACGCCCACATGTATATGTGTTCGACGCGGCGTGATCAAGCTGCATTGGCTCACCTCAGAGGTCGTCTAGGGATAGTTGGCTATTCTAAGTTGCTCAAATGCACCTCGTTGGCGGGAGGTTGGCCAACGAGGTGCGGCACAACTCGGTTCAGGCAGCAAACGGGAGCCGCTTGGGAGCCGGCGCACGATCAGTGAAGCCGTGATCCGCCGATCTCGGGTACATCCGCAACGCGGCATCGGGGGAGTTGGCTCCCGTCTGCTCGGCTCTGCCTGGAGCAATGATGGAGGGGATAGGAGCACCAGGCACGCCGCTACGGATCCGCAGTCTGGAACGGCCCCTCGCCATCCCGATGTCGGCCGATCCTCTGCCGGAGGCATCGCCGTGGTCGTGGTCGCGCTCCGCGGTGATCGGCTCATGGCCTCCGGCCCTATCTAGGTAGGCGTACGTCGGCGCAGCGGGCGCGGAACGGGTCGAAGGCAGGAGCGCAGCGCAGACGGTGCCGGACCCTCAAAGCCCGTCGATGTTGGCGTTCCTGCTAGGTGTTGACGCCGCCTAGACCCAGGAAAGTTTTACCCTGCGGATCCCATCGCGATCCATAGATCTTGTAGAGCTTACACAGGTCAAGCCAGAAGGCGAGGAGTGTTATCTGCTTAATCAACGCTTCAATGAATACATAGTAAGGCGCTTCCCTGTCTTTGTAGGTTATAAGCCCGTCATGCATCACATAGTCGAACTCTGCATGCGCGATGCTGTTCCTTACGTCCCGACTGAAAGCAGAATTCCAATAATATCGTAGCGCGGAGTGACGATTGAGATAGGCCTCTTTCGTTGCAGCTTTGGCCTTGGTGTACTGGTTAATGTTGTTCACATAGTCGCGAGGCTGCAGGACTCTCGGCGTCCATCCATTTGCATCCTGGGGATCCCGAAGCACCTCCGGTTCTCGCCCCTCTGCAATGTTCTGCATGCGAATCACCAGCGGAAGTATCTGGCAACTCACTTCAAAATTCTGCCTGTACGCGTCACGCAGCGAATCTATGCGACCGACTGGCACTCGCCAATCTGTTGGCACCGATTTCCCGGCCGCGCGAAGGTGGGCGACCGCTAGTGTTGGGAGCCATTCTGCATAGTCGCGCAGAAGACTCAAAAATTGTTCTGCAACCCTCCTGTTTGTGGAAGTAAACTCCGCTGTAGATATCACGGAGTGCGCACATTGAGAGAACTCGGCCTCTCGCTTGAAGGTTCGAGACCACAGCTCATACTTGGCCCTTGGATAGGCCCCCACGGGATCCATCGCAAACATGAGTACGTAAATCAAGCGGTGGAGCTTAGTGTGCCTGTCCAGTGCAGAAGGGTTATCCGGCCAGGCTTCTTCGAAGTTTCGTCGCATTACGGAATCGAGGAGGTCCCATCTCTCTCGCAAATAAAACCCGTATGCATGCTCCAGTCCATCTACTCGTGCCCCGTACAGTCGCACGGTGTTCACAGACTTAAGATATGCTTCAAAGTGGTCACCGAATACGTGGTAAGCCGACAGGAAGGGTGAGATTTCGCCGCCATCGGCACTGCTCGGCAAGTCCCCGTAGACCATAACCATTTGGCCCTCGGCTTCCCCGCGCTCGGAAGTGAGTGTGGTGAGTCCTGGCAAGTGAAATTCCGGCAAGCCGCTGCTACCCTCAACGGTCTCTCCTCTGATCGCGGAATAGCAGGTAGGGCACGCCACGGTAAAGAGTTGCCGCTCGCGCACGACGCCCACACGCAAAATAATGGGCACTTGGCACGCAGGGCATTCGATATACGTGCGAAGAATCATGTTTTTGACCTGCTCCGTGAGTAAAATTTTGCGAGAGTGTCCGTCAGAGACAGACAGCCTCTTCCCTGCTTCGTTTCTGCAAAAGAGGCGTAAGTCTAGCGCCGACTTGCGAGATTGTGCTGCCCCGGTTGACAGATGCCTTGTGCGCATGTCATCTGTTCCGCCATTGAGAGTCCTGGAGATGCCCGGCGTCACCGGGTTCTGTCCTCCGCTCGCCGCCCGGATCCTGGCTGGGATTGGGGTAGGTCGGGCTCCCAGCGCTGCCAGCTTTTCTAGAGCTCTGAGCAAGCTTTGAAGATCAGGTCTTCCTGCCCGGGCCAGGCAAGCGCCGCCCCCACGCGATGGCACAGATCAGGCCGGCGAGCGAGGCGGAACGTTCTTCGACGTCAGACTGCCTAAGTCGAGGAGGTGTCAGTGGGCGGGGGCACGACGATGACATGAGGCGCATCTGTCTATGCATCGGGCCTTCTCGCGCTGGCTCGCCGTCGGCTCCGAGGCCGGGCTCGAGCCTCAGGCTGTCCTTGAGGGCCTGCCACCGAGTGGGATGCGTGCGGCACATGGACGTCAGTTGGCCCGACTGTTCTCTCGGACTCCGTCGAGGGAGGTGGCGAATTGAGCGTTGAGGATCCCGGTGGTGGAATGCCCGCTCAGGCGTCGGTTCCGCCGGCCGCTGGCAAGCCTGTGCCGTCCACCCCGAGGGAGACCAGGAAGATTGGGTTGGCCGGGCCCAACTCTCCCCATGGATGCTGAGCGGGCAGGCGCTTCTGGGGTGGGCGACGTTGGCCGCGTTGGCAGGCCCCGTCTGCGAGCGGAAACCCAAGATCGTCTCCCGGATCTCTCCCAGGAGGCTTCAAAAACCACTCAGGGGCCCGACCCGCTAAGCGGATCAGGCCCCTGACCTGGTACTACGGTGTCGGGGTGGCGGGATTTGAACCCACGACCTCTTCGTCCCGAACGCATCAGGGCCCTCCGGACCTTGTTCATGCTCCGTGGACCTGCCCGTTCGTCTCCTGGGGCGTCCGTGACTGTCCATAGGAGTCTCGGCGAGGTTGCTGCGTTTGGCCCCCTGTTTGGCCCCCCCAGCTACCTGCCCACGAAGCTGTGTCCCCAGCCCCTCAGCGCTGGTCCGCGGGAGGCCGCAGTGTTGTTGGAGCGGAGTTCCCGTGTGCTGACATGGGTACAACCTGGTAGAAGCTGTCTGCTCGGTATGAGTTCCGGCCCGGGTGGCTGACAGTGCGGCTTGCCCCATACCCGTTGTCCGAGCGGCATGCAAGGATGTGAGGCATGGGAGATAACGACACTGCCAAGGCTGTCACGGTCCCACTCCTGTGGGTGGGACTTGATGACCTGCCTTTGCTCAGCACCAACCAGGTGCTCACACAGTTCGACAGTGATCACGTCTACCTTGCCTTCGGCAGCGCAACGCCCCCCGTGCTGATGGGGCAGAACGAGGAGGCGGTGCGTGATCAGGCGAAGCGGCTAAGTTATGTCCCGGTCCGCGGTGTTACGCGACTTGCCGTCTCGCGGAGGCACCTAGGGGAGCTGATTGAAGTTCTCCAACGAACGGCGGACACGTTTGACGCGCAAGGGGGGGAATGATGAGTTCAACGTACGCAGTGCGCTTTGACTCCAGGGTCAGCACTAACAGGGATTCCGTGCAGGTGACGGGATCGGGCAACGCCATCAATCCGCGGGCACATCTGATCGCGATCATCCCTGAAATCGTAGAGGTTGACTACTCGGCTGGCGTGGAGATTCTGGACCGCGCTGCACGACGTAAGCTCGGAATTTCCGGGGAAGATTTCATTGCGCGATGGGATGCGGGGGAATATGACGGGTCAGAAGAACACGTGAAGGCTGAGGAAGTTGCTATGCTGCTTCCCTTCGCGCGTCCAGAAGAGGGAAATGCCCGGTAGAAATCCACACGGAGCTATCGAGGCATTTCTCGAACCTTTGCGGGCTTCTGCCGCATGCCTTACTAAGTCTCAGTGGGTGTGCAGTCCGATCAAGGGACAGCCCGTTGGGGAAGTGCACACGGTCGCCCTCAACCGAGGTGAGCCTGTATCTCTGCGCGGTACAGACATAAGACTTCAGTTCGAGGCTTCAATGAAGTTCACCGTGGTCAAGCAGGAAGAGGACAAGTTTGGGCAGCCTGTAGGGTCTAGCGACCGCTATAAGGTCTCAACGCGCGGCTACATGTACACCGTCATGACCCATGACGGGAATGAGCTAATCGCTTACCACTGGCACCCCGGTGGTAAGAGTGATGCAATATTCCCTCATGAACACATTGGTACCGCTGCGCTTAATCCGAGTGTCCCGCTGAAGAGGAAAGACCATCTCCGGACAGGTAGAATCTCGTTTGAGAGTGTGGCTTTCAACCTATTTCAAATAGGGATTACTCCACTGAATATGAACTATCCGGAAATCTTGGAGATCAACCAAACGGCATTCGATAAATGGAAGACGTGGGGATAAGGGGCCGTAACGTCGGCCCCTGTCCCCGTGATCACTGAGGGAGAAAGCCGGGCTTCTCCCGGCCGAGCGTTTGAAGCCGTGCAAGGTAAGCCCGTGCCGCCGGCTCTGAGCCGTACCGCCGCTTCATCTCGGCAGCAAGTTCGCGGCTGGTCATGATCAGGGATGGCACCGACTGACGGTCCCCTTCCAAAGCCCGCTCTCCCATGATGAGTGCCTGTTCCAAGTCGCCCTCTCGCGCTGCCGTGACTCCGAGCGTGACCCGCGCTTCTGCGTTCCGCATCGGTGAGCGCTCGGTGCCGTCGAAGTCCGTTCCGGTCCGCAGCACCTCATCGGCGAGCGTGCGGGCAAGCTTGTCTTCGCCGACGAGGCGATAGCAGTCCATCGCGTAGAAGTCGAACTTCGCCGGGTCCACCACGAAGTGGTTATCCAGGTTCTCGGGGTACGGCATCCCTTCGAGCAACCGCCGCCCCTTGTCCAAGGCCACCTCGACTTGTCGCCGGTCACCGATCCGTGCCCACGCCTTGGCCTCCTGCGCTGCGAGCTGGACTGCCACACCATGGTGCTTCGCTACCTCGGCTCCAGCCTGCGATGCAGCGATAACGCCGCGGTAGTCGCCGGTAGTGAGGGCAAACCACGCCCGCATCTCGTGTGCCCAGCCGGCGACCTCCGCATGGTCCGCCTCGGTTGCGAGCGAAAGCGCGGCCTGCCGCGTCGACTCGGCCGCGTGGCGGTCGCCCGTGTCGTACTCGACACAGCCGACCAGTAGCGCGAGCCAACCAGACAGGGCGAGTACCTCGCGGTGCTGGGCGAGCGTGAGGCTCTTCGTGTGGAGTTCGACCACGCGGCGAAGCCACTGGCGGCCCTCGATGAGCAGCTGCTCGCTCGGCATGTACGGGTACTCCGAGGCGAGCCGGTCTGTCGTGATCCGCAGGGCATCGAGCGTGGCGTTGTCGACGTCGGACCGGTTAAGGCGGCTCACAATCTCCAGCGTCTCCATGCCGGACGCTGCCAGGATCTCCCTGTCTCCATCCCTCCGAGCCGGCGCGGGGAACAGCGCGCGCGTCACCGTGCCGAAGAGGGCCGCGATGATCGGCTGGTAGAAGTCGTTCGGCATCTGGCCTGACTCCCAGCGCTTCCACTGCCGGATCATGCTCTCTTCCGCCGGCAGCTCCGTGGGAGCGTGCGCTCGCAGAGCCCTGACTGCGTCTCGCTGCGACCAGTCGCGCGCCATCCGCTCAGCCGCGATGCGCCGCGCCCATGCGGGCCTGTCGTCGGTCATGCGCCCTCCTCCGAGTGCTTACTCCGAGTCTCGCGCGTGAGCCGGGGGGACAGGGAAGGTGACAGGCGGGTGTCACCGGACATGTCCCCAGCTCCGTTCCGCCGTCCCCTGGCTGTCACTTACCTCTCAACTCCCGTTCCCAGCATGCTGGTTGCAGATCAGGCACCACCCGGCACGGAGCGGCCTTCGAGCGCTTCGAGCCTGCCGCGCAGTTCCGAGACCTGGGAGGTGAGATGTTCGAGTTGGCGGAGGACTTCGGGGAGATCGACGACCCCTTCGGCCCCGATGGAGTCCGTGGCTTGCTGCGGATCGCGGGCATAGCTGCCACGCGACGTGGTCATGATGAGCCCATCCTCGCGCAGGATGGCAAGGGCTCGCTGCACCGTCATTCCGGAGATCTTGAAGCGCGTAGCCAGATCTCGCACGGAGCCCACGTGGGCGCCGGCCTTGATGTCGCCGCGCAGGATCTCTTGCCGCAGGATGTCGGCCGCCTGCTCGGACTCCGGTCTCGGGTCGTCTTTCGAGATTTCAGCGCTCATCACGCCATCGAGCGTACCCACCCCTAGTACGACCTAGCACGAATCTCTGCGGACCTCTTGCGCAGTGGTACGTGCTAGTACATGCTGTTACGCGTCACCACGTCAGGCCCGACAGAGCTTCGCCGGCTGTGTCTGCAAGTGCCTGACCTGCAAGACCGCACGACCAGGAGCCCCGCAGCGGACGGGGGGAGGCGACCCGGCGCCTTGGCATTCACCGGAGGGCTCAGACCGAAAGGTCACGTCTCCATACGCCTACTTCGTGGCCGGACGGCTCTACCTCACACGGGAGCGCGGTCGCGATGAAGGAGACATGCACTGCCGCCCCGATGGTCGTAGACCGGGTTCGACTCCCGGTCGGGGTGTTCTTCCCTGCCGCTCTGCGGTTCGGGTTCTCCGGAGCAGCCGCCGTCTCACCAACACGCCTGCGGCTCTCCGGCTTCGTGTCCCTCCCACTTCAGGAGCTGTCATGCGTACGTTCATCGGCCGCCAACAGGCCGTATCTCGCGCGGACTTTGCAGAGCTGGCGCTCGGCACCCCGGTTGAGCTTTGGCTCGGGGTCGAGGGCGAGACGGACGAAGAGCGCGCGGCCCGCCTCGACGCGGCGCGCGACATCCTCGCGGACTTCCCCAACCTTCCCGACGACCTGATCCGCGTCGCCGCGCAGGTCATCGAGGACAACCCGGACGTGTTCGACGTCGTCCCGCTGGCGCGCCCCAGCCGGCGCCGCCGTACCGCACGCAAGGGGGCCGCGGCATGAGCGCCACGGACGGGCGGAGCCTCACGGCCGCGCATGCCGAGGTGAAGGCAGAGATCGCGCGGACCGACAACAAGACCGCGCTGCTGCTGGCGTTCGTCGGCGCCGTCTTGGCTGGTGCCTGGACGGTCGGCAACTCCCTCCCGCTCAACGCCCCTGCCGTCGTGGTTGGGGTGCTCGGGATGGCGCTGTTAGTCGCCGCGGCCAGCGTGCTGCTCACGGCAGTGCGCCCCAACTTGAAGGGCCGTCACGGCTTCACGCTGTGGGCGACTCTCACCCCGGCGGAGATCACGGAGAGCATGCCGAAGGATCTCGCCGCCGACATCGCCGGACTGTCCCGCCTCGCGGTCGCCAAGTTCACCTGCCTGCGCCGCGCCGTCGACCTCACCCGCGCGGGCGGCGCCCTGCTGGTGCTCGCCGTTCTGCTCGCCATCGGGGGTGCGGCATGACCACTGAGCAGGCCATCGAGCGTCCGAAGGTGCCACCGCTGACGCGCCCGGAAATGGGGCTCGCCGGCCTCGGAGCGCTCGCCGCCGCTGCGGTCGGTGCTCTGGGGCTGTACTCCTCCTTCGACGCGGTGTCCCTTGCGGCGGCGCGGTGGGGCTTCAGTAACCCGCACACCCTCCCCATCGCCATCGACGTTGCAATCCCGGTGTTCACGCTGGCCAACCTCATGTTGATCCGGCTGGACATGGCGTTGGCGTGGGTCCGGTTCGTGCCCTGGGTGCTCACCCTGGTCACGTGCTGGCTGAACGTCGCGGCCGGGAGCTCCCTCTCCGCGAAGGTGGCACACGGCACGATGCCGTTGCTGTGGGTGGTGTTCTCCGAGATCGGCGCTCATGTCTACGCCGTGCGCATCGGCGCGGTCACCGGCCGGCGCATGGAGAAGATCCGGTTCTCGCGGTGGTTGCTCTCCCCGGTGTCGACCTTCGCCCTTTGGCGCCGTATGTCGCTGTGGGAGGTCACCTCCTACAGCGACGCGCTCGTGCTGGAGCGGGAACGCCTCCTGGTCCGCGCGGACCTGCGCGAGCGGTACGGCCGTAACTGGCGCTCCAAGACTCCGCGGCGCGAGCGCGTGATGCTGCGTATGGGCGAACTGGCTCCGGCGACCGAGCAGCAGGCGCCCACCCCGCCGCCGTCGGAGCCTCCGGCCGAACCGAAGCCCCGCCCACGTCGACAGGCCAACGCCAAGGCCAAGAGCAAGCCTCAGCGCACGTTCGAGGAACTCCTCACTGAGGCACGCACGGCCACCGCGCAGTGGACAGATGCGGAACTGACTGCCGACCGGATCCGCACTCTTGTGCGCGTCTCGCAGGCCAACGCCCGCAAGCTTCGCGACGAGCTGAAGGCTGAGCGGGCCGACGGTCGCTCCCTGCACTCCGTGAACGACTCGGAGAGCAACGGCGCGACCGCTGAGGCTGCCTGATGTTCGCCAAGTGCTTCGACCCGAACGGCGCGAGGCACGGCTTACCCACCTACCCGTGGCGCTGCGCACCCGACGGACTGGCCACCAAACGGCAGTTGAGGGCGCGTGGCCTACGGCCAGGTGGTCAGTCGGTAGCCGCGCAGATCCTGCGTCCGCGCTACCGGCGCGCCCCGTTGGTCGCCTACCTCTACCGCGTCGACCACGCCAAGCCCGTGCGGCCCATGACGCCGGGCAAGTGGTCCGCGCTCGCCAAGGCGAACCGTGCTCGCCGTACCTGCCCGGTCTGCCGACAGGACGCCGGATACGTCATCCCGACTTCGCTCGGCATGTGCGTGCCCTGCGCCTACCCCGAGGAACAGTGCGCTGCCTGACTTCCCACGATCCGGCGGGGCCCGTCCGCACACCTCCTACAGCGACGGTCGGACCCCGCCCTTCCTCCCATTGGAAGGACCCTCAGTGAAGCACCCCGACGACGAGAACGAACTCTTCAACCGACTCGAAGCAGAGATGAACGCCGACTCCGGGGGAGAGGTAGTCGACCTCGACAAGGCACGGTCGGCCCGCGTCGGGTCGGCCGACCCGACCACCCGACCCGACACCGACCCGTCGGCCGACTCGGAGACCGGTCGGTCGGGTACCGAGTCGGCCGACCCGACCGAGCGCGTGATGGTCGACCTTCCGACGGTCAAGGCGCCCGTTCCCGGCTACCTGGGTCGGCTGCTCGCCGCGCAGCGTCGGCCGGTCGTTCCGCTGTGGCTCAAGTCCGTGGCCGAACTGAAGACCGCTACGGCGTGGGTGACCCGCCACTACGCCCACTCGGTCGGCTATCACGCCCTTCGGTCCCCGGTCTACGCCGCGCGGCTCGCGCTCCGGGCTCCGTCCGGCGCCGCGAAGTTCGTGGGCGGCACCATGCGCTGGATGGTCGACCGGGAGGGTGAGCCGGTCCGACTTGCCGCGGTCCGCCGTGAGGACGCTGCCGAGTACCTCAAGCTGTCGCGGCAGCGCGACGGACGCGTCCGACTGCGCACCCTCGTGGCCGTGCTCGGGATGTTCATCGGTCTCGGTTCCGCGCTCGCCATCTACGTGCTCGCCCCCGACTGGCTTCAGGCTCTGTCGGTCGGTGCGGTCGTGCTGGCGCTCGGGGCCGCCGGCCGTAAGGCGGATGACCCGGTCATCCACCGCGCGGTGGAACTGCCCAAGGCGGTCAAGCTCACCTCGGACATCGTGCTCCGCGCGCTCGGCTCGCTCGGTATCCCCGCCATCAACCAGGCGCAGGGCAAGGGGCAGGACGGGTTCGAGTTCACCGCTCCGATCACGCGCGACGGTCCGGGCTGGCGAGCCGAGGGCAACCTCCCGTACGGCGTGACGGTGACGGACATCATCGAGCGGCGCGAGCGGCTCGCGTCCGGCCTGCGTCGCCCGCTCGGGTGTGTGTGGCCGGAGGCGGTGCCCGACCAGCACACCGGCCACCTGGTGTTGTGGGTGGGCGACCAGGACATGTCCAAGGCCAAGAAGCCCGCGTGGCCACTGCTGAAGTCCGGCAGCACGGACCTGTTCAAGCCGGTCGCGTTCGGCACCGACCAGCGCGGACGCTGGGTCGAGATCACGCTCATGTACATCGCGGCCGTCATCGGCGCGATCCCGCGTATGGGCAAGACCTTCCTGCTCCGTCTGCTTCTGCTCATCGCGGCGTTGGACCCGCGGGCCGAACTGCACACCTACGACCTCAAGGGCACCGGCGACTTGGACCCGGTGGGCGAGCGAGTCGCCCACCGTCACCGCGCCGGCGACGAAGAGGCCGACATCGAGTACGCGGTGCGCGACCTGCGAGCGCTGCGCGAGGAACTCCGGCGCCGGGCGAAGATGATCCGCTCTCTGCCGCGGGACATCTGCCCCGAGTCCAAGGTGACGTCCGAGCTGGCCAACAAGAAGTCGCTGGGACTGCACCCGATCGTGATTGGGGTGGATGAGTGCCAGGTCTGGTTCGAGCACGACAAGTACGGCAAGGAGCTCGAAGAGATCTGCACCGACCTGGTGAAGCGTGGTCCTGCGACCGGGATCGTGCTGCTCCTCGCCACGCAGCGTCCGGACGCGAAGGCACTGCCCACGGGCATCTCCGCGAACGCGTCGGCTCGCTTCTGCCTGAAGGTCATGGGGCAGTTGGAGAACGACATGGTGCTGGGCACGTCCGCGTACAAGCGGGGCGTGCGCGCCACGATGTTCTCCTGGGGCGACAAGGGCATCCACTACTTCGTGGGTGAAGGGGCGGATGCCCGGATCGTGTCATCGGTGTACGTCGACGCGCCCAAGGCGGAGAGCATCGCGGCTCGCGCCCGCAAGTTGCGCGAGACGGCCGGCACCCTGTCCGGGCACGCGCTCGGGGAAGAGCCGGAGGTCGATGTGACCACCGCGTACGACCTGCTCGCCGACATCCTCGCGGTCGTCCCGGCCGACGAGCCCAAGGTGTGGTCCGAGACCGTCGTTGCCCGGCTCGCCGAACTCCGGCCGGAGGTCTACGACGGTTGGGACCCCGAGGGGCTCGCCGCAGCCCTCAAGCCGCATGGCATCAGCACGGTTCAGGTGGGCCGCCGGATCGAAGGCAAGTTCACCAACAAGCGGGGTATCGACCGCTCCCACATCACGACCGCGATTGCGGAGCGTGACGGGAAGCGGGACGCGGGCTGACTGTCCGGAGCCGCTATCGATAGCACCACACCCCGCTATCGATAGCGGCTCCGCTAGCACCCCATATGCGCTCTGATCAGGCCGCTAGCGGATAGCAGTCCACCTGCGGAAACCCCATGAACCCGCCTGGAAGGGCCCGTCATGCCCCCTGTCCTGCTCGCTATCGCTCTCATACTCTGCGTGACACTCTGTTACGCCGCTGTCTGCGCGGTCTCGCCGTTCGGCAACTGCCGGAAGTGCTCCGGCTGGGGCTTCGCGATGAAGACCGACCGCAAGGGGCGGCTGAAGCGCGGTAAGGACTGCCGCCGCTGCCAGGCGACCGGCAAGCGCATTCGTGTCGGCCGCTGGCTCTACAACCGGTGGGCGCGCATCTACCGCGCCGGCGCCTCTTGAGCGCAAGACGGACGACCGTCCGCCATGAGACGTACCCCGCTCCTAGCTGCAGCTAGGCAGGCACGGTCGCCGGTCACTGCCCCGAGCTTGCCAGCACCCTGGGCGCCCGGAGCCTCCCCCGTCCCTCCCGCCCGAAAGCGAGTTCCGTCATGCCCTTGACCATCTCCGCGGTCCTGCTGTTCGGCGCCGCGTCCGCCTTCGCCGTCAAGACCAAGTCGGCCGGGGGCTTCGCCGCGGTCGTGCTGTTCCTGTTCGGGTTCTTCGCCGCCGGGACCGGCGCGTACGAGCCCATCCACAACCTCGTGCAGGCGGCGGCCGACGCTGCCGCCCAGATCGGCAACTGAGAGGAGACCGGCCCCATGAAGGAGCACCTCCCGGCCCGCTGGCCGGACACCGCGCTCGCTCCGGCTTACGACCCGGCCACCCTCGACTTACAGGCGCCTGCCCCGGCGGCCATCGAGCTGACCGCTGAGCGCGGGCCGGTGGTCTGGATCCCCGACGCGTACGGGCGCATGGTCCCGATGCCGAAGCACCTCGTGCCGCCGCCCATGCCCATGCCGGAGCCGCGCGACTTGACCCCGTTGCCTCTCCTGGACCCGATCGCTCAGCGCTTCCTTGCGGCGGGCCTCGGGGGCGGCGCTCTCGCGGCCGGGACCGGCTACGGCATCGGTGAGGTCCTCAACGCCGCCGCCGGGTTCGGCTCCGGCGCCGCGATGTGGATCGCGCTCGCCGTGCTCGCGTGGCGCGCCCCTGCCCGCGCTCTGACCGACGGTCGGCGCGGCAGCACGGTCAACATCCGCAAGGCCGTCATCAAGCGCAGCACCTTCAACGGCTGAACAGGAGACCCAGATGACCCAACCCATTTCCCTTCGGCGAGAATTACCGCCGGTTTCATCCGCTCCCGCGCCGGGAGCTCCGGGCGCGATGCGGTTCTACCTGACCACCCACAAACGGCACTGGGTGAAGCTCACCGACAAGCCGCTGTTCTTGAAGTCGGAGCACTTCGTGGCGGCCGCCAAGCTCTACCCCGCCCTCGGGCCGTACGCCGTCGACTCCGGTGGTTTCTCGGAGCTGAAGGACAAGGGCACGTGGACCCGTTCGCCCCGGCAGTACGTCGGTGACCTGCGCCGTATCTGGGAATGTGTCGGCCCCTACGACTGGGCGGCCCCTCAGGACTGGATGTGCGAGGAAGCCATCATCCAGGGCGGTTGGTTCGGCGGGCTGTACTTCGTCGGCACCCGTCTCAGCGTGGAAGAACACCAGCGCCGGACCGTGGCCAACTTCCTGGAACTGCGCTCGCTCGCCCCCGACCTGCGCATCGCCCCCGTCATCCAGGGCGACAGCGTGCCGGCCTATGAGCGGTGCGTGGAACTGTACGAGCGGGCCGGTGTCGACCTCCGGGCCGAACCCGTCGTTGGACTGGGGTCGGTGTGCCGGTTGCAGTCCACCCGGCAGGGCGCCGCGATCGTCACCGCCATGGCCGCGCACGGCTTCAAGCTGCACGGCTTCGGCTTCAAAACCCTGGGACTGGAGAAGGTGGGGCACCTGCTCGCGTCCGCCGACTCTGCGGCCTGGAGCTACCACGCTCGGAAGCGGCCCCCTCTGCCCGGTCACACGCACAAGAACTGTGCGAACTGCATTGACTACGCCCTGTGCTGGCGTGAGCGCGTCCTCGGCAGCCTGCCTCCTTGGCGACAGCCCTTCTTGGACGCGGCCTAGCTACGCCCGGGGCGGGCGCCGTCTCACCACAAGCCTGCGCCCGCCCCGGTTCTCCAGTCCCTCCATAGAGAACAGGAGACCTCCAGCATGACCCAACGTCGTGCTTCCTGCGAGGGCCGTCCGGCCCAAGCCATCCGTTCGAGGACCCCGGGGGCGGCGGCATGAACCGTCACCTCCTGCATGCCGCCCTCGACGCGGCCGATCGAGGATGGGCCGTTCTCCCGCTCCGTCCCACTGACAAGCGTCCGGCCCTACATGGTGAGGACGTCTGCCCCGGCATCGGTGACTGCGCGGGCGGTCACCGCAAGTGGGAAGAGCGCGCCACCATGGACCCGGACCGTATCCGCCGGGCGTGGGGCGACCTGCCGTTCAACGTCGGGATTGCGACCGGCCCGTCTCGGCTGGTCGTGGTCGACCTCGACATGCCCAAGCGCAAGTGCAGTACGGACACGCCTAACGGCGTGACGACCTTCACGGCGCTCTGCGAGCGCGCCGGGCACGCCGTCCCCAGCACCCGCATGGTGCGGACTGCGAGCGGCGGGTACCACCTGTACTTCGTGGCCCCGCCGGGCGTGCGGCTCGGCAACACGGCCGGACGGCTCGGCAAGCGCATCGACACCCGTGCGTGGGGTGGCTACGTTGTGGCGCCCGGCAGCATCACCAGCGCGGGCGCGTACATGGTCGTCAACGACGTGCCGCCTGTGCCTCTGCCGGATTGGCTGCGCGCCTGCCTGACGGCACGTCAGTCATCGCGGGCACTAACGGCTGCACCGTCGGCCGTTCGAGCGTCTCGCTACGCCGTATCGGGCTTGAACGCGGAAACCGCGTCCGTGCGGCAGGCTCCGGAGGGCGAGCGCAACGCCACGTTGCTCCGGGCGGCGCGCGCCTTGGGGCGGTTCATCGCGTGGGGCGACCTCACCAGGGAGCAGGTTGAGGAGGCTCTTCAGTGGGCGGGGGAGCAGGCCGGTCTGTCGCCGCGGTCGTGCGAGGCGACCATTCGCAGCGGTCTCAACTGGTCGATTGCTCGCAACGATCAGCGGAGGGCGGCATGAGCACCCGGCCCCGCCCCTCCCTGAAGAGCCTCCCTGCCGCCGTGACCGGTCCGCGTGCCGCCGCACAAGCCGCGCTCGGTCCGGCTGTGGGCGAGCCGAAAAGCGCCGCCCGAAAGGGCGTCCCTTCTGCTCTTCGTTCCGACGCGCACCGGAGCGACGGCCGTTACCCGATCGCGTGGCTGTGCATCTCCGCACCCTACGGCGCCGTGCCCACCGCCACCTCGAAGTGCCTGTGCGGCAGGGACCGCAGCGCCGTCGGCCGGCCGAAGGTGCTGGCCCTGATCAACAACCACACCGCCCACCGCGACGAATGCCCGCTCCGCATCAACCAGGAAGGGAGGCAGGCGGCATGATCGCCAATCCGCCGGCACCCGTCACGGACGGCTCCGCACTGCTCGATGAAGTGGAAGCCTTCCACCGCCGCTTCAACATCTTCCCGCTCGATGCGGCCTACGTCGCCGTCGCTCTGTGGGACGCGCACGCGCACCTGCTCGACTGCTTCGACTCCACACCGCGGCTCGCGTTCCTGTCGCCGGAGCCGGGGTCGGGCAAGTCCCGCGCGTTGGAGATCGTGGAAACGCTCGTGCCGCAACCGATGGTGGCGGTCAACGCGTCCGCTTCGGCGCTCTTCCGGGCGGTGTCCGGGATGGAGGGTCGGCCCACGATCCTGTTTGACGAGATCGATACCGTCTTTGGCCCCAAGGCCGGAGAGAACGAACAGCTCCGAGGCTTCCTGAATGCCGGACACCGCCGCTCCGGCGTCATGTGGCGTTGTGTGGGCGACGGCTCCAACCAGCAGGTACAGGAGTTCCCGTCGTTCTGCGGGGTCGCGGTCGCCGGTCTTGGCTCGCTGCCAGACACGATCCTCACGCGCTCGGTCATTGTCCGGATGCGTCGGCGTGCGCCGAATGAGCGAGTGGAGCCCTTCCGGCAGCGCATTCACGAGAAGGAAGGTCACGCCCTCCGCGACCGGCTCGCTACGTGGGCACAGTCCATCCGGCACCTGGTCGACGGAGTGTTCCCGGAGCTCCCGGAGGGCATCAGCGACCGGCCGGCGGACGTGTGGGAGCCCCTGCTTGCCGTGGCCGACGCAGCGGGCGGCACGTGGCCGGAGCGGGCTCGTGCCGCGTGCATCGAGTTGGTCGACGCGGCCAAGACCAGCGACAAGGGCAGTGTCGGTATCCGTCTGCTGACAGACCTGCGCGATTACGTGTTCAACGGAATCGACCGTCTGCCCACCGTCGCCATCCTCGACAGGCTCCACAGCCTCGAAGAGGCTCCGTGGGCGGACATGAGCGGCAAGCCCCTGGACGCCCGCGGGCTTTCGCGGATGCTTCGGGAGTACATGACCGCGGACAACTCCCCGATCGCGGCCCGCAACATCAAGGCCGGCGGCAGCGTCATGAAGGGCTACTACGCGACCGATCTTCACGACGCGTGGCAGCGCTATTGCCCACCCCCTGCGGAAAGCGCGCTACTTCCGCTACCTCCGCTACCGGGCAGGTCAGAAGCCTGAAATCGGTAGCGGATGTGCCTTCCGCATCCGCTACCGAGCCGCCCCATCCGCTACCCGTCCCGCGGTCACGATCCCGGGGCCGGTAGCGGCTTCATCCGCTACCCGCGTCCCTATCCGCTACATCGATCATGCCCTTGACCAGGGCGGTAGCGGAGGTAGCGGAAGTAGCGGACCTGACAGGAAGAGGAGTCATGAACGCGGGTGAGAGCAACCCCGACCTCCCCAAGTCCTACTCGGCCGCTGAGGTGGCCAAGGCGCTCGACTGTTCCGAATGGTGGGTTAAAGAGCAGGCGCGGCGACGCCGTATTCCCTTCCTCCGGAGTGGCAGCGGCTACCGGTTCACCCGGAGCCATGTCGAAGAGATCTTCCACCTCTTGGAGGAACGCCCCGATCCGGTGAACGCACCGTTGGTGAGGACCACTTCGACGCGCCCACGCACGTTCGTCCCCTTCGAAGCACCTGCGGTGCCGCTGCGGGCACGACGCCCGCGACGCGCACGGAACGCTGTCTGACAGACAACGAAATCTCGATGGGCGGGAGCCGTGATACGGCTCCCGCCCATCACTTGTGATGAGAGGACGAATGGGGTTCGTAGAGAACCGCGGCACGTATTGGCGTGGCCGCTACAAGATCTCGACTGGCAAGTACGGCACCGTGTCCGACGAGCAGGGCAATGCCATCCGGTTCCGCACGAAGCGCGAAGCCAAGCAAGCTGCCGATGCCGAAGAAGCGAAGGTACGAACCGGCACGTGGAAGGACCCTGCGGTCGGACAGACCACCTTCGGTGAATACGCCTCGCGCTGGTACGCGGCACAAGACCTTGCCGCGTCCACAATGCAGAACTACCGGCGCCACCTGGAAGAGCACCTACTCCCGGAGTTCGAGGACCGGCCGCTCGCGTCGATTCAGCGCGTGGACGTCGATACCTGGGAGAAGAAGGAGAAGGCGCTCTACGCCGTATCGAGTGTGAAGACGTGGCGCGGCACGCTGCACCTGGTCCTCGAAGACGCGGTCGATGACGAACTCATCAGCGCCAACCCTGCCACCAAACGGCGAGGCAGGGGAAAGCGCGCCGGCCGTTCGCGCGACCGCGGGCCCGAGAAGGTCGTCACGGATCCGCTCGGCATCCTGCTGTCTGCTGAGCGCGCCTCGCTGCTCTCTGGGCGCGATGACGAGTTCGTCGCCATTGTCACTAAGGGCTATACGGGCATGCGGTGGGGCGAAATCGTCGGTCTGGAGACAGAGTTCATCCGCAGTGCGGCTGTACGAGTGGAATGGCAGCTCTACGAACTCGACTCGGGTGAGTTCGAGCGCTGCCCTCCCAAGGACGACAGCTACCGCACCATCGACGCGCCGAGATGGCTCACTCGCCTGTGGGCTGGCCACATCGCACGCACGCAGCCGAAGCCTTGCTCCTGCCACGGCAACACCTACGTGTTCCGCGGACAGGGCGTGTCCCGCACGGGTGAGACCGGTGCCAAGGTGGTCGATGTTGCGAGGCGTGCCGGCGTCTCCACTGGCACGGTGTCCAATGTCCTCAACCGACCGGACGCCGTCGCCGAAGCCACCAGGGCGTGCGTACGAGAGGCCATTGGCGCTCTCGGGTTCACCCGTGGCGGGGGCGCAGTCGACCAGGTCGACCACTGGCGGCGGAACGGCTTCGCCACATGGCTTTTCACGCCGGCGGTCTCCGGCTGGTACCCGAAGAAGGCCCCACAGGAAGCGCGGCCCGTGCCAGTGCTCGCCGATCCTTGGCCCGGTGTGCCGGCTCGGGGGAGAGGCGCGCAGGCGCGAGCGGATACGTGCTGGGTGCCGATCGCCAAGGGGCTCACTCCCCATGGACTGCGGCACACGCACAAGACGCGCATGGAAGGGTTCCGCACCCCGCCGAAGCTCATGGATGAGCGGATGGGGCACATCGACGGATCCGTGCAGGCGCGGTACTCGCACATCACCCGAGAGATGCGGCAGGACCTGTTGGCGAACCTCACCGCGGAGTGGGAGGCATCCCTCGACGCCCGGCTCACGATGTGCCCTACGTCGCCGGTCGCCGTCCTCAACGACCTCTTGCGGGAGCGTCGCGTCGCGCGTCGGTAGGTGGCGCCTGGGAGACGAAAATCCAAGATCTTCTCCCAGATTTCTCCCAACAGGCCCCGGAAACCACTCAGAGCCTGGTGGGTAAATTTACCCACCAGGCTCTGACCTGGTATTTCAGCGTCGGGGTGGCGGGATTTGAACCCACGACCTCTTCGTCCCGAACGAAGCGCGCTGCCAAGCTGCGCTACACCCCGGTGTCGCTGCTGTCCTGCTTGTCGCGGCGACGTCGTTTACTTTAGCCCACTGGTGGCTGGAGACGAAATCCGGTTTATGGGCGGCGGCCGACCGGGTTCGGGCGGGTGTGGTCCAGGGCTACCAGGAGGACCGCCAGGGTGTAGAAGGCGAGGCCCAGGAGGAGGGCGTTGGCGAGGGTGCCGCGGTAGCCGTGCTGCTCGGCGTCCAGGAAGGGGTAGAGGTAGCGGGCCGGTGTGCCGGGGAGGAGCAGCTCCGCTCGGGTCAGGGAGAACACCAGGTAGGCCAGGGGGTAGAGCATCCAGCCCGCTGTCTGGCGGAGGTGGAGGCGGCCGGGGGGTGTGAGGATGAGCCAGTCCACGAGGGCGGCCCCGGGTGCCGCCGTATAGAGGAGCTGCAGGGCCAGCCACTGGGGGTGCCAGGCCACCGGCGGGTGTGTCGCCCCCGTCATGGAGAAGGGGGGATCGGTGTGGCCCAGCAGCAGGTGGTAGACCAAGGCCGAGATCACGATGTAAAGAAGCGCCGCGCCTGTCAGGGACGAGGACAGCGGGCGGGACGCCTGCCAGGCGCGGCGGGCCGAGGCCAGGCTGACCAGGGTCAGGAGTATGGCCGCCTGTATGCCGAAGTAGCTCAGGATCTGGCCCGGGCTGCCCAGCAGCAGTTCCAGGGCCACGCCCGCCGACGCCAGTGCGGCCGTCGCCAGGCGGAACACCGCGGTCAGGGGGCGGCGGGCGGGGGCCACCACCGCCGTCGCCGGAACGTGTCCGGGCAGCAGTACGGGCGTGCCCGGGACCGCGGGGAGGTCCGGGATCTCCCGGGGTATCGGAGCCGTCATGCCCTCAACATAGGAAGAAAGGGGCATAACCGGCACGTTGTCCTACGCCGGGTGGGTTACTCCCGGCCTACCAACGTCAGCAGCGTCGCCTCCGGCGGGCATGCGAAGCGGACCGGGGTGTAGCGGTTCGTGCCGCAGCCCGCCGAGACGTGGAGGTACGACGTACGGCCCTCCGCCGTGTGCCGCGAGAGGCCCTTCACGCGGTCCGTGTCCAGGTCGCAGTTGGTGACCAGGGCGCCGTAGAAGGGGATGCAGAGCTGGCCGCCGTGGGTGTGGCCGGCCAGGACCAGGGGGTAGCCGTCGGCCGTGAAGGCGTCCAGGACGCGCAGATACGGGGCGTGGACCACGCCCATCGAGAAGTCCGCCGTACTGGACGGGCCGCCCGCCACCTGCACATAGCGGTCCCGCTTGATGTGCGGGTCGTCCAGTCCCGTCAGCTCCACCGAGATGCCCTCGACCTTCAGGACACCCCGCGTGTTCGTCAGGTTCAGCCAGCCCGCTCCGTCGAAGGCGTCCCGCAGGTCCTCCCACGGGTTGTGGATCGCGCCGACCGCCGGCGCGTTGCCGTTCAGGCCGTGCTTGCCGCTCGTCTTCTCCAGCAAGTAGCGGGCGGGGTTGCGGAGCTTGGGGCCGTAGTAGTCGTTGGAGCCGAAGACGTACGCGCCGGGGAAGTCCAGCAGGGGGCCGAGTGCGTCCAGAACCTCCGGGACGCCCTCCGGGTCGGACAGGTTGTCGCCCGTGTTGATCACGAAGTCGGGGCGCAGGCCCGCCAGCGACTGCAGCCAGCGCTGCTTCTTGCGCTGGCCGCCCACCATGTGGATGTCGGAGACCTGGAGCACGCGCAGCGGGCGCATCCCCGGCGGGAGGACCGGGACCGTCACCCGGCGCAGGCGGAACGAACGGACCTCGAAGCCGGCCGCGTACAACACACCGGCGGCGCCGAACGCCGCGATTCCCAGGGGTACTCCGTATCGAGCGCGCATACGACCATCGTGTCAGACGCGCGGCGGGACCAATGACCGGCCGCCGACAACAGGGGCGGGTAAAACGGCGGGCGGCCCGCAGGTGGCACCTGCGACAATCGGAACCATGACCACCACGCTCAAGTCGAAACTGCACGACGACCTCAACTCCGCGATCAAGGCGCGTGACGAGCTCCGCTCCTCGACGCTCCGGCTGACGCTCGCCGCGATCACCAAGGAGGAGGTCGCGGGCAAGGAGAAGCGCGAGCTCTCCGACGACGAGGTGCTCAAGGTGATCGCCAAGGAGGCGAAGAAGCGCCGGGAGGCGGCCGAGGCCTTCGCGCAGGGCGGTCGCACCGAGAGCGCCGAGCGGGAGAAGGCGGAGGGCGAGCTCCTCGACGAGTACCTGCCCAGGCAGCTCGGCGACGAGGAGCTCGACGGGATCGTCGCCGCGGCCGTCGAGGAGGCGAAGGCGGCGGGCGCCGAGGGGCCGCGGGCCATGGGCGCCGTGATGAAGATCGTGAACCCGAAGGTGGCCGGACTGGCCGAGGGCGGCCGCGTCGCCGCCGCGGTGAAGAAGCGGCTCCAGGGCTGACACCCGAAGCACCCGAAGCACCCGAAGCACCGGAAGCGCCGGAAGCGCCGGAGGCTTCGGGCGGTACGACGGCGGGGCCGCACCTCTCTCACCGAGGTGCGGCCCCGCCGTCGTACCGGTAGGAAACAGGAGGGAGGTCAGCCCCTGCCTCCTCCGTTCCCGTTGTTGCCGCCGTTCCCGTTGCCCTGGATGAAGCCGTCGGGGAAGGAGAACGTCGGGGTCGGGGTGGTGGTGCCGGCGGTCGCGCCGTTCGTCGTGCCGCCGTTGCTCGTGCCGCCGTCGGTCGTCAGGCCGCCGACGAGACCGCCGATCAGGCCGCCCGTGTTGTCCCCACCGCCATGGCCGTTCCCGTTCCCGTTTCCATTGCCGTTCCCGTTGCCCTTGTCCTTGTTGTCCTCGTCCGGGATGTCGACGAGGTTGAAGGACTCGGCCTGCTTGCCCTCAAGAGCGCCGGTCATGGCGTCCTTCCAGATGGGGCCGGGCGTGTCGGCGCCGAAGACCTCGCTGTGGTAGACGCCGCCGATGGTGATGTTGGTCATCTCGATGTTCTGCTTGGCGCTGCCGACCCAGACCGCGCCCGCGAGGTTGGGCGTGTAGCCGACGAACCAGGCGTTCTTGCGCGCGTCCGTCGTACCCGTTTTGCCGGCGCTCTCCCGGTCGTCCAGGCCGGCCTCCTGGCCGGTACCGGAGTCGACCACACCGCGCAGCAGGGTGTTGATGGTGTCGGCGGTCTTCTCGCTCATCGCTCGCGAGCAGGTCGACTTGGGCACGGCCAGGGACTTCTGCTCGTTGCCGACCTTCTGGGTGATCGACGCGATGGCGACCGGCGTGCAGTACATGCCGCGGTCGGCGAAGGTGGCGTACGCGCTCGCCATGGTCAGCGGGGAGAGACCGATCGCGCCGAGGGCGATGGCCGGGGTCTGCGGGAGCTTCGAGCCGTCGCCCTGGTGGACGTGCAACGCGTCGGTCATCTTGACCACCGGGCACAGACCGATGTCGGAGATCAGCTGGACGAAGTAGGTGTTGATGGACTTCGCCATCGCCTTCTTCATCTGGTACGGCCCGACCTCGGACTCGTTCTCGTTCTCGACCTGCTCGTTGTCCGTGTTGACCCACTGCTTGCCGTCGCACTGCTGCACGGGGCTCGGGTAGTTCATCTTGTACGGCGCCGAGTACTCCTGCGTCGCGGACTTGCCGCCCTCGATGGCGGCCGCGGCCACGAACGGCTTGAACGTCGAACCCGTCGGGAAGCCGTAGTTGGAGCCGCCGTAGTCCTTGTCGACCGAGAAGTTGTACTCGGTCTCGTTCTTGTTGTAGCCGTACGGCTTCGACTGGCCCATCGCCAGGATCTTGCCGGTCCCGGGTTCCACGAGGGTGGCGGCCGCGGCGACCGAGTCGGCCTTGTAGACGTGGTCCTTGATCGACGTCTGCACCGAGTCCTGGGCCTGCGGGTCCAGGGTGGTACGGATGGTCAGGCCGCCCTGGTTCCAGAGCTTGGCGCGCGCCTCGCGGGTCTTGCCGAAGGTCGGGTCGGTAAGGAAGACGTTCTCGACGTACTTGCAGAAGAACCCGGCGCCCTTGCCGGCGGTGATGCAGCCGTTCTTGGGCTGGGTGACGTGCAGGCCGAGCGGTGCTTCCTTGGCCTTGTCGGCCTCCGCCTGGGAGATGTCGCCGAGTTGGGCCATGCGCTCAAGGACGACGTTGCGCCGCTTGGTGGCCTCGGCCTCGTCGTTGACCGGGTCGTAGCGGCTGGGCGACTGCACGATGCCGGCCAGGAGGGCCGACTGCTGGAGGTTGAGGTCCTTGGCGTGCTGGGAGAAGTAGCGCTGGGAGGCGGCCTCGATGCCGTAGGCCTGCTCGCCGAAGAAGGTGATGTTCAGGTAGTTCTCGAGGATCTTCTTCTTGCCGAGCTTCTCCTCCAGCTGGATCGCGAACTTCAGCTCCTTGATCTTGCGGCCGAGGGTCTGCTGGGTGGCCTGGGCGACCTTGGTCGGGTCGTCGCCGGCCTCCTCGATGAAGTAGTTCTTCACCAGCTGCTGGGTGAGCGTGGAGGCGCCCTGGGAGACCCCGCCGCTCTGCGCGTTCTTGTTCAGCGCGCGCAGGATGCCCTTCAGGTCCACGGCGCCGTGCTGGTAGTAGCGCGAGTCCTCGATCGCGACGATCGCCTTCTGCATGTACGGCGAGATGTCCTTGAGGTCCACCACCGTGCGGTCGCGGGAGTAGACCTGGGCGATCTGGTTGCCCTGGCTGTCGAGGATCGTGGTCCGCTGGCTGAGCTGCGGGCTCTTCAGGTTGGCCGGGATCTCGTCGAAGCCCTGGACCGAACCCTTGGCCGCGAGGCCCAGGGCGCCGGCCGCGGGCAGCGCGATGCCCGCCATCACGGCTCCCGCGAGCACACTGACACCGAGGAACTTGGCGGCCTGCTGCGTGGCCGACAGACCACCGCCCGAGCGCTTCTTTGGCATGGGGGCAGCCTAATCCGTAGGGATGAGCATTCCGGGTGAGCGGGGGGCTCTCGGGATGTTCGAGTGCCGGATCGTGACATAGAGGGCGGCGCGGCCAGAACACGGGGGCACTGCGGCCCGATCGGCACAGGGGCACTGCGGCCCGGTCCACCTGACGGCATGGCAGCGCCTCGCCGGCGGCACGACGACATGAACGGTCTACCTTGCCATTCGCCGGACACACGCGCAGGCCTTGGCCTAAGCTGCTCTCAACTGTCACAGCAGCGCGGCCACGTATCAATACGTCCGGCGACCCCGAATCGTTCCGGAACCTGCCCATTTTTTTCGGGTGATGTGTTGATGGCGTGTCCGAATCCGCCTCATGCGTCATCCGGCGTCCGTTGTGACGCGCCATGGCTGTCCCGGTTTGCCGGGATGATCACGCATGTCGCCAGCTCACTCCCGCGGGTGATCTGCCGCTTACCCATAGTCCGTTCGGGCCATTCAAGATTGGGCCCGAAGGGGGTGTTGCGCTGTGCCCACCTTCCGTAACGTCCTCAACTGGCGGCGGTGAATATGCCGCTGCCGCCGTGGGGGAGCCTCGATTCGGGAGAGGACGGCGCCGGTATGGGCTGGGTAACCGACTGGAGTGCGCAGGCTGCCTGCCGCACTACCGATCCGGATGAACTGTTCGTTCAGGGAGCAGCGCAGAACAGGGCCAAGGCGGTGTGCACCGGGTGTCCGGTACGCACGGAATGCCTGGCCGACGCGCTGGACAATCGCGTCGAGTTCGGCGTGTGGGGAGGAATGACCGAGCGGGAGCGCCGCGCACTGCTGCGCAGGCGGCCCACCGTGACCTCCTGGCGCAGGCTCCTGGAGACTGCGCGCTCGGAGTACGAGCGGGGGACCGGCATCGTCCCCCTCGACAGCGACGAGGTGTACGAGAACTACGCGGCGGTGAGCTGAATCACCCGCCGCTCCACTGACTGAACCGCCCGCCGAACCCGCCGAACCTGCCGAGGGCATATGCCCTCCGGAGACTCTGCGGTATACGGCTACGGTAGCTCCGGTCGGCCGGCCGCGAGCCGGTCGCCGATGTCCCGCAGTCCCGCGAGGTCGTGCACATCGCCGGGCAGCGCGGCCACTTCCACCACGGCCACTTCGGGGTGGCGCGCGGTGAAACGGTCACGTGTGCGCTGCTCGCGGGAGAGCAGCTGCATGCGCTCGGCGTGCAGCGTCAGCAGGCCTGCGGTGAGCTGGTCGACGGTGCGGTCCGGGCCGTCGGAGGAATCGGAGTCGGGCTCGGACGCGTCGGGCCCGGGCTGGGACGAGGGGGATTCGTCTGCCCGGGATGCGTGGGGTGCTTGGGGCGTCGTCGTCCCGTCGAGTCCGGACGAGGGGGAGCCGTCGGACTCGGACGCGGATGATTCAGAACTGCCGTACGTGTCGGGAGAGTTACGAAGTCCAGCTTTCCCGCCTCCCTGATCCACAATGCGGGGCTCCTCAAGATTTTCCGCGACCTCAAGGTTTTCCGTGACCTCAAGGTTTTCCGCAGCGGCGAGCGCACGCTCGGCGGACAGCCGGTCGGCACCGCTGCCGTGTACGCGGTTGAGGACCAGACCGACCAGCGGCATGTCCTCCGCGGCCAGCCGCTCCACGAAGTACGCGGCCTCGCGCAGCGCGTCCCGCTCCGGAGCCGCCACCACCAGGAACGCCGTACCGGGCGCCTGAAGCAGCTTGTACGTCGCGTCCGCGCGCGTACGGAACCCGCCGAACGTCGTGTCCATCGCGGCCACGAACGTCTGTACGTCCTTCAGCAGTTGCCCGCCGAGCAGCTTGCCGAGTGTGCCGGTCATCATCGACATACCGACGTTCAGGAAGGCCATGCCCGCGCGGCCGCCCAGCTTCGCCGGAGCGGTGAGCAGGCGGATCAGCTTGCCGTCCAGGAAGGAGCCCAGCCGCTTCGGCGCGTCCAGGAAGTCCAGGGCGGAGCGGGAGGGCGGGGTGTCGACGACGATCAGGTCCCACTCGTCCCGGGCCCGCAGCTGGCCCAGCTTCTCCATCGCCATGTACTCCTGCGTGCCCGCGAAGCCCGCCGAGAGGGACTGGTAGAAGGGGTTGGCCAGGATGGCGGCCGCCCGCTCGGCGTCCGCGTGCGCCTCGACGACCTCGTCGAAGGTGCGCTTCATGTCGAGCATCATGGCGTGCAGTTCGCCGCCGGCCCGTCGTCCACCGTCCTCGGTGCTGTCGCCGCCGGCCTGCCGGGCCCCGCCCTCGGCCCCGCCCTCGGCCCCGCCCTCGGCCTCGGCCTCGGCCCCACCCTCGGCCTCGGCCTCGGCTGAATCGCCGCGCGACGCCCGTCCACGGTCCTCGGTACCCTTCACCTTCCGCGGCACGTTGTCGAGCGAGTCGATGCCCATGGACTGCGCCAGCCGCTTGGCCGGGTCGATGGTGAGCACGACCACCTTGCGGCCGCGCTCGGCCGCCCGCAGCCCCAACGCCGCCGCGGTGGTCGTCTTCCCGACCCCGCCCGAGCCGCAGCACACCACGATCCGCGTGTCCGGGTCGTCCAGTAGCGAGTCGACGTCCAGCGTGGGCGCATGGGCCAGCCGGCGCGTGCCGTCCTGAGCCGGGTACGAGTCCGGGTCCGAAGTCATGACATCCCCTGTTTCCGCAGCTCGGTGGCGAGTTCGTACAGGCCCGCCAGGTCCATCCCCTCGGCGAGCAGCGGCAGTTCGTGCCGCGGCAGGTCCAGCTCGGCGAGGACCGCACGCTGCTCGTGCTCCAGCGCGTACCGCTCGGCGTACTCGGCGGCCTGTGCGAGCAGCGGGTCCACCAGCTGCTCGGCCTTCCCGCCGCGCCGAGCCCCGCCCAGACCCGCGGCCGACAGCGCCTGTGCCACGGCGGTGCGAGGCACGGTCCGTACGAGTTCCAGGTCGGCGGCGTCCAACACCTCCGGCCGGACCATGTTCACGATGACCCGGCCCACCGGCAGTCGCGCCGCGCGCAGTTCGGCGATCCCGTCGGCGGTCTCCTGGACCGGCATCTCCTCCAGGAGGGTCACCAGGTGCACGGCCGTCTCCTTGGACTTCAGCACCCGCATCACGGCCTGCGCCTGATTGTGTATCGGGCCGATCTTGGCGAGCCCGGCCACCTCGTCGTTCACGTTCAGGAAGCGCGTGATGCGGCCGGTCGGCGGGGCGTCCATGACCACGTAGTCGTAGATGAACCGGCCGGCCTTGTCCTTCCTGCGCACCGCCTCGCACGCCTTACCGGTCAGGAGGACGTCTCTGAGGCCCGGCGCGACGGTGGTGGCGAAGTCGATCGCGCCGAGCTTCTTCAGGGCCCGGCCGGCCCCGCCGAGCTTGTAGAACATCTGGAGGTAGTCCAGAAGGGCCAGTTCGGGATCGATGGCCAGCGCGTAGACCTCACCGCCCCCCGGCGCCACCGCGATCTTCCGCTCTTCGTATGGCAACGCCTCCGTCTCGAAGAGCTGGGCGATGCCCTGCCGACCCTCGACCTCCACGAGAAGCGTTCGCTTCCCCTCGGTCGCGAGGGCCAGCGCGAGTGCGGCGGCGACCGTCGTCTTTCCGGTCCCGCCCTTGCCGCTGACGACCTGGAGCCTGCTCACATCTTCGAGACTAACCAGTCGGCCGGACACTCACGCGGGAGGCTGTGGATAACCGTGCGTGCGGTAGGCCGTGAAATCCGGTGGTGGTCGGCCGTCACCGGCCCGGCGGCCGGCCACGTGTACCGTCCGTCACAGCGGATACAGTCGGCCCATGACCAAGTGGGAATACGCGGAATACGCAAAAGTTACGCCACGAACCATGTCATGAGCTAGTTGTCGTCGTCCGACCTGCGGCTATGCGTGCTCCTCCAGCCTCAGCGGGGCTGCCATCTCTCCAGCGATCCAACCGCCCACAAGGGCACGGAACCTGTCCGGTCGTGTGACAGGTACGACATCCGTCGAAGCCCCCGCAGTGCGGGCGCCACACAGATCAGAACTGATCTGGGATGCCCCGGTCGAAATTTCGCGGCGATGCGTGCGGAGCTGGGGGCCGGGTCCATGGGGCGCGCTCGCCCAGAGATTGACCTACCCCCCATCTTCGATTACCTCCTTCGCGGTCCCGTTACGGGCGGCGGTTCCGCCAGGCGCACGACACGTTCGGCTTCAACATCGAACCCGAGTACCGGATGACCGTAATCACCGTCCGGATCCATCAGCGCCGGCTTGCCCAGTCGTCGACCGATGTCCCGCAGGAAACTGCAGAACAGATCGAGTCGCTCCTGTCCCTGAAGCTCCCGCAGATCCATATCAAAGTCGATCTCCTCCGGCGCATGGAAGCGGAAGATCGTCAGCACCTCGGTTGACGCCCAGACCCGCAGCTCAGGGTACTCAGCGTCGGCCGGACGGGAGAGCACTGTCTCCGCCCTGGGGGGCGCCTACACCCACTCGATGGACACGCGTCCCTCGATCACGGCAGATGCCTTGCTGCCTCGGCTCTTTTCGCTGGGCAGCGCCTTCCGTACGGTGACCCGCTTGCAGAAGAACGCCACGAAGCTACGCCGGTCGGGCAGCGTCGCCGACTCCCACCAGGACCCTGGACCCAGCGGGTCACCGTTGTCCGACTCGGTCCACGCGCTGATAGGCAGCACCAGCGAACCAGCCTGCCCGAGTGCCTCCAGCCTGCTGTCAGCGGCGCGTAGCCGCTCCTGCTGAGTCCGGATGTCTTCCTGCCAGCGTGCCCGGCCGACTGGGTCACCGGCGTACAGGTCACGGTCGTCGTACAACTGCGTCAGAGCCCGCGTAGCGTCTGCCCGCTCCTGCATGACCGCTTGCCGCTCCTGCGCTGCCTCGGGCGTCTCGTTCACCTCGGCGTAGTGCGCGCTGACGCGAGTGAGGGTTTCCCGCGACTCCTCATCCCATTCCGCTGCCGCAATCACCGCGAAAATGCTCCGGACCACATGATCGTCAAGGGCGGCGCGCGAAATGTAGCTGCGCCCCTCATGGTCACCAGGGGCAGCGCTCACCGGCTTCCCTGCCGGGCGGTTGCAGAAGTAGCTGGGGCGCGCTGAGTTGTTGGCCGACATCGAGCAGCCACATGCACAGACCAGTACGCCCATGGACGAGAGCAGCGCCGTAGTCCGGTGCTCATTCATGCGGACCGGCCGGGTGTCGAGCCATTCCTGCATGGCGAACCAGTCAGCTTCGCCAAGGATCGGTTCCCATGCGCGGACCGGCTTACCCTCGGCGTCCCGCTGTATCCGGTGGCCGGTCACGCGCCCGTTGGTGCCGTAGGTGGCCTCAGCGTGGAAGCCAGCGATATGCGGGTGGCGAAGCATGCGGATGAGCGTCTTGGGGTGCCATGAGCTACCGGCCGTGCGCTTCCCGCGCGAGGCACCCAGGGTCGGGACCCCTTCGGTATTCAGCGTCGAGCAGATCGAGTGCACAGAGTCAGTGCCAGCGAGCAGGGCCTTCACAATGCGCCGGATAACTTCCGCCTCATCCGGATGAGTTACGAGGGTCTGCACGGCAACAGGTTTGCCGCCGGGAGCAGTCCGGTTCTCCTGCTGAAGCCTGCGACCGTACGGCGCCTTACCGCCCACATAACCGCCCAGCGAACGGGCCAGCGCAGCAGCGTCACGGACCGCCGTCGACTTGTTCTTGGACTCCTGGTGCGCTGCGTCGAGGCGGAAAATCAGGTGAATCAGGTCCATGGTGTCGCCGGGCCGGAATACGCCCTCCATGGTCGACACGATGGTTACGCCCAGCGAGAGCAATTCGTTGACGATTGGGATTGCGTCGCGCGGCTCCAGGCGGGAGAGCCTTGAAATGTTGTAGACGACGACCACGTTGACCTGGCCCATGCGGCATTCGCGCAACAGCCGCTCAAAATCCGGCCGCTCCGTCCCGCTGCAGGCAGAGATGCCGACGTCCTCATAGTGTCCACACCAGGTGGCTTCACGGCCCTGCCGCGCGGCCTCAGTGGAGAACGACTCGAACCGTGCCCGGTTGGCGTCGCGCTGGCTCGCGAGGCTTGCCTCGCTGCCGTTGACCCGTCCGTAGGACTGTCGTGTGTAGCCTGCGACGTGAAGGTTCATACCGCTTACCACCTGGGGTGTTGTCATGGCTGATTCTCGCCATCGTTCGTGGGAATACGCAACCGTGCCGCTGCTCGTCCACGCTACGAAGCAGATTCTGGACACCTGGGGCGAGGACGGCTGGGAGCTCGTCCAGGTCGTGCCCGGGCCCAACAACCCCGAACAGCTCGTGGCCTACCTGAAGCGGGAGAAGCCGTGATGAGCGCCGTCGAGGCCAAGCTGGCCGAACTCGGTCTCTCGCTGCCGGCGGTCGTCCCACCGCTCGCCGCCTACCAGCCGGCCGTGCAGTCGGGTGCGTACGTCTACACCTCCGGCCAGCTGCCGATGGTGGACGGCAAGCTTCCGGTCACCGGCAAGGTCGGCGCCGAGGTCACCGCGGAGGAGGCCAAGGAACTGGCCCGCACCTGCGCGCTGAACGCCCTGGCCGCCGTGAAGTCCGTCGCCGGTGACCTGGACCGCATCGCGCGTGTGGTGAAGGTCGTCGGCTTCGTCGCCTCCGCCGCCGACTTCACCGGCCAGCCCGGCGTCATCAACGGCGCCAGCGAGCTGCTCGGCGAGGTCCTCGGCGACAAGGGCGTGCACGCGCGCAGCGCGGTGGGCGTCGCGGTGCTGCCGCTGGACGCACCGGTCGAGGTCGAGGTCCAGGTCGAGCTGCTGCCGTAACCGCATCCGGCTGCTGTTGCGGCGTTCGGCTGCTGCCGTAACCGCATCCGGCCGGTCGCCGCCCTCACCGCATCCGGTCGCCGCCGTGGCGCATCCGGGTGCCCCGGAGCCCCTCTCGAACATTCGCTCCCCACGGGATAGCCTCCGGTAATGGCCGATGGACAGTGGTATCCCCCGGAGTGGCCGGACCGCATCCGCGCGCATGCGGAGGGCACCCTCGTACCGGTGTCCTCGAAGCGCGCGGCGACCGTCCTGCTCCTGAAGGACACCCCTGGCGGCCCGGTCGTCCACATGCTGCGCAGACGCGCCTCCATGGCCTTCGCCGGAGGCGCGTACGCGTATCCCGGTGGCGGTGTCGACCCGCGGGACGACGACCACCAGGTCCGCTGGGCGGGCCCCACGCGCGCGTGGTGGGCCCAACGGCTCGGCGTCGACGAGGCGGGCGCCCAGGCGATCGTCTGCGCCGCGGTGCGGGAGACGTACGAGGAGGCCGGCGTCCTGCTCGCGGGCCCGGCCGCCGACGCCGTGGTCGGGGACACCACAGGGGACGACTGGGAGGCCGACCGCGCGGCCCTGGTCACCCGTGACCTGTCCTTCGCCCAGTTTCTGGACCGGCGCGGCCTGGTGCTGCGCTCGGACCTGCTGGGCGCCTGGACGCGCTGGATCACCCCGGAGTTCGAGACCCGCCGCTACGACACCTGGTTCTTCGTCGCCGCCCTCCCGGAGGGCCAGCGCACCCGGAACGCCTCCACGGAGGCCGACCGCACGGTGTGGATCCGCCCGGCCGAGGCGGCCGCCGGATACGACAAGGGCGAGTTGCTGATGATGCCGCCCACGATCGCGACCCTGCGTCAGCTGACGCCGTACGCCACGGCCGCCGAGACGCTCGCGGCGGCGCCCGCGCGGGACATGACCCCGGTGCTGGCCCGCGCCCGCCTGGAGGGCGGCGAGATCGTCCTGGCCTGGCCGGGGCACGACGAGTTCACCAAGCACATACCGACCGCGCCCACCGCGGAACCCGCCCCGGGATCCAGCGCAGGAGGCCCCGCATGACGAACGCAGCAGCCCTGCCCGGCCAGCCGCGCGGCGGGGTTCTCTCGGGCCCCGCCACCGCGCGGGCCGTCAACGTGCTGGCGCCCAATGCCTCCGTGATGACCCTGGACGGCACCAACACCTGGATCGTCGCCGAGCCCGACTCCGACCTGGCCGTGGTGATCGACCCCGGCCCGCTGGACGACGGCCACCTCAACAACGTCCTCGACACGGCCGAGAAGGCCGGCAAACGCATCGCGCTCACCCTCCTGACCCACGGCCACCCGGACCACGCCGAGGGCGCCGTCCGCTTCGCCGAGCTGACCCGCACGCGCGTGCGTGCCCTCGACCCGGCGCTGCGCCTGGGCGACGAGGGACTGGCGGCAGGCGACGTGATCACGACCGGCGGCCTGGAGCTCCGGGTCGTGCCCACCCCCGGCCACACCGCCGACTCCCTCAGCTTCCACCTCCCGGCCGACCGCGCGATCCTGACCGGCGACACCGTCCTGGGACGCGGCACGACGGTCGTGGCCCACCCGGACGGCCGTCTGGGCGACTACCTGGACTCGCTACGACGGCTGCGCTCCCTGACGGTCGACGACGGCGTCCACACGGTCCTGCCGGGCCACGGACCCGTCCTGGACGACGCCCAGGGCGTCGTCGAGTTCTATCTGGCCCACCGGGCCCACCGGCTCGCCCAGGTCGAGACGGCCGTCGAGAACGGCCACCGCAGCCCGGCCGAGGTCGTCGCCCACGTCTACGCGGACGTGGACCGCTCCCTGTGGCCGGCCGCGGAGCTGTCGGTCCGGGCGCAGCTGGACTATCTCGGTGAGCACGGCCTGATCTAGTCCCAGCGCTCAAGCCGGGGACCTGGACCCAGCCATCCTTTTCGGGACCTAGTCCCAGCCCTCGGGTCTGGGGGCTTTCACGCCGTGCACGCGCGCGTACTCGTCCGCGAGCCACGGGCCGAGGTCGTCGACGTACGACCGCAGGATCGCGCGGTCGCCGACCGGCTCGTACCCCAACCCCGCCGCACGGCGCAGCTGTTCGGCCCGCTCCGGGTAGTAGCCGGCGAACGCCTCGGCCATCTCCCGCAGATCGCTGGTCCAGCCGTTCCAGCGGGGCATGACGAGGGTGAAGCCGGTGCGCACGAGATGGCGTGACATGAGGCGCACCAGGGGCCGCAGGGCCTGCTCGGTGTCGTCCGCGGCCGCTATCCGGTCGCGCCAGCGCGGCAGCAAGCGGGCGAGGTCGCCGTTGGTCTCGCGGGCGAGCAGGGAGTCGGGGCGGTAGCGGGGCAGGAACTCCGCGAGGTCCTCGCCGAGCAGCGGGGTGCACTGGCAGGCCACGAACCAGCCGATGTCGTACCGCTCCAGTTCGCTGAGCACCCGCGCGCGGGAGTAGAGCAGGGTCCCGACCCCGTCGATCTCCGGGAACTCCTTGTCGACGGCGTCGCCGAGGGCACGGGCCGTGTCCCGGTCGGCGCCGGTCGGCTCCTCCCGCAGGACGGCCACCAGATCCAGGTCGCTGTGCCCCACGCGCGCGGTGCCGCGCGGGACCGATCCGTAGAGGTAGGCGCTGTCCAGCCGTGCGCCGAAGACGTCCAGGAGCCGGTCGCGGGCGGCGGCGACGACGGGGCGGAAAACGTGCGGCACGCGCGCGTGCGAGCCCTCGCGCTCGATGAAGCCCAGGGGGTCGAGTCCTCGGGACGGAACCGTTTCAGGCATCAGCAATCACGTATCAGCCCGGCCGCCCCCCGAACGACGACGACTACCGGGAGCGCTTTGCCAGACGCTCGACGTCCAGCAGGATCACGGCTCGTGCCTCCAGGCGCAGCCAGCCGCGCTGGGCGAAGTCCGCCAGCGCCTTGTTCACGGTCTCGCGGGATGCGCCGACCAGCTGGGCCAGCTCCTCCTGGGTGAGGTCGTGGACGACGTGGATGCCCTCTTCGGACTGCACACCGAAGCGGCGCGAGAGGTCCAGCAGGGCGCGCGCCACCCGGCCCGGGACGTCGGAGAAGACCAGGTCGGACATGGCGTCGTTGGTCTTGCGCAGCCGGCGTGCGACGGCGCGCAGCAGGGCGGTGGCCACCTCCGGGCGGGCGTTCAGCCAGGGCTGGAGGTCGCCGTGGCCCAGGCCCAGCAGCTTGACCTCGGTCAGCGCCGTCGCCGTCGCCGTACGCGGGCCCGGGTCGAACAGCGACAGCTCGCCGATCAGCTCGCCGGGACCGACGACGGCGAGCATGTTCTCGCGGCCGTCGGGGGAGGTGCGGTGGAGCTTGACCTTGCCCTCGGTGACGACGTAGAGCCTGTCGCCCGGGTCGCCCTCGTGGAACAGGGAGTCGCCACGCGCGAGGGTCACCTCACTCATGGAGGCACGCAGCTCCGCGGACTGCTCGTCATCGAGCGCCGCGAAGAGCGGGTTGCGCCGCAGAACGTCGTCCACGAGTTCTCTCCTTGTAGACCTGCTCAGGGGATCTTGCTCCCCCTTGGTACCAGGGGACCGTGTTCCCCGTCTTGCCGGACGATTCAAACAGTGTGATCTGTCACAAGGATGCCGCACAGGTGTCCCGAGGTAAGCGGCAGGGGTCCAATCGGGGGCTGATCTTCCGGGTCCGGGGCGGATGTCGGTGCCGGGCTTTAGGCTGGCCGGGTGTCCAAATCGCCGGTAGAGCACAGGCCAAGGGGGCTGGGCGGGTGGTTGTACGTCGTGATTCCGCCGTGGGCGAACAGGGGTCCGATGCTGCCCCTGGGGAACCGAAAAAGGCGACAAAAGCAGCAAAAGCCGTGAAGAAGGCCGCGGTGAAGAAGACGGCGCAGGAGAAGGCCGTAGCGAAGAAGACCGTGCAGAAGAAGGCCGTAACGAAGAAGGCGGCACCGGCGAAGACCGCGGCCGGGCAGACGGCCTCGAAGCGACCCGCTGCCAAGCGCGCCGCGTCCAAGACGGCCGTGGCCGAGCAGGCCGCCGCCGAGCAGGCCGCCGCCGAGAGGCCGCAGACGCCCGGGAAGCCCGAGTCGCACACCGCTCTGGTCCGCCGCGCCCGCCGGATCGACCGCGAGCTCGCCGAGGTGTATCCGTACGCCCACCCCGAGCTGGACTTCGAGAACCCCTTCCAGCTCCTGGTCGCCACGGTGCTCTCCGCCCAGACCACCGACCTGCGCGTCAACCAGACCACCCCGACGCTCTTCGCGAAGTACCCCACCCCCGAGGACCTGGCCGAGGCCAACCCGGAGGAGGTCGAGGAGATCCTCCGGCCGTGCGGTTTCTTCCGGGCCAAGACCAAGTCGGTGATAGGGCTCTCCAAGGGCCTGGTGGAGCAGTTCGGCGGTGAGGTCCCGGGGCGGCTCGACGACCTCGTCAAGCTGCCCGGCGTCGGCCGCAAGACCGCCTTCGTCGTGCTGGGCAACGCCTTCGGGCGCCCCGGCATCACCGTGGACACGCACTTCCAGCGCCTCGTCCGCCGCTGGCGGTGGACCGCGGAGACCGAGCCCGACAAGATCGAGGCGGCCGTCGGCGCGCTGTTCCCCAAGAGCGACTGGACCGACCTCTCGCACCATGTGATCTGGCACGGCCGCCGGATGTGCCACGCCCGCAAGCCCGCCTGCGGGGTCTGCCCCATCGCACCGCTCTGCCCGGCCTACGGCGAGGGCGAGACCGACCCGGAGAAGGCGAAGAAGCTGCTCAAGTACGAGAAGGGCGGCTTCCCCGGCCAGCGCCTCAAGCCCCCGCAGGCGTATCTGGACGCGGGCGGCAGGCCGGCGCCGCCGCTGGGCGCGGTATCAGGGACATGACCTAGGGATCTTCTGAGGGGCGAGGAACGGAACGATCAAGGAGTCTTCGGGCGTTGGAACGGGCAGGCCGGGGCAGCAGGGCAGGACGGGGGATGCCATGACACACAGCGGCAAGGCGCACACCGGGGTTCCACGCGCGGGTGTGGCGCTCAGCAAGGACGGTCTGCCGGAGTGGCTGGACCCGGTGGTGCGGGCCGCCGAGACGGTGCAGCCGGTCCAGCTGAGCCGCTTCCTGCCGCCGGAGAACGGCGCGGGACGGCAGTCGGCCGTGCTGATCCTTTTCGGCGAGGGCGAGCAGGGGCCCGAGCTGCTGCTGATGGAGCGGGCCGGCTCGCTGCGCTCGCATGCCGGGCAGCCCTCGTTCCCCGGTGGCGCCCTCGACCCCGAGGACGGCGACCCGAAGGCCGACGGGCCGCTGCGGGCCGCTCTCCGCGAGGCCGAGGAGGAGACCGGGCTCGATCCGGCCGGTGTGCAGCTGTTCGGGGTGCTGCCCAGGCTGTACATCCCGGTGAGCCACTTCGTGGTCACCCCGGTGCTGGGCTGGTGGCGCGAGCCGAGCCCGGTGGGGGTGGTGGATCCGAACGAGACGGCGAGGGTCTTCAGGGTCCCCGTGGCGGATCTCACGAATCCGGCCAACCGGGCCACCGCCGTGCACCCCAGCGGCCACCGAGGCCCGGCATTTTTGGTCGAATCGACCTTGGTGTGGGGGTTCACGGCCGGGGTGATCGACCGCTTGCTGCACTACGCGGGATGGGAGCGCTCCTGGGACCGCGAGAAGCTGGTCCCGCTCGACTGGCGGTCATGACAGGGTGTCCACCGTGAATGTGCTGGACATCCTGTTGCTGGTCGCCGCCGTGTGGTTCGCGATCGTCGGCTACCGCCAGGGATTCGTCGTCGGCATCCTGTCGGTGATCGGCTTCCTGGGCGGCGGACTCGTCGCCGTCTACACCCTCCCGGTCATCTGGGACGCGGTGACCGACAACGCCGAGGTGGGCACGACCGCCGCGGTGGTCGCCGTGGTCGTCGTCATCGTCTGCGCCTCCGTCGGCCAGGCCCTGACCACGCACCTGGGCAACAAGCTGCGCCGGTACATCACCTGGTCCCCGGCCCGCGCCCTGGACGCCACCGGCGGCGCACTGGTCAACGTGCTGGCGATGCTGCTGGTCGCCTGGCTGATCGGCTCCGCCCTCGCGGGCACCACGCTGCCGACGCTCGGCAAGGAGGTCCGCAACTCCAAGGTGCTCCTCGGGGTCTCCAGAGCACTGCCCAACCAGGCGGACACCTGGTTCGCGGACTTCTCCGCGGTCCTCGCGCAGAACGGCTTCCCGCAGGTCTTCAGCCCCTTCGCCAACGAGCCGATCACCGATGTCTCACCGCCCGACCCGGCCCTCGCGAACAGCACGGTGGCCACCACCGCCAGACAGTCCATCGTCAAGGTCACGGGCACCGCGCAGAGCTGCGGCAAGATCCTGGAGGGCACCGGCTTCGTCTTCGCCGACCGCCGGGTCATGACCAACGCGCACGTGGTCGGCGGCGTCGACGAGCCCACCGTCCAGATCGGCGGCGAGGGCCGCAGGTACGACGCCAAAGTCGTGCTTTACGACTGGCAGCGCGACATCGCCGTCCTGGACGTGCCGGACCTCCCGGCGAGGGCCCTGAAGTTCTCCGCCGTGGACGCCGAGACCAGCGACAGCGCGATCGTCGCCGGGTTCCCGGAGAACGGGTCGTACGACGTCCGTGCCGCCCGGGTGCGCGGCCGTATCACCGCCAACGGCCCGGACATCTACCACCGCGGCACCGTCCGCCGTGGCGTCTACTCGCTGTACGCGACCGTCCGCCAGGGCAACTCCGGCGGCCCCCTGCTCACCCCCCAGGGCAAGGTGTACGGGGTCGTCTTCGCGAAGTCACTGGACGACGCCGACACCGGATACGCCCTCACGGCCGACGAGATCCGGGCGGACATCACCCGGGGCCGCACCGCGAATCAGCAGGTCGGGACCGACAGCTGCGCCCTGTGAGGGATCAGCCGCGGGTGTGGCGCAGACGGACCGAGACCCAGCGGGCCCGGCGGCGCAGGATATGCGGAATCCCCACCCTGAGGTCCGTGCCCGGCAGCTGCGGGGCGGCTCCTCGATGGGAGTTCAGACCGCCTGTCGTACGGCGGTTTCGGGGTGCGTCACTGTAGTCGTGCGTCCAGCCCATACCCCGACGTCTGCCCCTGCCCCAAGGTCGATAACCTCGCGCACGGCCCTCAATTGGCGTATGCGCGGGGCATGTGGCCGTTCGTAGAACAGGTGTGCAGATCCGGATACCGGGCGCATCGGCGCGGTCACCGATCGGGCTCGGGGTCCTTCAGCCAGTTGATCAGTTCGGTGGAGAACGCGACCGGGTCCTCCTCGTGCGGGAAGTGCCCGAGCCCGTCGAACAGCCGCCAGCGGTAAGGGGCTTCGACGTACTCGCCGGAGCCGGCCGCGCTGCGGGTGCGGGCCACCGGGTCCAGGGAGCCGTGCAGATGCAGCGTCGGGACGCGCACCGGGCGCTTCATCCGGCGGTTGAACTGGATGCCGTCCGGGCGGGCCAGCGAGCGCACCAGCCAGCGGTACGGCTCGATCGAGCAGTGCGCGGTGGACGGGATGCACATGGCCCGCTGGTACGTCTCCACCGTCTTGTCCTCCGGCAGCCGCGGCCCGGACCAGTCCCGGATCAGCCGGCCGACCAGGGCGCCGTCGTCGGCGGTGAGCTGCCGCTCGGGGACCCACGGCCGCTGGAAGCCCCAGACGTAGGAGGCGGCTGCGGACTGCCGGCGGTCCCGCAGCATCGCCGAGCGCCAGCGCCGTGGGTGCGGCATGGACACGACCGCGAGCCGTCGTACCAGCTTGGGGCGCATGGCGGCCGCCGTCCATGCCAGATAGCCGCCCAGGTCGTGGCCGACCAGCGCGGCGTCCGGCTCGCCGAGGGAGCGGATCACGCCGGTGATGTCGAGCGCGAGGTTGGCCGGGTCGTAGCCGCGCGGGGTCCGGTCGCTGCCGCCGACGCCCCTGAGGTCCATCGCGACGGCGCGGAAACCCGCGTCGGCGAGCGCGACCAGCTGGTGCCGCCAGGCCCACCAGAACTCCGGGAAGCCGTGCACCAGCATGACCAGCGGGCCGTCGCCGAGCTCGGCGATGTGGAAGCGCGCGCCGTTCGCGGCGACGTCCCGGTGTGTCCAGGGGCCTTCGAGCCGTACGGCCGAGGGGGCGGGATCGGTCATGACGACGAGCGTCCCACAGCCTCGATGGCCGGCAGGTCATCGCTGGGGAGCGCCGGACGAGGATGAGGCTTGGCGTTCTGCAGCACGCCCGCCGTCTCCTTCATCGACGCGGCCACCTTCTGCGGGCCCTGGCCCTTCTTGGCCTTCTTCGCGAACACCAGACCGATAAGTGCGAGGACGCCCGCCACCAGGACGTTCGCCGCGAAGGAGAGCAGGAAGCAGACCGCGAGATTCCAGTGGCTCCAGGTCCGAATGCCGTACGCCAGCGCGAAGTTGAGCATCGGCAGGGAGAACAGCAGCAGCACACCGGCCGCCGAGAAGGCGCCGCCGCTCGTCGCGCCCCGCTTGACGTCCTGCTTCAGCTGGGCCTTGGCCAGCGCGATCTCGTCGTGCACCAGCGCCGACATCTCGGCCGTGGCCGAGGCGAACAACTGGCCGATGCTGCGTTCGGCACCGACCGGGCTGCCGTCGGGTGCGCTCATCGCGGTCTCCCTCTGCGTACTTGTCATCGTCTTTTGTACCGTCTCGTCAGATCATGCCGGACGGTTGCCCTGCTCGCTTGCCCTGCCCGGCACTTCGGTAAGCGCGTCATGCCTGTGGGGGTGCCCTCGCCGGCCTCTAACGCGCGGCCTGCCCGGCTTTCTCGGCGGCGATGCGGCGGTGGTCGGCGGCCTTGCGGTCGTAGATCTCAGCCATCCGCAGGTGGTACGCCGGGTCGTCCTGCTCGTAGATGTCCGGGATGCCGTCGAGGTCCTCGTCCCGCTCCTCGTCGGCACAGAGCGCGCGGTAGCGGGCGTTGCGTATCTTCAGCAGCACCGTGGCGCACAGGGCCGATATCAGTGAGCCGACGAGTACGGCGGTCTTGACCTCGTCCGTGAGCACGGCGTCGCCGCCGAAGGCGAGTTCGCCCATGAGCAGCGACACGGTGAAGCCGATTCCGGCGAGCGAGGCGACCGCGAAGACATCGCCCCAGGCGAGGTCCTCGCTGAGCGAGGCCCGGGTGAAGCGGGCGGTCAGCCAGGTCCCGCCGAAGATCCCGACCGTCTTGCCGACGACCAGCCCGAGGACCACGCCTAGCGTCTCGGGCTTGCCGAACACGTCGCCGAGCGCCCCTCCGGACACCTTCACGCCGGCGCTGAAGAGCGCGAACAGGGGCACGGCGAGCCCCGCCGACAACGGCCGCACCAGATGCTCGATGCGCTCGCCGGGGGAGTGCTGCTCACCCTTGTGGGTGGTGCAGCGCAGCATCAGGCCCATGGCGACACCGGCGATGGTCGCGTGCACGCCGCTGTTGTACATCAGCGCCCAGATGACCAGCGCGAGCGGCACGTACACGTACCAGCCGCGTACGCCCTTCCTCAGCAGCAGCCAGAAGACGACGAGGCCGAGGACCGCGCCGCCGAGCGCGGCGAAGTCGATCCGGGCGGTGAAGAAGACCGCGATGATCAGGATCGCGAACAGGTCGTCGACGACCGCGAGGGTGAGCAGGAAGGCGCGCAGGGCGCTGGGCAGCGAGGTGCCGATGACAGCCAGCACGGCCAGCGCGAAGGCGATGTCGGTGGCCGTGGGCACCGCCCAGCCCTGAGTGGAGCCGCCGCCGGCGAGGTTGGTGAGGGTGTAGACGAGGGCCGGTACGGCCATGCCGCACAGCGCGGCGACCACCGGCAGTACGGCCGCCTTCGGATCCCGCAGATCGCCGGCCACCAGCTCGCGCTTGAGCTCTATGCCGGCGACGAAGAAGAAGACCGCGAGCAGGCCGTCGGCGGCCCAGTGGGCGATGGAGAGGTTCAGGCCGAGGGCGCCAGGGCCGAGGTGGAAGTGGCTGACGGTCTCGTAGCTGTGGTGCAGCGCCGGTATGTTCGCCCAGATCAGCGCGGCTATCGCGGCGATCAGCAGCAGTACACCGCCGACGGTCTCGGTCCGCAGCGCGTCCGCGACGAAGGTCCGCTCGGGCAGCGAGAGCCGGCCGAGGGCCTTGCGGACGGGGCTGGTGCGGGGCGCGGACACGAGGACCTCCGGTCGGGTGGGCAGGACGGGCTACTTGCCGACCAGACTTCCCGGCACACCTTGAGGAACGCGCTACTTTGCTTAGTTTACCTAAGGTGTGGCGAGAGTTGCAAGGTGAATCTCACAGTAGGTGCAAAAGGGGCGCCCGGCGCGTTTCGCGCCGGGCGCCCCTTCGGGTGGGTCACCTTCGTGCGGTCGGTGTCAGTCCTCGGTCGGCGCCGCCGGGAGCTTCGCCTGGATGACGTCCATGACCGCGGAGTCCGTCAGGGTCGTCACGTCACCGAGCTGGCGGTTCTCGGCGACGTCGCGGAGCAGCCGGCGCATGATCTTCCCGGAGCGGGTCTTCGGCAGCTCGGCCACCGGCAGGACCCGCTTGGGCTTGGCGATGGGGCCGAGCGTGGCGCCGACGTGGTTGCGCAGGTCGTTGACGAGGCCCTCGTCCTCGGCGTTCGCCGTGCCGCGCAGGATCACGAAGGCGACGATCGCCTGTCCGGTCGTCTCGTCCGCCGCGCCGACCACGGCCGCCTCGGCGACCGACGGGTGGGACACCAGCGCGGACTCCACCTCGGTCGTCGAGATGTTGTGCCCGGAGACAAGCATGACGTCGTCCACGCGGCCGAGCAGCCAGATGTCGCCGTCGTCGTCCTTCTTCGCCCCGTCACCGGCGAAGTACTTGCCCTCGAAACGCGACCAGTACGTGTCCAGGAACCGCTGGTCGTCACCCCAGATCGTGCGCAGCATCGACGGCCACGGCTCGGTCAGCACAAGGTAGCCGCCACCGCCGTTCGGCACCTCGTGAGCCTCGTCGTCCACCACCGTCGCCGAGATGCCGGGCAGCGGGGTCTGCGCGGAACCGGGCTTGGTCGCGGTGACACCCGGCAGCGGCGAGATCATCATCGCGCCGGTCTCGGTCTGCCACCAGGTGTCCACGATCGGCGTCCGGTCGGCGCCGATGTGCTTGCGGTACCAGATCCAGGCCTCGGGGTTGATGGGCTCACCCACCGAACCCAGCACTCGCAGCGAGGACAGGTCGAACTTCGCGGGGATGTCGTCGCCCCACTTCATGAACGTCCGGATCGCGGTGGGCGCCGTGTACAGGATCGTCACCCCGTACTTCTGCACGATCTCCCAGAACCGGCCCTGGTGCGGGGTGTCCGGGGTGCCCTCGTACATCACCTGCGTCGCGCCGTTGGCCAGCGGCCCGTACACGATGTACGAGTGGCCCGTGACCCAGCCGACGTCGGCCGTGCACCAGTAGACGTCCGTCTCCGGCTTGAGGTCGAACACCGCCCAGTGCGTGTACGACGCCTGGGTGAGGTAGCCGCCCGAGGTGTGCAGGATGCCCTTCGGCTTACCCGTCGTACCGGACGTGTAGAGGATGAAGAGCGGGTGCTCCGCGTCGAACGCCTCCGGGGTGTGCTCGGCCGACTGCCGCTCCACGACCTCGTGCCACCACACGTCCCGCGTGTCGTCCCAGGCGACCTCCTGCCCGGTGCGCCGTACGACCAGTACATGCTCGACGTTGCCGGCCTTGCCGACCGCCTCGTCCACGGCCGGCTTGAGCGCGGACGGCTTGCCGCGCCGGTAGCCGCCGTCGGAGGTGATGACGACCGTGGCGTCCGCGTCCTGGATACGGGTGGCGAGCGCGTCCGCCGAGAAGCCGCCGAAGACCACGGAGTGCGCGGCGCCGATCCGGGCGCAGGCAAGCATCGCGATCGCCGTCTCCGGGATCATCGGCATATAGACCGCGACCCGGTCACCCTTCTGGACTCCCAGCTCCAGCAGGGCGTTCGCCGCCTTGGAGACCTCGTCCTTCAGCTCGGCATAGGTGATCGCGCGGCTGTCGCCGGGCTCGCCCTCGAAGTGGATGGCGACCCGGTCGCCGTTACCGGCTTCCACATGCCGGTCCACGCAGTTGTACGCGACGTTGAGCTCGCCGTCCTTGAACCACTTCGCGAACGGCGGGTTCGACCAGTCCAGCGTCTCGGTCGGCTCCTTGGCCCAGGTCAGCCGGCGGGCCTGCTCGGCCCAGAAGCCGAGCCTGTCAGCCTTGGCCTGTTCGTACGCCTCGGCCCTGACATTGGCGTTCTCGGCCAGGTCAGCAGGCGGCGCGAAGCGTCGCTCCTCCTTCAAGAGGTTGGCCAGGCTTTCGTTGCTCACGACATCTCCCTTTCCAAGGGTGTCCGTTGTGTCCCAGGCCACAGCTCATCAGACCTGGGGGCCCGGTGACAAGGGCCGTCGAAAAATTGGTTTAGACCTTTCGGGTACGGCAGCGTAAGCCGGGCCCGCCGATGCCGGCCTGGACGGCGCCGACAGACCCCCGCCGCCCCTTCCTCAGGCCGGGCTGCGCAGCTCCTCCGCGCCCGGCACCCCCTCGAACACCTCTCCCTCTCTCTCACCTTCGGCCCGGCGCAGCAGATACGCCTGCGCCTCGCCCACATGGAAGTACATCCCCTGAAGCTCCAGCTCACCGGCCGCCAGCGCCCGCGCCACCGAGTCGTGCGCCCGCAGATGCTCCAGCTGCTGGACCACATTGGCCAGACAGAGCCGCTCCGCCGTGTCCGCCGCCGGCCGCCCGGCCAGCCGGACCCCCGGCAGGCCGTCGTCGGCCAGCCGCGCCAGGCTCGGCAGCCCGTGCCGCAGCCACCGTCCGAGCGGGGTGGTGCCACCCCCGGACCCGGAACTCAGCAGCGCCTGCATGGCCCCGCACCCGGAGTGCCCACACACCGTGATGGACCGCACCTTCAGCACGTCCACCGCGTACTCGATCGCGGCCGCCACCGAGTCGTCACCGTTCTCCTCACCCGGAAGGGGGATCAGGTTGCCGACGTTGCGGACCACGAACAGGTCACCCGGACCACTGGAGGTGATCATCGACGTGACGAGCCTGGAGTCGGCGCAGGTGAGAAAGAGCTGCGACGGCCGCTGCCCCTCACGCGCCAGCCGGGCCAGCTCCTCCCGCACCAGGGGCGCGGTGTCGCGCTGGAACGCGCCGATCCCACGGGCGAGTTCATGACCGGCACCGGCCGGTCCGCCCCCGCCCCACCGGGCGAGGCCCGACCTGAGGAGGCCCGGTCCGTGGCCGTGACTCAGGCGCGGCTCGGGACGGTGCCCGTGCTCCGGTCTGTGCCCGGGCTCTGGTCTGTGGCCATGCTCCGATTCCTGGCCGTACTCCGGTGAGCGCACGCCCACCCGGCAGCCGGTCAGTTCGGCGGAGCCGCCCTGCGCGGTGTGGGCCCTGCGCCAGTCCCGCAGTGACTCGTACGCCGCGTGGTCCATGAACGAACCGTCCAACTCCACCACGGCGTGGACGCCTTGGGGTACGAGATGCAGGGCTCTGCTGAGCCGGGGCACCGCGAGGAACGTCAGCTGTCCTCTTACGTGTACGCGATGGACTCCTCCCTCGTCTTCATGGGTGATGCGGGTACGGGCGAGGCGGTGCAGGGCGACGGCGACGGCCACGGCGACCCCGAGGAGCACGCCCTCCAGGACGCCGAGGATCACCACGCCGAGTGTGGTGACGGCGTACACCGCGACCTCGCGGTGGCGGGTCACCGTACGGATGTGGTGCAGGGACACCATCTGGATGCCGACGGCCATCACCAGGGCGGCGAGCGAGGCGAGCGGGACGAGATCCAGGACCGGGACCATCAGCAGTGCGGCGACTACTACGAAAACGCCGTGCAGCATCGTGGAGTTCCGGCTGACGGCACCGGATTGCACATTTGCCGAACTGCGCACCGCGACCCCCGCGACCGGCAGCCCGCCGAGCGCACCGGAGACGATGTTGGCCGCGCCCTGACCGAGCAGTTCGCGGTTCAGGTCGGACCGGCCGACCCGGGACTGGGGTCCGGGGCGGCCGACCACCAGCTTGTCCACGGCGACCGCGCCGAGCAGCGACTGCACGCTGCACACCAGAGTGGTGGTGAGCACGGCGGCGACGATGCCGAGCACCGGTCCCTCGGGCAGCCCCGCCAGGGCATGGCTGCTCCAGGACGGCAGGTCGACCCGGGGCAGGGTGAGCCCGGTGAGCGAGGCGGTCGCGGTGGCACCGGCGACGGCGACCAGGGCCGCCGGGACCGTGCGCAGCAGACGGCCCGCTCTGCCGGGGATCCGCGGCCAGCCGAACAGCAGGGTCAGGGTCAGCGCGCTCATCGTCACGGCAGCCGGGTGCACGTTCGCCAACTGGGCGGGCAGCGCACGGACATTGGCGGGGACCGAGCTCTGCGGGTTGCCGCCGAGGACGATGTGCAGCTGGGCGACGGCGATGGTGATGCCGATGCCGGCGAGCATGCCGTGCACCACGGCCGGGCTGACGGCGAGCGCGGTGCGGGCCACACGCAGACAGCCCAGGCCCAGTTGGGCCAGGCCGGCGAGGACGGTGATGCCGCAGGTGGTCCGCCAGCCGTAGCGGTGGATCAGGTCGGCGGTGACCACGGTGAGCCCGGCGGCCGGCCCGCTGACCTGGAGCGGGCAGCCGCCGAGCCGCCCGGCGACCAGTCCGCCGACGGCCGCCGCGACCAGCCCGGCCTGGAGCGGGGCGCCGGTGGCGAGGGCGATACCGAGGGACAGCGGCAGGGCGATCAGGAACACCGAGACGGACGCGGACAGGTCGGCGCCCTCGATCCGGAGACGGCGGCGAGGGGACGTGGGCGGGCTCGGTGGCCGGTCAGCGCCCTTGGTCCGGCGGGGACTTGTGGCTTCGGCTGGGGCTCCGGACTGGGCGGGGCCGAGGCTCTCGGGGTGGGTGGGTACGCAGGCTGATGACATGTTTCCCGTCTCCTCCGGGCAGCGCGGTCGCGGACCAGGGGCCCCCTCGCCACAGGGCTGGGGCTCGGTCGCGGCTGTGGGTCACGGCGTGCAGTGGCGGGATGAATCAACACTCGGTAAATGAATCGTAATGCAGAGTAAAGGTCGGGCATGGATTTTCTGCGCAAATGGGGCACCTGTTCACCTCCATGGGTGAAGTGAGCAGTTCATCGGCTTGTCGTATTAATCCCCCTCTCGGTCCTATGCGACCTTGGCGGCGCTGTCGGCACATACCCGGCACACCGCCATAAAACGCCGTGATCGGCGTTTGCCGAGAGAAGGAAGAAGGTGGGCGGAATTGGCCGCCACCCAGAGGATCGCCGTCGGCGCCGTGGCCGCCGCGGCCTGTGCCGCGTCGCTGGCGGGTTGCGCGACAGGCACCAACTCCAAGGAAGGGGCGTCCGGGCCGCAGAAGGGAGCGCCGGCGCCCCAGAGCGTGGTCCGTCTGATCGGCGACGGTTCCACCTCGTACACCGGAGCGCAGCCGCATCTGCCCCGGCCGGAGAAGCTCCAGCCAGGTGAGAAGCCCCCGCAGTTCGTGGTGTTCTCCTGGGACGGCGCGGGCGAGGACAGCCAGAAGCTGTTCTCACACTTCCGCAAGCTCTCCAAGGAGAACAACGCGACCATGACGTACTTCCTCAGCGGCGTCTACATGCTGCCCGAGGAGAAACGTGACCTCTACCGGCCCCCGCAGCACTCGCCCGGCCGCTCCGAGATCGGCTTCAACGACGAGCAGGGCATCGCCGACACCGTCAAGCAGCTGCGGCTGGCCTGGCTGGAGGGCAACGAGATCGGCACCCACTTCAACGGGCACTTCTGTGGCCCCGACGGAGGTGTCGGCGAGTGGTCGGTGGCGGAGTGGAAGAGCGAGATCGCCCAGGCCAAGCAGTTCGTGAAGACCTGGAAGACCAACACGGGCATGAAGAACGCCTCACCCCTGCCCTTCGACTACGACAAGGAGCTCATCGGCGCCCGCACCCCCTGCCTGGAGGGACAGAAGAACTTCACGAAGGCGGCGAGCCAGCTGGGCTTCCGCTACGACACCAGCGGTGTCAACGACCAGGTCTGGCCGAAGAAGAAGGAAGGGCTGTGGGACCTGTCGATGCAGCTCGTCCCGTTCCCAGGCCACTCCTTCGAACAGCTGACCATGGACTACAACTTCATGGTCAACCAGTCCGGCACCTCGACCCAGGGTGACCCCGACAAGTACGACTACTGGGGCGAGCAGATGCGCGACGGGCTGCTCCAGGGCTTCAACCGGGCCTACAACGGCAACCGTGCGCCGCTCGTCATCGGCAACCACTTCGAGTCCTGGAACGGCGGCACCTATATGCGGGCCATCGACGAGGTCGTCGGGAACGTCTGCAACAAGCCAGAGGTGCGCTGTGTCTCCTTCCATCAGCTGGCCGACTGGCTGGACGCCCAGGACCCGCAGGTCCTGGCGCGGCTGCGCACCCTGAACGTGGGCGAGGCCCCGCGCCAGGGTTGGGCGTCCTTCCTCTCCGGCCGTCCTGCCCCGGCACCGAAGGGGGTGCCCGGGGCGCCGGCGGTCAAGCAGTAGGCAACAGGCGGGGGTGGCGCCCCGTCGCCGGAGTGCCCACCTCCGTCAGACGGGTGCCGTCACTTCCTCGCCGAGCACGAAGCCGGGGTCGATCTGCGCCGTCAGGTCGGCCCCGGTGCGCTCGTTGCCCCACGACTGGGCGTTCTTCAGGTGGAAGTGGACCATCTGCCGGGTGTAGCGCTCCCAGTCCCGCAGCTCGTACGTCGCGTCGGCGGCGACCTTGAGGGCGTGCAGGGCACGGGAGTTGGCGGCCTCCAGGAGCCCGAACCGGGGCGGGCGGCCCTTCTCCATGGCGCGCACCCAGTCCGAGTGCCCGACCGTGACCAGCAGGTCGTCCCCGACCTCCGCGCGGAGGAAGTCGATGTCGTCCTGCCCCTGCACCTTGTTGCCGACGACCTTCAGCACTACGCCGAAGTCCCGGGCGTACTCCTTGTACTGGCGATAGACGGAGACCCCCTTCCGGGTCGGCTCGGCGATGAGGAACGTGATGTCGAAGCGGGTGAACATGCCGGAGGCGAAGGAGTCCGAACCCGCCGTCATGTCGACCACGACATACTCGTCGGGGCCGTCGACGAGGTGGTTCAGGAACAGCTCCACCGCTCCTGTCTTGGAGTGGTAGCAGGAGACCCCCAGGTCGGCGTCCGTGAAGGGCCCGGTGACCATCAAACGGACGGCACCGCCGTCGAGTTCCACCGGGCGCGCACAGGCGTCGTACACCGGATTGGGCTCCCGCACCTGGACCAGTCGCGAGCCCTGGCCGGGCGGGGTCGTCTTGATCATCGTCGCGGCGGAGGCGATGCGCGGGTTGTTGCCGCGCAGATAGTCCTTGATCAGGGAGAGCCGCTCACCCATCGCGGGCAGCGCCGCCGACTCCGTCTCGTCGAGGCCGAGCGCGGGGCCCAGGTGCTGGTTGATGTCGGCGTCGACGGCGACGACCGGCGCGCCGGCGGCCGCCAGATGGCGGATGAACAGAGAGGAGAGCGTGGTCTTGCCGCTGCCGCCCTTCCCGACGAAAGCAATTTTCATGTTCGCGAAGAGTAGTCGGCCGATAGCCGAACGTGTCAGGCGAAGTGAAGAAGACCACTCCTTCGTGGAGTGGCGGGCAGGGGGTGCGTAGGGTCGTACTCATGAGTACGACAGGTGCGACCGCCGATCCGCTCGCGGCCCTGGGCTCGCTGCCCGGTGTGGCCGAGTCCGTGGAATCCGTGCGCAAGGCCGTGGACCGGGTCTACGGGCACCGGGTCATGCGGCGCCGCAGCAACGCCGTCACGTCCGAGGCCGCGCTGCGCGGCGCCCGGGGCAGCGCGGCGCTGTCCGGCGCCGACTGGGCGCTGGAGGAGGTCAGGCGGCGCTCCGACTTCGGTGTCGACGACGACGCGCGCGTGGTGGGTGCGGCCCTGCGGCTGACCGCCGAGGCGGGCCAACTGCTGTCCATCTGGCGGCAGTCACCGCTGCGCGTGCTGGCCCGGCTGCACCTGGTGGCGGCCGCGACCGGTGACGACGAGGTGGGGCGGCCGCGCCGGGCCGGCGAAGGCGTCGACGAGCCGCTCATCGAGCTGGCGCTGCCGGACGCCGACGAGGTGTCGGGGCGCCTCGACGGGCTCTCCGAGCTGATCATCGCGGGAAGTTCCGCGCCCGCGCTGGTGACGGCCGCCGTGGTGCATGGCGAGCTGCTCGCCCTGCGGCCCTTCACCTCGTACAACGGGCTGGTCGCGCGCGCGGCCGAGCGGATCGTGCTGATCGGCAGCGGCCTCGACCCCAAGTCGGTCTGCCCCGCCGAGGTCGGCCACGCCGAACTGGGCCGCGCCTCCTATCTGGCGGCCCTGGACGGCTATGTCTCGGGCACTCCGGAGGGCATGGCGGCCTGGATCGCGCACTGCGGCCGCGCGGTCGAGCTGGGTGTGCGGGAGTCGACCGCGGTGTGCGAGGCGCTGCAGCGCGGGGCGGCGTAAGAGCCCGGAAGGCCGCGCAAACGGGTTGCGGCGGTACGAGTGCTCGTACCGCCGCTGGCATGTTCACCGGGTTACCAAGCGTCCTCGAAATGTCGCCCATCAGGTCGGGTGCTTTGCCCGTCACCTGGTGCGGCTGGCCCGTAATCGACGGGTCGACGTCGCGTGGGTGCCCGGTGTCCATGCTGGGTCCGTGGGGCCAAATGCGTTTTAAAGGTGATCCTCTCGGATGTCCTTCGGTCTCGCGGGCCACTAAGCCCTTTGTACTGCAAGCTGGGAGCAAGCGGAACCCCTACCTACAGTTCTTTACTTGTAGGTTCAAAGATGCACTAAGAGGTACTAAAGGGGCATCGGTAGTCCGAACGGGTGAAAGAGGGGTGGCGGTACGCCGGTTCAGGCGACCGAGCTCCGGCGCCGGCTCGCGTACCAGACCAGGCCCGCGGTGGCGGCCGCCGCTCCTATCGCGGCCGCGGCGACCAGGGCCGGGCGTGGGGGCGCGGAGATCCGCTGCTTGAGCCGTACCGGACGGTTGAAGTCCAGAATCGGCCAGCCATGCGCGAGTGCCTCACGGCGTAGCGCCCGGTCCGGGTTCACAGCGTGCGGATGCCCGACGGCCCCGAGCATCGGCAGGTCGGTCGCCGAGTCGCTGTACGCGTAGCAGCGGTCGAGGTCGTACCCCTCGGAGGCGGCCAGCTCCCGGACCGCCTCGGCCTTCGTCGGACCGTACGCGTAGTACTCCACCTCGCCGGTGTAGCAGCCGTCGGCGCCGACGACCATGCGGGTGGCCACCACCCGGTCGGCGCCCAGCAGTTCGCCGATCGGCTCGACCACCTCGGCGCCCGACGTGGACACGATGACGACGTCCCGGCCGGCCCGGTGATGGGCCTCGATGAGGGAGGCGGCCTCGTCGTAGATGATCGGGTCGATCAGGTCGTGCAGGGTCTCGGCGACGATCTCCTTGACCTGCTGGACATTCCAGCCACGGACCAGGCCGGACAGGTATGCGCGCGTGCGCTCCATCTGGTCGTGGTCCATACCGCCGACCAGGAACACGAACTGGGAGTACGCGTTGCGCAGCGCCGCCCTGCGGTTGATCAGACCGCCTTGGTAGAACGACTTGCTGAAGGTGAGCGTGCTCGACTTCGCAATGACCGTCTTGTCCAGGTCAAAGAAGGCCGCTGTGCGGGGCGAGGAGTGGTTTTCCACGCCCCCGAGCATAGGCGCCCACCATTCGGCGTAAGCTGGGGCGCGTGGGTTTGCCTGAGAGGCCTCTCGGGTACACCATGGAAGTCACGGATCGTTCGCGACCGTGCTAACCCGGTCCGGCTCCTCCCCCCCCGAGTCGGCCGTGGAGACGACCCCCACTCTCCCCCCCGGTGGGGGTCGTCGCATGTCCGGATGCTTTTTTCCTCTCTTCTCCGGGCCCTGAGACCTTGGTCGGGCGGCTGTGACCGCCCTTGTCGCATGCCCATGATCCGTCACAGTGGGTAACCGTAGCGCTGCTCTGTGGAAGTCGCACAGAGCCCGCAACGGGCCTCACCGGTATGGGTGACAGCGATATTCACAACCATCGAGTTGTCCACAGTTTTTCACCAAGATCCACACGTTTTCCGGGTTCGCTGCACCGTGATTCCAGCGCGCTCCGGCGGCGGCGAGTTCATGGCCGCTTCCGATTGCCGGGCGCCAATGGCCGGTTTCTGTCGGCCGTGCATATGGAGGCCGCTTGCCGGTTCTTCACACGTTTGGGAATCGCGTGGCCCCGGAGGCCGCGCGCAAGAACGCAGCCAAGGGGGCTCACGTGGCCGGAACTGTCACCCACGAACCACCGTCCGCCGCCTCGGGACGGCCCGGACGCCCGATGATCGTCACCGAGGACTCCGAACTCCTCGACGACCTGTTGCGCCTGTGCGCCGCGGCCGGTGCCAAACCCGAGGTCCACCACGGGGTACCGGAACGCGGCGGCTGGGAGTCCGCCCCGCTCGTCCTGGTCGGCGACGACGCCGCCCACCGGGTGCGCGGGGCCGCACGCCGGCGCGGGGTGGTGCTGGTCGGCCAGGACCAGGACGACCCCGATGTGTGGAAACGCGCCGTGGAGATCGGCGCGGACCACGTCCTGATGCTGCCCGACGGCGAGCAGTGGCTCGTGGACCGGATCGCCGACGTCGTCGAGGGCGTGGGCCGCCCGGCCCTCACCGTCGGGGTGATCGGCGGCCGGGGCGGGGCCGGTGCCTCCACGCTGGCCTGCGCGCTCGCCGTCACCTCCGCGCGGGAGGGACTGCGCACCCTCCTCGTGGACGCGGATCCACTGGGCGGCGGAATCGACGTACTCCTCGGCGCCGAGACGGCCGAGGGCCTGCGCTGGCCCGCGTTCGCCGCCTCGCGCGGCCGGCTCGGCAGCGGCGCCCTGGAGGAGTCGCTGCCGGAACTGCACTCGCTGCGGATCCTCAGCTGGGACCGCGGCGACAGCGTGGCCATCCCGCCGCCCGCCGTCCGCGCGGTGCTCGCCGCAGTCCGCAGGCGCGGCGGCACGGTCGTCGTCGACCTGCCGCGCCGCCTGGACGACGAGGTCGCCGAGGTCCTCACCCAGCTCGACCTCGCCGTCCTGGTGGTCCCCGCCGAACTCCGCGCGATCGCGGCGGCCGGACGGGTGGCGGCCACCGTCGGCATGGTCGTGCGCGATCTGCGGGTGGCGGTACGGGGCCCGTACGCGCCCGGACTGGACGACCGCGAGGTGGCCAGGCTGCTCGGCCTGCCCCTGGCCGGCGAAGTGCCCGCAGAACCGGGCCTGTCCCGCCCCCACCGGAAACCGCCGGGATCCGCCGCACGCGGCCCGCTGGCCCGCTTCTGCAAGGGCTTCTGGGAGCGCACGCTGGTCGAGGCGGGTGGCGTATGAGGCCCGGCACGGGCGCGGACGGCCCGGCCCTGCTCGACGGGGTACGGCGCTGGCTCGCCGAGAGCGGCGCCGAACCCACCCCCGCGCGCGTGGCGCAGGCGCTGCGCGCGCAGGGCCGGGTGCTCGGCGACGCCGAAGTCCTCGGCGCGGCCGAGCGACTGCGCTCCGAACTGGTCGGCAGCGGCCCCCTGGAACCCCTGCTCGCCGATCCCACGGTCACCGACGTCCTGGTGTCGGCCCCGGACCGGGTCTGGGTGGACCGCGGCGGCGGCCTGGAACTGACCCCGGTCGCCTTCCCGGACGCGGCGGCCGTACGGCGCCTCGCGCAGCGGCTGGCCGCGGTGGCCGGCCGGCGCCTGGACGACGCACGGCCCTGGGCGGACGCCCGGCTGCCCGACGGCACCCGCCTGCACGCGGTCCTGCCCCCGGTGGCGGTCGGCTGCACCTGCCTGTCCCTGCGGGTGGTGCGACCGCGGGCGTTCACGCTCGACGAACTGGTGGCGGCCGGGACGGTGCCACCGGGCGGCGACCGGATTCTGCGCGCGCTTCTGGCGGCCCGGCTCTCGTTCCTGGTCAGCGGTGGCACCGGCACCGGCAAGACGACCCTGCTCAGCGCGCTGCTCGGCCTGGTGGGCCCGGGGGAACGGATCGTGCTCGCCGAGGACTCGGCGGAGCTCAGGCCCGAACACCCGCACGTCGTACGGCTGGAGACCAGACCCGCCAACCAGGAGGGCGCCGGCCTGGTCACCCTGGAGGACCTGGTCCGGCAGGCGCTGCGGATGCGCCCCGACCGGCTGGTCGTCGGCGAGGTGCGCGGCCCCGAGGTCGTGCACCTGCTGGCCGCGCTCAACACCGGCCACGAGGGCGGCTGCGGCACGGTGCACGCCAACGCCGCCGCGGACGTCCCGGCCCGCCTGGAGGCACTCGGTACGGCGGCCGGGCTCGACCGGGCCGCCCTGCACAGCCAGTTGGCGGCCGCGCTGTCGGTGGTGCTGCACCTCGTACGGGACCGCACGGGCCGGCGGCGGATCGCCGAGGTGCATGTGCTGGAGCGGGCCCCCTCGGGGCTGGTGCGGACGGAACCGGCGCTGCGCTGGGGCGCGGAGGCCTTTGTGCGCGAGCCGGGATGGGAGCGGCTGCGGGACCTGCTGCGAAGTGACGGCAGTGGTCTGTGAGTTCGAAGCGATGCGAGTGATCTGTGTGGGTTCGAAGTGACCGGCTGGTCCGTGGGGCCGGAGTGTCTGCGGCATCCGGCCTGAAGTGACCTGAGTGGTCTGTGAATTGGAAGGGGTTTGTGTGATGGGTGAGATGACGGCCGGTGCGGCCGTGGTGTGCGGCGGGGTCATGGCGTGGCTCCTGGCCGAGCGGCAGCGCGAGGTACGGCGGGCGCGGCTGCTGTTCGCCGGGGGCGGCGCGGTGGCTGCCGGGCCGCCCTCCTGGGAGCAGACGGTCGGGGAACTGCGGCGGCTGCGTGGCCGTTGGCGGGGTGAGTGGTGGGCCCCGACCGTCGGCATCGCGCTCGCCCTCCTTGCCGCCTCGGTGCTTCCGGTCCTCGCGGGGGCGGCCGGCGTGCCGGTGTTGCGCCGGTTGCGGCTGGCCCGGCAGGCGAGGCAGGTCCGGCAGGCGCGTGCCGACGCGGTGATCGCGCTGTGCGGAGCGCTCGCCGGTGAGGTGCGCGCGGGACGGCAGCCCGGCGAGGCGCTGCTGCGGGCCGCGCGGGACTCCGGTGGACTCGGCGAGGCCCAGGCGGCAGTGGTCGCGGCGGCACGCTTCGGCGGGGATGTGCCGGGCGCGCTCGCGATGGCCGCACGCCAGCCGGGTGCCGACGGCCTGCTGGGGCTCGCGGCCTGCTGGCGGGTGGCCGTCGACCAGGGCGCCGGGCTCGCGGCCGGCCTCGACCGCCTGGACGCGGCCCTGCGCGCCGAACGGGACCAGCGCGCCGACCTGCGCGCCCAGTTGTCCGGCGCCCGGGCCACCGCGGTGCTGCTCGCCGCGCTGCCCGTCCTCGGTCTCCTGCTCGGCTCGGCCATGGGCGCCGACCCGCTGCGCGTACTGCTGCACACCGGGGCCGGACTGGGCTGCCTGGTCGTCGGAGCGGTGTTCGAGGGCGCCGGTATGTGGTGGGCGGCCCGGATCGTGCGGGGAGCTGAGGCGGCATGACCGCGGAGCTTGTCCACAGGCTGGGGATGACGGTCGCGGTGCTGCTGGCCCTGGGCTGGTCGGCGTGGCGGCTGGAGAGGGCCAGGCGCCGGCGCTGGGCCCGGCGCAGGGTGGCCGAACTGCTGGCCCTGGAGATGACGGAGCGGCGATCCGACGTCGGCGGCACTGCCCGCCGGTGGCTGCCCCTGGTCGGTGTGGTGTGCGGCGGCTGGGTGCTGGTCGGCGGGGTCGTCGGAGTGCTCCTGGGGCTGGGTGTCGCCGTGGGGCTGTGGCGGTGGCGGCGCCAGGAGGCAGACGCGGGACGGGCGGCGCAGGCCGAGGCGTCCCGGGCCGCTCGCCAACTCCCGCTCGCCTCCGACCTGCTGGCCGCCTGCATCGCCGCCGGGGCAGGCCCGGTGGTCGCAGCCCAGGCCGTCGGCGAGGCGCTCGGCGGACCCGTCGGGGAAGGGCTCGCGCGGGGTGCGGCGGAGGTCAGGCTGGGCGGCGAACCGGCGGACGCCTGGCGACGGTTGGCGGCACTGCCGGGGGCCGCCGCCCTCGCCCGGCTCCTGGAGCGCGCGGACGAGTCCGGGATGCCGGCCGCCACCCCGGTCGCCCGGCTCGCCGCGGACGCCCGCGCGGAGTGGGCGAGAAGCGCGACCGCACGGGCGCGACGGGCGGCCGTACTGATCTCCGCACCGGTGGGCCTGTGTTTCCTGCCGGCGTTCATCGCGGTCGGGGTCCTGCCCGTGGTGATCGGGCTGGCGGGCGGGGTGATGCGAGGAGGTGGTGGATGAAAGGGGCGATAACGGGCCGTCAACAGGAACAGATCACCGAATTCAGAAGTCCTTCAAGGGAGTCGAGATGTGCCAGAAGATGCGGAAGTTGTTGCGCGGGGACGCGGGAATGGTCACGTCCGAGTACGCGATGGGGATCATCGCCGCCGTCGGGTTCGCGGCGGTCCTCTACGCGGTCGTGACGAGCGGGCAGGTCAGTGCCGAGCTCCAGGACATCGTGAAACGAGCCCTCAGTGCGCGGATGTGAGCGCGGGCGCGGGGCGGACCGCGGGTTCGTGACGGCTGAGGCGGCCGTGGTGCTGCCGGTGCTGGTGGCGTTCACGATGGCGCTGGTGTGGGGGCTGCTTGTGGTGGCCGCCCAGATCCGGTGCGTGGACGCCGCCCGCACCGGGGCGCGGGCCGCCGCGCGGCAGGACGCCGAGGGCGCGGTGGTCGCCGTGACGAAGGAGGCGGCGCCGGAGGGGGCGACGGTGTCCGTCGGCCGGGAGGGCGACCAGGTGCGGGTGACGGTGGTGGCGAGGCCGCCGGTGCTGCACGGATTGCCGTTCGAGGTGCGGGAGTCGGCGGTGGCGCTGGCGGAGGGGGCGGGGCCGTGAGACGCCGGTACTCGGATCAGGGGTCCGCCACGGTCTGGAGCGTAGGGGCGATCGCCGTCCTGTGCGTGGTGTTCGGCGTCGTGCTCGGGCTGGGGCAGGCCGTGGTGGTCCGGCACCGCGCGGCCGGCGGTGCCGACATGGCGGCGCTCGCGGCGGCCGACCACTGGGCCGAGGGGACCGCGGCGGCCTGCGCCAGGGCGGACCGGGTGGCCCAAGCACAAGGTGCGCGGCTGACGCGGTGCGTGATCGTGGGCGACGTCTCGGATGTGACGGCGGCGTCGGGCGGTGGGCCGTTCACGGCAGAGGTCCGGGCCAGAGCGGGCCCCTCTGCCGCTAGCCCTCCGCCGGCTTATCCTCCGGCGCCCCCTTCAGCAGCACCGTGAGCAGCCCCACCGCCCCCCGCTTGTGCAACGGGTCGTTCCCGTTCCCGCACTTGGGCGACTGGATGCAGGAAGGGCACCCCGCGTCGCACTCACACACGACGATCGCCTCCCGGGTGGCCGTCAGCCACTCGCGGGCCGTGTGGAACGCGCGCTCCGCGAAGCCCGCGCCGCCCGGGTGGCCGTCGTAGACGAAGACCGTCGGCAGAAGCGTGTCGGGGTGCAGGGGGATCGACACGCCGCCGATGTCCCAGCGGTCGCAGGTCGCGAAGAGCGGCAGCAGGCCGATGGAGGCGTGTTCTGCGGCGTGCAGGGCGCCGCCGAGGATCTCCGGGCTGATCCGGGCCTCGTCGAGCTGGTCCTCGGTGACGGTCCACCACACCGCGCGGGTGCGCAGCGTCCGGGGAGGGAGGTCGAGTTTCGTCTCGCCCAGCACCTCGCCGGTGATGAGACGGCGGCGCAGGAAGGAGACCACCTGGTTGGTGACCTCGACGGAGCCGTAGCAGAGGCGGCCGTCGCCCCAGGGGACCTCGATGTCGGTCTCCAGGACCGAGATGGCCGTGGTGTCGCGGGCGACCGTGGAGTACGGCGGCTCGGCCTGTTCGACCAGCGCGACCGAGTCCTCCAGGTCCAGGGAGCGCACGAGGTAGGTGCGGCCCTGGTGCAGGTGGACCGCGCCCTCGTGGACCGTGGAGTGCGCGGCGCTCGCGTCCACCGTGCCGAGCAGACGGCCCGTGCCCGCCTCGACGACCTGCACCGGGCGGCCGCCCTCGCCGCGGATGTCGGTCAGCTCGGCGGCCCGTTCCCGCCGGGTCCAGTGCCAGGCCTTGGTACGGCGGCGCAGCAGCTTCGCGGCCTCCAGCTGCGGCAGCAGTTCCTTGCAGGCGGGACCGAACAGGTCGAGGTCGTCGTCGGTGAGCGGGATCTCGGCCGCGGCGGCGCACAGGTGCGGGGCGAGGACGTACGGATTGTCGGGGTCGAGGACCGTCGATTCCACCGGTTGGTCGAACAGGGCCTCGGGATGATGGACGAGGAAGGTGTCCAGCGGATCGTCCCGGGCGACCAGGACGGCGAGGGCGCCCTGCCCGGAGCGGCCCGCGCGGCCCGCCTGCTGCCACACGGAGGCCCTCGTACCCGGGTACCCGGCGATCAGTACGGCGTCCAGCCCGGAGACGTCCACGCCCAGCTCCAGGGCTGTGGTGGCGGCAAGGCCGAGGAGTTCCCCGGAGTGCAGCGCGCGTTCCAGGGCGCGCCGCTCCTCGGGGAGGTAGCCGCCGCGATAGGCCGCGACACGCCGGGCCAGGGAACGGTCGACCTCGCCCAGCCGTTCCTGGGCGATGACGGCGATCAGCTCGGCCCCGCGCCGGGAGCGCACGAAGGCCACCGACCGCACTCCCTGCACGGCGAGGTCGGTCAGCAGGTCGGCGGTCTCGGCGGTGGCGGTACGGCGGACCGGGGCGCCCTTCTCGCCGTGCAGCTCGGTCAGGGGCGGCTCCCAGAGGGCGAAGACCAGCTCGCCGCGCGGGGAGGCGTCCTCGGCGATCTCCACGACCGGCAGGCCGGTGAGGCGGCGGGCGGCGACGGCCGGCTCTGCGGCGGTCGCGGAGGCCAGCAGGAAGACGGGGGAGGCGCCGTAGCGGGCGCACAGGCGGCGCAGCCGGCGCAGCACCTGGGCGACATGCGAGCCGAAGACGCCCCGGTAGGTGTGGCACTCGTCGACGACGACGTACTTCAGGGATTTCAGGAAGGAGGACCAGCGGGCGTGCGCGGGAAGTATCCCGCGGTGCAGCATGTCCGGGTTGGTGAGCACGTAGTTGGCGTACTGGCGGATCCACTCCCGTTCCTCGTACGGGGTGTCGCCGTCGTACACCGCGGGGCGCACCGCCGTGCCCAGCGGTTGTGAAAGTTCCTTCACCGATCGGCACTGATCTGCCGCGAGCGCCTTGGTGGGCGCCAGGTAGAGGGCGGTGGCGCCGCGGCCGTTGGCCGCCTCGGAGCCTTCCAGGAGGGTGGAGAGGACCGGCACGAGATAGGCCAGGGACTTGCCGGAGGCGGTGCCGGTGGCGACCACCACCGAGTCGCCGTCCAGGGCGTGCTCGGCGGCCTGGGCCTGATGCTCCCAGGGATGGTCGATGCCGCACGCCTGCACGGCGGCGACAACCTCCGAACGAATCCGGTCAGGCCAGACGGCATGCCGACCCGCGCGCGGGGGCAAGTGCTCCGTATGAGTGATGCGCGAAGCCCGGCTCGGCCCGGAGGCGAGCCGGCCCAGGACCGTGCCCGGAGAGAACCCGGACGCGGCCGGAGCCGAGGGTCGATCGGATCGGTGATTTATGGCCATCGGGACCGAGTGTGTCACTGGCGTGACGGACAATGGGGCCAAGGCGTCGTGCACGCCTGCCGGTAAGTGATTGAATGCCATCGCGGCTGGCGTACCGTCCCGGGGGCCGCAGGCCGAGGTGTCCCAAGGGGCGACCCGCTCGATAGCAAGGTGCTGGAGGATTCGTGGACCTGTCCCTGTCGACCCGTACCGTCGGCGATCGCACGGTCGTCGAGGTCGGTGGCGAAATCGACGTATATACCGCGCCCAAGCTGCGCGAGCAGCTGGTGGAGCTGGTGAACGACGGGAATTTCCACCTCGTCGTTGACATGGAGGGCGTGGACTTCCTCGACTCCACCGGGCTCGGCGTGCTGGTCGGCGGCCTGAAGCGGGTGCGTGCCCATGAGGGCTCGCTGCGCCTGGTCTGCAACCAGGAGCGCATTCTGAAGATCTTCCGCATCACCGGCCTCACCAAGGTGTTCCCGATTCACACCTCGGTCGAGGAAGCGGTGGCGGCCACCGACTGACCCCGGCCGGCCGACGGCTTCCGGACCGCCGATCGGTCCGCGCCGTCCGGTCGGCCTCCGACACGGGCTCGTACAGAGCCGTACGCAGGCCCGTGTCGCCCCCGCCCGCTCGGGCCCGCGGTCCGTGCCGGCAGCCGTTCACGGGCCGCAGGCCCGTGGCGGACGCAATTCAACGGGGGGCCGGGTTTTCGGCGATCCGGCCCCCTACCGCACGCCCGTAGTTCCGAGGGGGACGTATGGCCACCGTTGAACTCCGCTTCAGCGCGCTGCCCGAGCACGTCCGCACCGCCCGACTGGTGGCGGCGGCGGTGGCACGCAGGGCCGGAGTGGACGAGGCCGTCCTGGACGAGGTCCGGTTGGCCGTCGGCGAGGCCTGTTCCCGTGCTGTGGGTCTGCACCAGAGTGCCGGCATCACCGAGCCGGTGCGGGTGGCGCTGATCGAGGAGGAGAAACAGTTCTCCATCGAGGTCGGCGACGAGGCACCCCGTTCGGCTCCCGTCGACCGGGCGACCGGTGCGGCGCCGGACGCGGACGTGGAGGCCGAGGAGGACGAGATGGGCCTCGCGGTCATCAGCGGTCTCGTGGACGACGTGGAGGTCACCGCCGGGGAGAACGGCGGGCTGATCCGCATGACCTGGCCGACAACCCCGCCCGGAGTCGCGCTCACCTGAGAGTCACCCGATCATGAGAAAGGCCCTGCCGAGCAGGGCCTTTCTTGTTATTTTCCGACGGATGTCATCCGGTCGCCGAATTCGTGAAAGAATTCACGATCAATGCCCCGGAAGATCGCCCGATAATTTGATCAAGCGTCGAATAGGCCGGTGGTGATCGTCAATGGTTTTGGGGCGTTACCGCTTTCGGGTTCATCGGCGTGACCTCGATCATTGTCTGAAGAGCACGAGAAGGCCAATTCCGTTTACCGTCCCCTGTTTAGATCACTCGCGGGTACCTACAATCCGTCCACATCTTGAGCTCAGCCCAAGCGTCAAGGAGGACGAATGGCGGGGCTTTCTACCCCTCATCAGTTGGGTCACCCCACAACCCTCGCGGCCGCGGTCCTGACCCACGACAACCGGGTCCTGGTCGCGGTGATCGCCGTCGTGGCGCTGGCCGCGCTCGTGGTCGCCTGGATCCTGGTGCGCCAGGTGCTCGCGGCCGGCGAGGGCACCGACAGCATGAAGAAGATCGCAGCGGCGGTCCAGGAAGGCGCGAACGCCTATCTGGCCCGGCAGCTGCGCACCCTCGGCGTATTCGCCGTCGTGGTGTTCTTCCTGCTCCTGCTGCTGCCCGCGGACGACTGGAATCAACGCGCCGGCCGATCGATCTTCTTCTTGATCGGCGCGGCCTTCTCGGCGACCACCGGCTATATCGGCATGTGGCTCGCCGTACGCAGCAATGTCCGTGTCGCCGCGGCGGCCCGGGAAGCCACCCCGGCGGAAGGCGAACCGGAAAAGGATCTCACCGCCGTCTCGCACAAAGCCATGAAGATCGCTTTCCGCACGGGCGGCGTGGTCGGCATGTTCACGGTGGGGCTCGGCCTGCTCGGCGCCTCCTGTGTGGTGCTGGTGTACGCGGCCGACGCGCCGAAGGTGCTCGAAGGCTTCGGCCTCGGCGCCGCCCTCATCGCCATGTTCATGCGTGTCGGCGGCGGCATCTTCACCAAGGCCGCCGACGTCGGCGCCGACCTGGTCGGAAAGGTCGAACAGGGCATTCCGGAGGACGACCCGCGCAATGCCGCGACCATCGCCGACAACGTGGGCGACAACGTCGGCGACTGCGCGGGCATGGCGGCCGACCTCTTCGAGTCCTACGCGGTGACCCTGGTCGCCGCGCTGATCCTCGGCAAGGCGGCCTTCGGGGACGCGGGTCTCGCCTTCCCGCTCCTGGTGCCGGCGATCGGTGTGCTCACCGCGATGGTCGGCATCTTCGCGGTCGCCCCGCGCCGCAGTGACCGCAGCGGCATGAGCGCCATCAACCGCGGCTTCTTCATCTCCGCGGTGATCTCGCTCGCGCTGGTCGCGGTCGCGGTCTTCGTGTACCTGCCGGGGAAGTACGCCGACCTCGACGGCATTTCCGACGCGGCCATCAGGGCCAAGGACGGCGATCCGCGGATCCTCGCGCTCGTCGCGGTCGCCATCGGCATCCTGCTGGCGGCCGTCATCCAGCAGCTGACCGGCTACTTCACCGAGACCAACCGGCGTCCGGTCCTGGACATCGGCAAGTCCTCGCTGACCGGCCCGGCCACCGTGGTCCTCGCCGGCATCTCGGTCGGCCTCGAATCGGCCGTCTACACCGCCCTGTTGATCGGCCTCGGCGTCTACGGGGCGTTCCTGCTCGGCGGTACGTCGATCATGCTGGCGCTGTTCGCGGTGGCGCTGGCCGGCACCGGCCTGCTCACCACGGTCGGTGTGATCGTCGCCATGGACACCTTCGGGCCGGTCTCCGACAACGCCCAGGGCATCGCCGAGATGTCCGGCGACGTCGAGGGCGCGGGTGCGCAGGTGCTCACCAACCTGGACGCCGTCGGCAACACGACCAAGGCCATCACCAAGGGCATCGCCATCGCCACCGCCGTCCTCGCGGCGTCGGCGCTCTTCGGGTCGTACCGGGACGCGATCACCACGAACGTGCAGGACGTCGGGGCGAAACTGACCGGTACGGGCGCGCCGTTGACCTTGTCGATGGACATCTCGCAGCCCAACAACCTCGTCGGCCTCATCGCCGGCGCGGCGGTCGTCTTCCTCTTCTCCGGACTCGCCATCAACGCGGTGTCGAGGTCGGCGGGTTCGGTGGTCTACGAGGTGCGGCGGCAGTTCCGCGAGCATCCCGGGATCATGGACTACACGGAGACGCCCGAGTACGGCAAGGTCGTCGACATCTGCACCAAGGACGCCCTGCGCGAGCTGGCCACGCCGGGACTGCTCGCCGTGATGGCGCCCATCTTCATCGGGTTCACGCTCGGCGTCGGGGCCCTCGGCTCCTACCTCGCCGGGGCGATCGGCGCGGGCACCCTGATGGCCGTCTTCCTGGCCAACTCGGGCGGCGCCTGGGACAACGCCAAGAAGCTCGTCGAGGACGGCCACCACGGCGGCAAGGGCAGCGAGGCCCACGCCGCCACGGTGATCGGTGACACCGTCGGCGACCCCTTCAAGGACACCGCGGGACCCGCGATCAACCCGCTGCTCAAGGTCATGAACCTGGTCTCGCTGCTCATCGCGCCAGCGGTGATCAAGTTCTCGTACGGCCATGACAAGAGCATCGGCATCCGGATCCTGATCGCGGTCCTCGCGCTGGTCGTGATCGTCGGCGCGGTGTACATCTCCAAGCGGCGCGGTATCACCGTCGGCGACGACGAGGACAGCGCCGAACGCGTGGCCAATTCGGCCGACCCAGCGGTGGTTTCGTAGGCGGTCTTACGACGGCCACCGGGGCTCTCGCGAGGGGGCCCGGCCAACGAGCGGGCGGATGGCGTGTGTTGACGCGCCGTCCGCCCGTTTCGTGCGCTGGGCGCGCTCGCTGGTTCCCGTGCGCGGTCGTACGCGGTCGTGGGCTCCGGGTCCGGGTGTGCCCGTCATTTTGTCGTGAGCCTTCTCTCCCTGGTGCAAATTCGCCTAAAAGCTTACTTAACGGGTGGTCTCCATGGGGGTACTGTCCGTGCGCCGTGTAGATTCCGGGAGCCGAGAGCCATGGAAGGGACCGATCCGGTGAACAAGAAGCTCGCGGCCGCACTGTCCGGCGGTGCGGTACTGGTAGTGGCGCTGTCCGGGTGCAGCAGCAACAACAAGGGCACCGACCCCAAGCTGATCGCCTGGGCCAAGACCGTGTGCGACGCGGTGCCGGCGCAGGACGCGAAGATCAAGGCGGCCAACGAGGCCATCGCGCAGACGGCCTCGGACACCACGAGCTCGCCCGCGACCATCCAGAAGACCGACTCCCAGGCCTTCCAGGACATGTCCGACGGCTACAAGGCGCTCGCCACGGCCATCGGCAGCGCCGGCGCGCCCCCCGGGATCGACGACGGCGCCAAGCGCCAGCAGGACGTCGTCAAGAACCTCAACAGCCTCTCCGCGTCCTACGCCGCCCTGAAGAAGAAGGTCGACGCGCTCGACACCAAGGACCAGGCGAAGTTCGCCTCCGGTCTGCACGACGTCGCCTCCCAGATGGCGGACCTGGAGACGCAGAACAAGAGCGGCACCGCGGCGCTGCAGGCCCTGGAGCAGGGCGAGGTCAAGAACGCGATCGCCGAGCAGGCCAGCTGCAAGAAGGTCTCCGTGACGACGTCGGCTTCGGCGTCGGCCTCGTCGACCACGAGCTGACGGCCCCGGCCGCCGCGAGCTGAGGCGGTGTCCGGAAGGGGGCGCGGGCCACAATGGAGGGCGTGACTGACTCCGGCCTCGCCACCCTGCCCGCCTCCGACCGCCCCGACGTCGCCGCCCGGCTGCGCACCGCCCTGCTGGGCGCCTCCTTCACCGCCGACGGGCTCCTGGAACTGCTCGGCGCGCCCGCGTACGCGGCGCTGGCCCGCAGCGAGACGGTGCCCGCGCTCCGGGCCACCCGCGGGGACACACCGCTGGAGACGCTCGTCCGGCTGTTCCTGCTCCAGCAGCCCGTGCCGCACGCGCGCGTAGCCGACATGCTGCCCGTCGACGACCTTCTGGAGAGTGGCTGGCTGACCCGCGCGGGCGGCGACGAGGTCGCGGCCACGGTGGACGTACGGCCGTACGGCGGGCCCGACGGCGAGGACTGGTTCATCGTCTCCGACCTCGGCTGCGCGGTCGGCGGCGCCGGCGGCATCGGGCAGCGCCACGAGGGCGTCGTCCTGGGCGTCGGCGGTGCGTCCACGACGCTGGCCGGCATCACCGTCCGTACGCCCGTCTCCGCCGCCCTCGACCTCGGCACCGGCTCCGGCATCCAGGCCCTGCACGCCGCCCAGCACGCCACGCGCGTGACGGCGACCGACCTCAACCCGCGCGCGCTGCACATCACGGCGCTCACGCTGGCGCTGTCCGGCGCCCCGGCGGCCGACCTGCGCGAGGGCTCGCTGTTCGAGCCGGTCAAGGACGGGGAGACGTACGACCTCATCGTGTCCAACCCGCCGTTCGTGATCTCGCCGGGCGCCCGGCTGACGTACCGGGACGGCGGGATGAGCGGGGACGATCTGTGCCGCTCGCTCGTTCAACAGGCCGGGGAGTGGCTGGCCGAGGGCGGGTTCGCGCAGTTCCTCGCCAACTGGCAGCACGTCGCGGGGGAGGACTGGCAGGACCGGGTCAGGTCGTGGGTGCCGCGCGGGTGCGACGCGTGGATCGTGCAGCGCGAGATGCAGGACGTCAACCAGTACGCCGAGCTGTGGCTCCGGGACGCCGGCGACCACCGCGGGGACCCGGCGGAGTACCAGGCGCGGTACGACGCGTGGCTCGACGAGTTCGAGGCGCGCAAGGTGAAGGGGGTGGGCTTCGGCTGGATCACCTTGAAGAAGACAGGTGCCGCGGTGCCCTCGGTCACCGTGGAGGAATGGCCACATCCGATCGAACAGCCGCTCGGTGAGACGATCCGCGCGCACTTCGACCGCCTCGACTATCTCCGTGACCACGACGACGCCGATCTGCTCGAAGACCACTTCAGGCTCGCCGTCGAGGTGGTCCAGGAACAGGTCGGGCTGCCCGGCGCCGAGGACCCGGAGCATGTGGTGCTGCGTCAGCACCGCGGGATGCGCCGCGCGACCAAGGTGGACACGGTGGGCGCGGGGTTCGCGGGGGTGTGCGACGGCTCGCTGAGCGCGGGGCGGATTCTCGACGCCATCGCCCAGCTGATGGGCGAGGACCCGGTGTTGCTGCGCGACCGCACGCCCGCGCAGATCCGGCTGCTGGTGGAACAGGGGTTCCTGGAGCCGGCGCGCTGACGGACCGGGAGCACGGGCCGACGGAGCCCCCGTGCTCCGCGCGACGGCACCTGCCTGCCCTACCAGACCGATCCACGGCGCGGACCGAGCAGACCCAGGCCAGCTCGGCCCGCGGGGCTTATCCGTGGGACGGGCCGAGTCTGGGGGGAACTGCGGGGCTTATCCGTGGGGCAGGCCGAATCCGGCGGGGCCTGTCCTGCCCGGTCTGCCTGGCTGAGCCGCTGGAGACGCCGCGCCTTTCGGGGCTCGCCTGGCCGATCTCGCTGTCCCTGGGCCATGCCGCGCCCGGCCCTGCCTGGGCCGGCCGATCCGTGGGACAGGCCGAGCCCGGAGGTTCCTGCGGGACAGTCGAGTCCGGCGGGGCAGCCTGCAGGGATGATCCGCGGGACGTACTGAGCCCGGCCGGGACTGTCCGTCTGCCTGGCCGAGGTGGCGGAGAGGCCGTGCCCGGCAGGGTCTGGCCGGCCGGTCCGGGCGTAACTGGGACACGCCGGGGGAAGGAAAGGGCCGGAAAAATGTGGCCGGAATGTTCGCCCTGTAGTCCGTCGGTCGTTTGTTCCAGATTGTTACGGCGCCTCGTTCACCTCGATTTCCCCCGCTATCCTCCCGTCCGCCGTCCGCCCGTGGCAGTCTCCCCGCGCTGGGCATTCACGGACGGCAGGGAAGGGGCGCGCGGCCCATGGAGAGCGGACCGGCGATCTTCGCGGGGGCGGTGTTCGCCCTGTTCGGAGGCGCATTGCTGGTGTGGACCGGCATCCGGGTCCGGCGTGGTGAACCCGTCGCCCAGGGTGTGAGTCAGGTCGCATCGGCGACCCTCGCGAGCCTCGCCGCGGTGGTCTCGCTGGGCCTCGGGGCATACTGCCTGACCCGCCTGTGAGGATGCCGTTCCGGTAATCGGAGCCTCACGCTCCGGACAGGGCCGAGAGGGTGGCCGGGGACTCCGGGCGGCAGGAATGGCGGTAGTCGGGTTACCGTTCGAGTGGCCGTTGTGGGCTTTTCCCGTTTGACACGGGGGCGGGATGTACCGTCACACTCCGCAGCGTCACCAAGTGAGCGGGCATCCGTGCCCGTGCCACGACCCCGGGAGCAAGGCCTGGGGAGGTCCCAGCGTCGACCGGAGAGAAGAGCGAAGTTGTCCCCGACCAGCGAGACCGCACAGGGCGGCCGCCGACTCGTCATCGTCGAGTCGCCCGCCAAGGCGAAGACGATCAAGGGCTATCTGGGCCCCGGATACGTCGTCGAAGCGAGCGTCGGGCACATCCGTGACCTTCCCAACGGCGCCGCGGAGGTGCCCGAGAAGTACACCGGCGAGGTCCGCCGCCTCGGCGTGGACGTCGAGCACGACTTCCAGCCCATCTACGTGATCAACGCGGACAAGAGGGCGCAGGTCAAGAAGCTCAAGGACCTGCTGAAGGACTCCGACGAGCTCTTCCTCGCCACCGATGAGGACCGCGAGGGCGAGGCGATCGCCTGGCACCTCCAGGAGGTCCTCAAGCCGAAGATCCCCGTCAAGCGGATGGTCTTCCACGAGATCACCAAGGACGCGATCCGGGAGGCCGTCGCCAACCCGCGCGAACTCAACCAGAAGCTCGTCGACGCCCAGGAGACCCGCCGTATCCTCGACCGCCTCTACGGCTACGAGGTCTCGCCGGTCCTGTGGAAGAAGGTCATGCCGCGCCTGTCGGCCGGCCGTGTCCAGTCCGTCGCGACCCGGCTCGTGGTCGAGCGGGAACGCGACCGCATCGCGTTTCGTTCCGCTGACTACTGGGACCTGACGGGCACCTTCGCGACCGGCCGCGCGGGCGATCCGTCGGACCCGTCGTCGCTGGTGGCCCGCCTCCAGGCCGTCGACGGCAGGCGCGTCGCCCAGGGCCGTGACTTCGACTCGCTCGGACAGATCAAGAGCGCGAACACCCTCCACCTCGACGAGGCGAACGCCCGCGCCCTGGCCGCCGCCCTGGAGAACACCCGCTTCTCGGTCCGCTCGGTCGAGTCGAAGCCGTACCGCCGCTCGCCGTACGCCCCCTTCCGTACGACGACGCTGCAGCAGGAGGCCAGCCGTAAGCTCGGCTTCGGCGCGAAGGCCACCATGCAGGTCGCGCAGAAGCTGTACGAGAACGGCCACATCACGTACATGCGTACGGACTCCACGACCCTGAGCGACACGGCCATCGCCGCCGCCCGCGCCCAGGTGACGCAGCTGTACGGCGCCGACTACCTGCCCTCGGCCCCGCGTACGTACGCCGGGAAGGTCAAGAACGCGCAGGAGGCGCACGAAGCGATCCGCCCCTCGGGTGATCGTTTCCGCACCCCGGCGGAGACCGGCCTGACCGGCGACCAATTCAAGCTCTACGAGCTGATCTGGAAGCGGACCGTCGCCTCCCAGATGAAGGACGCGACCGGCAACAGCGTGACGGTCAAGATCGGTGGCACCGCCGCCGACGGCCGGGACGTCGAGTTCAGCGCCTCCGGCAAGACGATCACCTTCCACGGCTTCCTCAAGGCCTACGTCGAAGGTGCCGACGACCCGAACGCCGAGCTGGACGACCGCGAGCGCCGGCTGCCCCAGGTCAGCGAGGGTGACGCGCTCTCCGCCGAGGAGATCACGGTCGACGGGCACTCCACCAAGCCCCCGGCCCGCTACACCGAGGCCTCGCTGGTCAAGGAGCTCGAAGAGCGCGAGATCGGCCGCCCGTCGACGTACGCGTCGATCATCGGCACGATCCTCGACCGCGGCTATGTCTTCAAGAAGGGCACGGCCCTCGTGCCGTCCTTCCTGTCCTTCGCCGTGGTCAACCTGCTGGAGAAGCACTTCGGCCGGCTGGTCGACTACGACTTCACCGCCAGGATGGAGGACGACCTCGACCGCATCGCGGCCGGTCAGGCACAGGCGGTGCCGTGGCTGCGGCGCTTCTACTTCGGCGAAGGCACCGCGACGGGCGGTGCGGCCGACGCCGGCAACGGCGACGGCGACCACCTGGGCGGCCTCAAGGAGCTGGTGACCGACCTGGGCGCGATCGACGCGCGCGAGGTGTCGTCGTTCCCGGTGGGCAACGACATCGTGCTGCGGGTCGGCCGCTACGGCCCGTACGTCGAGCGCGGCGAGAAGGACTCCGAGGGTCACCAGCGCGCGGACGTGCCGGAGGACCTGGCGCCCGACGAACTGTCCGTCGAACTCGCGGAGGAACTGCTCGCCAAGCCGAGCGGCGACTTCGAGCTGGGTGCCGACCCGGAGACGGGCCACCAGATCATCGCCCGCGACGGCCGATACGGCCCGTACGTCACCGAGGTGCTCCCCGAGGGCACCCCGAAGACCGGCAAGAACGCGGTCAAGCCGCGTACGGCGTCGCTGTTCAAGTCGATGTCGCTGGACACGGTGACCCTCGCGGACGCGCTGAAGCTGATGTCGCTGCCGCGTGTCGTCGGCACCGACGCCGAGGGCCAGGAGATCACCGCACAGAACGGGCGCTACGGGCCGTACCTGAAGAAGGGCACGGACTCGCGCTCGCTCACCTCCGAGGACCAGCTCTTCACGATCACCCTCGAAGAGGCGCTGGCGATCTACGCCCAGCCCAAGCAGCGGGGCCGGGCCGCCGCCAAGCCGCCGCTGAAGGAGCTGGGCACGGACCCGGTCAGCGAGAAGCCGGTCGTGGTGAAGGACGGCCGCTTCGGACCGTACGTCACCGACGGGGAGACCAACGCGACCCTGCGCTCCGGCGACAGCGTCGAGGAGATCACCCCGGAGCGCGGCTTCGAACTGCTCGCCGAGAAGCGGGCGAAGGCGCCCGCCAAGAAGACGGCGAAGAAGGCACCCGCGAAGAAGACGGCGGCCGCGAAGAAGGCCGCGCCCGCGAAGAAGACGGCTGCCAAGAAGACCGCCGCCAAGACGACGACGGCCGCGAAGAAGACGGCCGCGAAGAAGGCGACGGCCTCCAAGGCGGTCGCGGAGGACTGAGCCACCCTCAGGTGCTCATACCGGCCAGACCGGTTGATATCAGGTTTGCCGGTTCATACCGGCCACACTGGTTCACACCGGCTTCGTATTACGAACGCCCCGGCATCAACTTGGTGTCGGGGCGCGCGTACCTGTGGACGGTCGCGGCGGGCCGTCGGCGGCTGCCGATAGGCTGAAAGCATGACGCCAGCCGAGCAGCCAACGGCCCACCGGACAGAACCGGACGACGCACTGGTAGCGGATTCCCGCGAACGCGCCGTCCGCTCGCTGCTGCGCCGACCCGAGCTGAGGCGGTTGTGGAGCGCCCAGCTCGTCAGCGGAGTCGGCGACACACTGGCGCTCCTTGTGCTTGTCGTGCTCACGCTCCAAGCGGCGATCACGCAGGGTTCGTTCGGCGGGGGCTACCGCGGGGCGGCGTTCGCGGTGGCGATCGTCTTCGGGGTGCGCGTTCTGGCCACCCTGCTCTTCGGCGCGGTCCTGCTGGGCCCGCTGACCACGCTGACCGCTCAGGACGGCCCGCTGGACCGCCGCTGGACCATGGTCGGTGCCGACGGCCTGCGCGCCGCCCTGCTGATCATCGCGCCCCTGTGGATCGACTGGACCCCGGAGAACGCCCCAGCGGTACTTCTGGGGACGGCCTTCGTCACCGGCGTCGCCGAGCGCTTCTGGACGGTCTGCCGGGAGAGCGCGGCTCCCACCTTGCTGCCCGCCCCGCCTCCGGAGGGTGCGACGGTACGACCGCTGCCGGACCACCTGGACGCACTGCGCCGCCTGTCGCTGCGTACGACCTTCCTGGCGGTCCCGCTCGCGGCCGCCGCGCTCGTCGTCGCCTCCCTGATCAACAACCTGCTGGGCACGGGCATCGAGTGGTTCGCCCAGCACCAGGCGGCCCTCGGTTCGTACGTGGCGGCGGGCCTGTTCGCCGCGTCCCTCTCGGTGCTGGTCAACCTGGAGGTGCCCGGCACGCGCACCCCGCGCGCGCGGTCGCCGCTGGAGGGACTGCGCCGTCCCAAGGCCGGCACCGGCACCGACCGGGGCCGTACCGGCGCCATCCCGCTGCTGGTGACGGCCTGCGCAGCCGTCGCCGGTGCGATCTCGGCCGCGGTCGCCGTCTCCGTGCTGCACGCCAAGGACCTGGGCGGCGGCCCGGTGCTGTACGGCCTGCTGGTGCTCGCGCTGACCGGCGGGGTCGCCATCGGCATCCGCACGGCGCCCTCGCTGCTGCCGACGCTCTCCCGCCGCCGGCTGCTGTCGCTGGCCATCGCCTTCACCGGTATCGCGCTGCTGGCCGCGGGCCTGGTCCCGGACGTCACCACGGTGCTGCTGATCGTCGCGCTGGCCGGCATCGGCGCGGGCGTGGCCGCCAACACCGGGCACACCCTGCTCGACCAGGAGACCGAGGACCACCGCAAGGCCCGCACCACCGAGCATCTGCACGCGGTGGTCCGGGTCGCCATAGCGGTCGGCGCGCTGATCGCCCCCGTGGTGGCCGCACTGATCGGACCCCACCGGCTGGAAAACGGCAAGTTCGTGTTCGCGCACGGCGGCGCCGCCTTCACCCTGATGCTGGTCGGCGCGCTGCTGCTACCGGTGGCCGCGCTGGTGCTGGCCAAGGTCGACGATCGCGCGGGCGTGCCGCTCCGCCACGACCTGCGGGACGCGCTGCTCGGCGGCGACGACCCGGCGCAGGCGCCCACTGCCAACGGTTTCTTCATCGCCCTGGAGGGCGGTGACGGCGCCGGGAAGTCGACCCAGGCCGAGGCCCTCGCCGAGTGGATCCGCGCCAAGGGACACGAGGTCGTCCTCACCCGCGAGCCCGGTGCCACCCCGGTCGGCAAGCGACTGCGCTCGATCCTGCTCGACGTGTCGTCCGCCGGTCTGTCGCACCGCGCGGAGGCGCTGCTGTACGCCGCCGACCGCGCCGAGCACGTCGACACCGTCGTCCGGCCCGCCCTGGAGCGCGGCGCGGTCGTCATCTCCGACCGCTACATCGACTCCTCCGTCGCCTACCAGGGCGCCGGCCGCGACCTGTCCCCGACCGAGGTCGCCCGCATCAACCGCTGGGCGACCGCCGGACTGGTCCCGCATCTGACCGTTCTGCTGGACGTGGAGCCGGAGACCGCCCGCGAGCGGTTCACCGAGGCACCCGACCGGCTGGAGTCGGAGCCCGCCGAGTTCCACGCGCGCGTACGGGCCGGCTTCCTGACGCTTGCCGCCTCCGACCCCGGCCGCTACCTGGTCGTCGACGCCGGCCAGGAGCCCGAGGCGGTGACCACGGTCATCCGGGCCCGGCTCGACACGGTGCTGCCGCTGTCCGAGGCCGAGATCAAGGCCGCCGAGGAAGCCCGCAAGGCAGCCGAGGAGGAGGCCCGCCGCAAGGCCGAGGAAGAGGCCGCGCGCAAGGCCGAGGAGGAGCGCCTGGAGCGGGAGCGCCAGGAGCAGCTCGCCAAGCTGCGCGCCGAGGAGGAGGAGCGCAAGCGCCGCGAGCTGGAGGAGGCGCAGCGCCGCGAGGCCGAACGGCAGGCGGAGGAGGCCCGGCTGCGTGCCGAGGAAGCCCGCAGGCGTGCCGAGGAGGAGCAGGCCCGGCTGCTTGCCGAGGAGAAGGCCCGCGCGGAGGCCGAGGCCCGCCGCAAGGCCGAGGAGGAGCGGCGCCGCCAGCAGGCCGAGGAGGAGGCCCGGCTGCATGCCGAGGCCGAGGAACGGCGTCTGGAGAAGCAGCGCAAGGCCGAGGAGGCCCTGCTCAAGGCCGAGCAGGCGCGGCGCGCCGCGGCGGAGGCGGCGGCCGCGGCCGACGTGGCCGCCCGGGAGTCGTCCGCGCCGCGGCCGACGGCGCCCGGCGTCACACCGGAGGCGACGACCATGCCGACGCCGGTGGTGCGCCCGGACGACGAGCCTCGGGCGGCGCCGACGCGCGCGGTGGACGAGACGACGGTGCTGCGCCCGGTGCGTGCGGACCGTGAGCCCGCGGCCCGGGAGTCCGAGTCCGAGGTGACGGCGCAGCTGCCGCAGCCGTCGGCGGGCGCGACCGACGAGACCGCGGTGCTGCCTCCGGTGGTGCCGGGGGCCGCGGACGAGACGGCGGTGCTGCCTCCCGTCGTGCCCGGCGCTGCGGATGAGACGGCGGTGCTGCCTCAGGTGGGTGCGGCCGACGAGACCGCCGTACTGCCTCCCGTGCGCGACGACGCCACCGCTCCGGCCGACGTCCCGGCGGACCGGGTGCCGCCCGGCTTCTTCCGGGACGAGCGGTCGGGCGGGAACCCCGACGGCTCCCAGGACCGCACGCGCGAGCTGCCGCAGGTCGACGACGACGGCACGGCCCGGCGACAGCGCCCCCGGCCCGACTGGGCCGAGGAGACCCCGCTGGACGACCTGCCGTCGCTGGCCGACGAGCTGCTGGGGTCGTACGAGGAAGAGGAGTTCGGCGACGAACGGGGCCGCCGGGGGCGTGGTCGGCGCGGCTGACCCCTTCCGGGCCGGAGGCGCTCGTACGGGGGCGGTGCGGGTCGGGATGCCGGCCGGTGCCGCCCCCGTCGCCGTCGGCGCGGAGCCCGTGGTGCGGAGCCACGGAACCCGTTGTCAGTGGGCGCCCGCACAATGGAGTCCGGACCACGGAACCGGTGGACTCCGGATCAGGGATCAGGACGCGTGGGATCAAGACGCGTGACGGACGGAAGGCGGCGTGACCCATGACCGTATGGGACGACCTCGTCGGGCAGGAGCGGGTGAGCGAGGTGCTCACCGCCGCCGCCCGGGATGCCGACGCCCTCGTCACCGCCGCAGCGGCCGACCAGCCGCTGCCGGAGACGTCGAAGATGACACACGCCTGGCTGTTCACGGGCCCGCCCGGCGCCGGCCGGAACCAGACGGCGCGGGCCTTCGCCGCCGCCCTCCAGTGCGTGAGCCCCGACCGCGCCCTCGGCGGAGTACCCGGCTGCGGCTTCTGCGACGGGTGCCACACCGCGCTGATCGGCACCCACGCGGACGTCAACACGGTCGCCGCCGTCGGCTCCGAGATCCTGGTCAAGGACATGCGCGACACGGTCCGCAAGTCGTACACGTCCCCGGCGACCGGCCGCTGGCAGATCATCCTCGTCGAGGACGCCGAGCGGCTGAACGAGAAGTCGGCCAACGCCGTCCTCAAGGCCGTCGAGGAGCCCGCTCCCCGTACGGTCTGGCTGCTCTGCGCGCCGTCGATCGAGGATGTGCTGCCCACGATCCGCTCCCGCTGCCGTCACCTGAACCTCAGCACCCCCTCGGTGGAGGCGGTCGCCGACATGCTCGTACGGCGCGAGGGCATCGAGCCCGAGGTGGCCGCCGCGGCTGCCCGTGCCACCCAGGGGCATGTCGACCGGGCCCGTCGGCTGGCCACCGACCCGGCCGCCCGTCAGCGCCGTGCCGCCGTGCTGAAGCTGCCGCTGCGGCTGGACGAGATCGGTGCGTGTCTGAAGGCCGCCCAGGAGCTGGTGGACGCGGCGGCGGAGGACGCCAAGCAGCTTGCCGAGGAGACGGACGGCAAGGAGACCGAGGAGCTGAAGACGGCGCTGGGAGCGGCCCAGGGCGGGCGGCTGCCGCGCGGCACGGCGGGCGTGATGAAGGACCTGGAGGACATGCAGAAGCGCCGTCGTACCAGAACCCAGCGGGACAGCCTCGACGTCGCCCTCACCGACCTCACCGGCTTCTACCGTGACGTCCTCGCCCTCCAGCTGGGCTCCAGGGTCGCGATCGCCAACGGGGACGCCGAGGACGCCCTGGATCGGCTGGCCCGCGCGGGCTCGCCCGAGGCCACGCTGCGCCGGATCGAGGCGATCGCCGCCTGCCGGGACGCCCTCGACCGCAATGTGGCGCCGCTGCTGGCGGTGGAGGCGATGACGATGGCGCTCAGAGCGGGCTGAGCGGGACCGCTGACCGGCAGGGCCGATGGTCGCCTCGTTGACAGGGTCACCCATACGAGCGCCAGTCCACACGCACCGCACGTAGATCATCTCGCAGCGTTACGCTCGATTGATGCACACCAGGCGAACCATCCGCCGTACCCGTACCCGTACCCGGACTCGCACCAACGCCCTGGCCGCGGCGGCTCTGCTGTCGACCGCCGCCCTGCTCGTCTCCGCCTGCTCCTCCTCGGGCAGCGCATCGGCATCGGCCTCCGCCGGCGCCGCCCAGCTGGCCGCGCTGCCCCGTTCGACCCCGTCCGCGCTGGCGCCGTACTACGACCAGAAGCTCAGCTGGCGCAGCTGCGGCGTCCCCGGCTTCCAGTGCGCGACGATGAAGGCCCCGCTCGACTACGCCAAGCCCGGCGCGGGGGACGTCCGGCTGGCGGTCGCCCGGAAGAAGGCGACCGGCAAGGCGAAGCCACTCGGTTCGCTGCTGGTCAACCCGGGTGGGCCGGGTGGCTCGGCGGTGGACTACCTCCAGCAGTACGCCGGCATCGGCTACCCCTCCGAGGTACGGGCACGCTACGACATGATCGCGATGGACCCGCGCGGGGTCGCTCGCAGCGAGCCCGTCGAGTGCCTCGACGGACCGCAGATGGACGCGTACACCGAGACCGACGTGACGCCCGACGACCAGCGGGAGACGGACGAACTGGTCGGGGAGTACAAGAAGTTCGCGGAGGCGTGCGGGGCGCACTCGGCGCAGCTGCTGCGCCATGTCTCCACCGCCGACTCGGCGCGTGACATGGACATCCTGCGGGCGGTGCTCGGCGACCAGAAGCTGAACTATGTGGGGGCGTCGTACGGCACGTTCCTCGGCGCGACCTACGCGGGGCTGTTCCCGGGCCGGGTCGGGCGGATGGTCCTGGACGGTGCGATGGACCCCTCCCTGTCCGCGCGCCAGATGAACCTGGAGCAGACCGCGGGGTTCGAGACGGCGTTCCAGTCCTTCGCGAAGGACTGCGCGAAGCGCACCGACTGCCCGCTGGGCGCGAAGGGCAGTACGCCGACGCAGATCGCGGACAACCTCAGTACGTTCTTCCGGAAACTCGACGCGCACCCGGTCCCGACCGGTGACGCGGACGGCCGCAAGCTCACCGAGTCCCTCGGCACGACCGGTGTGATCGCGGCGATGTACGACCAGGCGGAGTGGGAACAACTGCGCGAAGCGCTGCACGCGGCGATGAAGGAGAACGACGGCGCGGGCCTGCTCGCTCTCTCCGACAGCTACTACGAGCGCGATTCCGACGGCCGCTACTCGAACCTGATGTTCGCCAACGCCGCGGTGAACTGCCTGGACCTGCCGCCCGCCTTCAACAGCCCCGAGCAGGTCGAGAAGGCGCTGCCCGAGTTCGAGAAGGCGTCGCCCGTGTTCGGGGCCAACCTGGCGTGGGCGTCGCTGAACTGCACGTACTGGCCGGTGAGGGCCACGGGGGAGCCGCACCGCATCGAGGCGAAGGGCGCCGCCCCGATCGTCGTGGTCGGCACCACCCGCGACCCGGCGACGCCCTACCCCTGGGCCCAGTCCCTGGCCGGCCAGCTCACCTCGGCGCGTCTCCTCACCTACGTCGGCGACGGCCACACCGCGTACGGCCGGGGCAGCGCCTGCATCGACTCGGCGATCAACACCTACCTCCTCAAGGGCACCCCACCGGCGAAGGGAAAGCGCTGCTCATAGCTCTTGCCGCCGCGCCCCGGAGCCTCCGCTCCGGGGCGGGTACGGAGCACCCCCGGAAACTGTGTAGACTTTCCGACGTCGCCGAACGCACCGTAGTGCGGGCGACGCGCCGCCTTAGCTCAGATGGCCAGAGCAACGCACTCGTAATGCGTAGGTCTCGGGTTCGAATCCCGAAGGCGGCTCTGAAAAAGCCCAGGTCACATAGCCCGTGACCTGGGCTTTTGTGTTGCTCGGGGCGTGACGCGTCACACGGCCGGGGTGCCGTGGGATGACTTGCGTGAGCGATGCGTGAGCGGAGTGGCCTGGGCCCTACTTCTCGGGCTTCTTCCGCTTGGCCTTCTTCCTGGCCCTGGCCTGGGCGTTCGCCGTGTCCTTCGGCTTGCCGTTGCGCTTGCCGGTCTTGTTGACCTTGGCCTTCTTGGCGGCCTTCGTGGCTTTGCGGGCGGCCTTCTCTTCCTCGGCCCTGCGCTGAAGGGGGACCAGCTTGGCGGTGGCCTCAGCGGCGCTCTTGCCGACCTGGGGCAGGACGCTCTGGCAGATGTCCCGCGTGATGCGGGTGTCGCTGTGCCCGAGGGTGTCTGACACGATCTTGATGTCGATGTCGGCGGCCAACATGAGGGTGGCTGCGCCGTGGCGCAGGTCATGCAGCCGGATCGGTGGGAGGCCGGAGGCGGCGACGAGCCGCTCGAAGAGGTCGGTCACCTTGCCGGGGTGGAGCCAGGAACCATCTTCCTGGGTGAAGACGTGGCCGGTCTCGACCCATGCCGAGTCCCACTCCTCGCGGTCCGCGTCCTGCCGTTCGCGGTGCCGCTTCAGAACGTTGACGGTGTCGTCATCGAGCGCAACCACCCGGTAGCCACTGTCGGTCTTGGGATCGGACGCCTCGACTTCCCAGCCGTCCTGAACGAGTTGGGAGGAGACGGTGAGGGAGTGAGCGTCGAGGTTCGTCTCCGACCATGGTTGCCCGCATGCCTCACCGCGACGTAGGCCGCGGAATGCGATCAGGTGCCACATCGCGTAAAGCCGGTCCTCGGCGACGAAGTCGAGGAAGGAGCCGGTTTGTTGGGGCGTCCAGACCATCACGGGCGACGGCTTCTCGCCCGTCTGCTCCCACTTGGCGACCCGTTCGTCCGTCCACACCAGGGCTTTCGGCTTGCGTACGGGGTCGATCTCGACGTGGGCGGCCGGGTTGAACGTGAGGATCTGCTGCCCGATCGCGTCGTTCAGGGACGCGCGGAGCGTTGCCTTGACGTGCAGACGTGCAGACGTGTGGCGGGGCCGGTGATGCGGCGGAAGGGCGGCATCTCATCAATCGCTGCTTTCATGGCCTTGCGGCGTGCGCGGTTCTCCGCGCCCTTCCACGGCACGGTCGCCAACTCGTCGATCGCAGCTCGCCGTTGGGCGTTGTCCTCCAGGATCTGGGCGTTGGCGTCGCGGATGTCCGTGAACATCTCGCTGAGATGGCTGACGCGGAGGCGGTCGAGGCGCCGGTGTCCGATGCGAGGCTTCAAGTGCACGCGGATATCGGTCTCGTAGCGGTTCAGGCCGGACTTGCGTATGCGCTTGCCCGCCAGCCACCGGTCGAGCCACTCGCTCACGGTCAGGCTACCGATGAGGTCCTGGCTGGCGCTGAGGCGCCGCCTCGTCTCCTCGACGTCGGGCAGGGGAGCCTTCTCGCGGCTGACTTCCGTCAGCATGACAGCGATCAGCTCCGTGCCCTCTGGGCCGTCCGACTCGACCAGCCCCAGGAGGGCGCGTACGTGGTCGAGGTCGGCCTGGGCGGCCTTGCGGCTGTCGTAGCCGCCACGGGCGAAGGACCTGCGACTGCCGTCCTTGCGGGGCGGCAGCTCCTGGCGTACGGAGTAGGTGCAGTGGTTCCTGCTGTTGCGCTTGGGGCAGGACGTGCCGAGTTCCTTGCCGGTCTTCGAGTCGCGGCAGGAACAGCGGCGGTAGGTGGAGCCCTTCAAAGATCGTTCTCCTCGGTGGGGTCGGTATCGGGTGGGTCGATGTCGGCGAGCTGCGAGGGCAGGTGGGGTGGGGTGCCGCCGGCTTCGCGGATGGCGTCGCGGTGGCGGCGTAGTTCGTGCTTGGCGTTGGCGGCCTGGTCGGTGTATCGGGCCAGGGCGCGCCGGTCAGGAGCAACCAGCGAAGACGAAGCTCACTGCGGAGCAGTACGTGCTCCGCGCGGCCGGCATCGTCATCGTGGCCCTGACCGCCGGTGCGTTCTGGCTCTCCTACGCACACCTGGCCGAGGTCGCCGCCCAGCACGGACTCCGCGATTCACCGACCCGCCGATGGGCGTGGCCCGCGACGCTGGACGCGTTCATCGTCGCGGGCGAGCTCCTCATGCTCCGTGCGGGCCTGCGCCGCGTCACCGACAAATGGGCCATCGGCGTCACCGCCATCGGATCTTTCGGCTCCATCGGGCTCAACGTGGCCGGGGTGACCGGCACGCGCGACGTCGGCAGCGTGCCGTTGCTCGACTACGTGGTAGCCGCGGTTCCCCCGGCGGCCGCGATGGTGGCCTTCGGCGTGCTGATGCGGCAGATCCACGAGCTCGTCGCGCAGCCTGTCGACCATTCGACGCCCGATTCAGCGCAGGTGCCGAAACCACCGGCCACCACATCCGTCCACTCTGCCGAGGCACCGGCCATCGCGGTCGGCCAGTTTGCCGGGGCTCCGGTCGGGCGCGTCGGGCCTGCCGGTTTGCTGGTTGAACCCGTCCAGGCCGCTGGGCTGTCGGCTGCCGTATCCGTCCAGTCGCCGGAATCACAGGCCGACGCGGCAGCGGGCAAGTTGCGCGGTGGCCGTCCGCCCGGCGCCCCGCTCCAGGTACTCGTGGAGATCGGCCGGGCTGCTGCCGCTGAGCGGGGCAAGCTCACCCGGGCCGTCGTCCGAACAGCGGTTGAGGACAAAGGGCTGACGGTCGGCAGTAAGCGGCTGACCGAGGTGATGGACATCCTCAGGGCCGAACTCGAAGCCGCAGCCCAGACGCATCGGCCCAGCGGCTGACCGGAACCGCTGCCGGGTGACCGGAACCCTTCCGGTCACCCGGCCCGCCGGTCACCGCCCCGCGTACCGCGCGAAGGTCCACACCTGTGGATGAGGCGGCAGCTGTCCGAATTCCATCTGATCTCCGCGTTGACCCGCGCCCTCCCCACGCCTCTCTGGAGAACCGTCCATGACGCATGACCCGCTCGACCCCGAGCACGCCCCCGACGAGCTGCCGCAGCTGGCGAAGCCCCGTACGGTGATGCACCGTTGGCGCCGCGCGTTCGGACGACCTGCCCCGGGCGGAGCCAGTAGTACCCCGAGTCCGACTCAAGGCCGGTCTTCGGGGATCTGCGCCCCGGGGGTGGCGGAGGAGGCCCAGCGCGAGGGGGCGCCAGGCCAGGACGTCGGGGCCGAGGGCGGCCCCGACGAGGACACGCTCCACACCGTCCAGCGCGAGACTCTGCGCCCCGCACGCGCTACCAACACTGCTCAGGCTGTAGGCGGTGAGCCTGTCGTGAAGAGCGTCCAGCCCACGATCCGCCGCTTCACCGGCACCAAGCGCGTCGTCCGCGTCGGCCCGCTCCGCTTCATCGGCAACGAGCACACCCAGCTGCAGGAGGCAGCCGCCGAACACAGCTACAAGGGTGACTCCGGCTTCGCCGCCGATATCGTCCTCGCCTTCATTACCGGCCGGTTCACCGCCAACCTGCCCCTGTCCGAGGACCGCCGCCGCACCCACATTTTCCGCGCCCAAATCCTGCGCCAGCTCAACCGGATCGGCGTCAACATCAACCAGATCGCCCGCGCCCTCAACAGCGACCACACCCCACCCGACATCCGCCAACGCCTGACCGAACTCCACCACCTGCTGGAGCTGATCGCCGAAGCCCTGCGCCAGCCCGCCGACCCGGAGACGGAGGCGTCAGCGTGATCGCCGCCATCAAACCGGCCGGGTCCAACACCCGCGGCCTGCTCGCCTACCTCTACGGACCCGGCCGCCACGACGAGCACCTCGACCCGCACATCGTGGCCGGCTTCGCGATGCTCGGCATGCCCGACCCCGGCCGCGACGAGACCGCCACCCTCACCGGACTCGCCTGCTACCTCGACGAGCCCGTACGGCTGCGCAACGGCGAATTCGGCAAGAAGATCACAGACCATGTCTGGCACTGCCCCGTGCGTGCCGCCCCCGAGGACCGCTACCTCTCCGACGCCGAGTGGGCCGAGATCGCCCAGCGCATCGTCCAAGTCGCCGGCATCGCCCCAGATGGTGACGACCTGGCCTGCCGATGGATCGCCGTACGCCACGCCGACGACCACATCCACATCCTCGCCACCACCGTCCGCGAAGACGGCCGCCGCCCCAAGCTCCACGACGGCGGCATCCGCGTCGGCGACGCCTGCCGCGAGATCGAAAAGGACTACGGGCTGCGCCGCCTGAAGAAGGGCGCCCGCACCGGCGCCCGCCGCCCCACCCAGGCCGAGATGCACAAGGCCGAACGCCTCGGCTGGGACCAGCCCAGCCCCGCCTGGCTCGAGGACCGCATCCGCGCCGCCATCCCCCACGTGACAGGAGCCGAGGAATTCATCGCCTACCTCGAAGCCAGCGGCATCGAGGTCCAGGCCCGGCGCGGCCCGTCAGGCGACCTCCTCGGCTACGCCGCCGGCCGCCCCGGCGACGTCAACGAGGCCGGCGAGCAGATCTACCACCCCGGAAGCAAGATCGCGCCCGACCTCTCCCTGCCCAAAATCAAGGCCCGCCTCGAATCCAGCCAACCCGAAGAACACCCCACCGCCCGCCGCAACCACCCCAGCACCCCCTGGCACAAAGCCGTCGACGCCCTCGACACTTTCCACACCGACCTCGTCGACGACACCACGCCCAGGCCCACATCACCGCCTTTGGTGAACTGCTGGAAGCCACCGCCCAGAAGGCACCCGCCCATCTGCGCGCCGAGCTCCGGGCCGCCTCCAAGGCGTTCGCCCGGGCCCAGCGTTCCCAGGTCCGGGCGGAAGACCGTGCCGCCCACGCCCTGCGCAGCGCAGCCCGCGACATCATGCGCACCGCCACCGGCCCCGACGGCAGCGCCCTGGCCGCCCTGGTCGCAGCCCTCGTCTGGGCCACCATTGTCGCTGGACGCTGGACGCTGGACGCTGGACGCTGGACGCTGGCACGAAGCGAAGCACCACGCCCACCAGGCCGACGCCGCCCGCCAGGCCGCCCAGTACCTGCAGACGGCCGCTGACCGCGCCCTTGCCCCGACGCTCGCCGAACTCACAGCCCGGCCCCCCAGGGATCAAGCCCGCCGCGTTCTCGCGAGCGACGTACGGGCGGCTGTGCCCAACCACGCCGAGCGGATCCTCACTGACCCAGCCTGGCCGGCGCTCGCCACCGGTCTTGCCGACGCCGAAGCCCGCGGCCACCAGCCTCACCAGCTCCTCAAGGAGGCTGCCGCCCAGCGCGAGTTGACCACCGCCCGCCATCCCGCCCGTGTACTGATCAGCCGCATCCAGCACGCCGGCCGGAGCCCTGTGCCCAACCGCCTTGCCGAGGCCGCCCGCCTACAGTCGACCAGGGCAGGCTCGATCCCTGCCCAGCAGCCCCGAAACGGTCAGCCTCCAGCGGTGACTACGTTGCCTCCCCAACAGTCGCACCGACCGAGCCGGTAGCCCTCGTGTGGGTTCGCCACGTACCCCGCGGCTTCGCGACGGAGGGTCGGCGGCTTCAAGCCAACGTCGTCTCGAACCCGGCCTGCGCCCTTGACGGCCCCCGAACCCTTCGGAAGCGTCGCACGCAAGAACGCGCAACACGCTTGATCCGGGAGGGCATCGTGGACCTACAGTTCATCGGGATCGACCCGAACACAGGTGGCGAGGGGTCGCCGACGGTGTGGGTGGAGGAGGAGACGGCTGACCTGGTCCTCCAGGGCGTCAAGGCCGAGGAAGCGCTGGAGGCACTGGTCGGCGGTACGGAGTGGGTCGCCGGTCACGCGGTGGGAGTCCCCGCCCACGAGACGGTGATCCGCATTCCGGCCCGCATGGTGCCGATTCTGAGGGAGGCGTGTGATGTCGCAGAACGGCGTGCCGAGCTTCGCTGAGCTGCTGGCCGGTACGCGCCGCAGCGCGGTGCATCTGGAGATGCGCGACGTGTACGGCGTCGGTGACGAGGCCGATGAATTCGAGCAGTTCAAGCGCACCGGCCACGTCGATCTCGACCCGACGGCGCGGTGGTGGCCCCAGTGGCTCGGTACCGTGCGGGAAGCCGTTGGCCGTGGCGTGGTGATGCGCCGTGCCCGGATCGTTTCCGAGCCCGTGACGGAGTACATCCGGTGGGAGCACGCCGCCACCTCGCTGAACGTCGACGCGGGTGAACTGGTGCGCTGGCTGCCCCGCCGCCGGGCCGTGGACGTCGCCCTGCCGGGAGCCGACTTCTGGCTGTTCGACGATCGCCTCGTGCAGTTCAACATCTTCACCGGGGACGGTGATTGGGCGGATCCGCCCAAGGAATTCAGCGAGGACCCCACTGTGGTCAAGCTCTGCTCTGACGCGTTCGAGGCCGTATGGGAGCGTGCCGTCGACCACGAGAAGTACATCGTCTGACCCGCACCTCACCCCATGCCCGCCTCTCCTTCGTCCAGCGCTCAGGCAGCGCGTGAAGCGCTCGCCGTACGCCTGACACACATGCGCAAAGACGCCGGCCTCACCGGGAAGGAACTCTCCGCCCGGTGCGGCTGGCACCCTGCGAAGACCACCCGCATCCAAAAGGGCGAGGTACAGCCCACCGACGGGGACATCCGCGCCTGGTGTGCTGCCTGCGCCGCCGCCGACCAGGCCGACGACCTGATCGCCACGGCCCGCGCCGTCGACTCGATGTACGTGGAGTGGCGCAGGAGCCACCGGACCGGCATGCGCAAGACCCAGGAGGACATCAACGACCGCTACGCGCAGAGCGGCGTCACGCGCGCGTACGTCTCCAACGTCGTGCCAGGCTTCTTCCAGACTCCCGCATACGCCACGGCCCTGATGGAGGCCATCACCGACTTCCAGGGCACCCCCAACGACATCTCCGAGGCTGTTGCGGCCCGAGTCGCCCGGAGTCGGTTCCTGTATGAGGGCGGCCACCGGTTCGTCGTGCTCATGGAGGAGTGCGTGCTGCGCTATCGCGTGGGCGATGCCGAGACGATGGCCGGACAGCTGAGGCATCTGCTGACCGTGATGCCGCTTCCTTCCGTATCGCTGGGCGTCATCCCCTTCACCGCGCAACGGACGATGTGGCCGCTGGAGGCGTTCTACCTCCATGACGGCACACGCAGTGTCGTGGAAACCCTCACCGCCGAGGTCAACGTGGTGCAGCCGCGTGAACTCGCCGACTACCGGAAGGCGTTCGGAGAGCTGACGAAGATGGCCGTCCACGGCAACGCCGCCCGGGCCTTGATCGAGTCGGCGATCACCTTCCTGGGATGACGTTGCGCAATTCTCCGCAATTTCGTTGAGGCCAAACTCCGGCTCTCCGTACGGTCGTTGGCGTCGCCGGGCAGGTCCATCCTCCCCTCGGCGGCAGTGGAGGAGAGTCCCGCTCGTGCCCCCATTTATGAGCGGGACATCCCGGCCCCGAGGAGACGACCCCGTGAGCGTCATGACCAGACCTACCGCAGTCGGACCGCCCGGTTACACCGAAACCCTCCCCTGCGAGCCCGAGACCGCCCGCCGTGCCCGGCGCCTCGTGTCGGCCGCGCTGAACACCTGGGGCATAGCCGAGTTGATGGACCCGGGCACGCTGATCGTCTCCGAGCTGGTGGGCAACGCGGTCCGCCACACCTCGTGCCGTCTGATCCGAGTATCCGTCCGGCGCGTCACGGACGATCTCGTACGGATCGGCGTCACCGACAGATCCCACGCCCTGCCGAAAATGGATCTGGTCGCCGACGGCGATGAGATGGGGCGCGGCCTGGTACTGGTCGACGCGTTGTCACACTGCTGGGGCTACGACGAAATGCGCTGGGGCAAGACAGTCTGGGCGGAGTTGGCGGTCCCGGCGCTCTGACCTTGCGGCTGCTGCCCGAAGACGAACTGGTGGGCGTGGGCGATTCGGAGAGATGCGTCGAGCGGGTCGTGCCCCACCGCACCGAGGGCACGATCACCGTTCAGTCGGGGCTGACTATGGTTGACGGTGGCCCTACGCAACAGCAAGTCGTCGCACGGAGCACCCGTCGCACGGAGCGCCTCGGGGCCGGGGCGGACAGGGCCACCGGCGCCTTCAGGCGGCGCTGGGCTCGTGACGTTCGACGAGCTGACCGTGCTCGGTGCGGGCTGCGGTCCGCAATAGGGCGACGAGGTGGGCCGCCTTCACGGTCTGCAAGCAATTCTGGGCGGACTCGGCAAGCTTGAAGACCATGGCCATCACTTCCACTGGAAGCGATGGGCTTCACCACCCGCCAAGCCCGCGCGAGCAGGGTAGGAGCAACAGCGGAGCACCGTGCGGTATTGGACGATCGGGCATCGCCTTGAGGGGCGCCAACCTGTGAGGCAACCTCAAGATTGCCTCAACTGTCTTTACTTGAGCTCTTATTGATCTTTTACTTACCCTGCCCCACGATGGTGCGCCTCCGTGTGACGGTGACTGACCTCAACGATCGCTGTCCCTACGGCCCTGACCAGCCATATCGGAATGGAGACGCCTCATGCAGGGGGCGCAAATGTGGGCAACTGTCGACGGAACCAACCGGACCACGGTGCCGCCACAACTGCCGCCCAGCGCCGAAACCCCGGAAGGCAAGCAGTACAACCATAGCAAGGGGATAACCGGCTAAAACGGTCAGGCAGAGACGAACGGGGAGACCACCACTTTGACTTACCTCACGGCAGACGACCGGACAACGGGACCGCAAGGGGACTTCGACCTCACCTCAGCCCCTCCGCCCGCCCCAGGAGACCCCCACGCCATCCCCTCTCTCACCCCCCGAGAACGCCAAGTCCTCACCCTGCTCGGCCACGCTGCCGACAATCGCCAAATCAGCCGTCGGCTAGGCATAGCCGAACGCACCGTCAAAGCACACCTGACCAACCTCATGACCAAGATCAAAGTAACTGGCCGCACTGAAGCGGCCCTATTTGCTTACGCCCATCACCGCCGCCTCGCCGATCGGCTCTGAGGGCATCACACTCGCCCGCTCGGCCTGGGTGTTCTTCTTGCCCAGGGTCATGAGTGTCTCGTGTGTCGCGGTTGAGGCAGTCGTCTCGTCCTGGCGGATCCGTCCGTGTAGGCCGTGGGATGTATGTCGAGCTTCCGGGCTGTCCGATGGATAGCTTTGGGGTGACCGTCGGCACGGCTACCTCCCGTGAAACCTGCCTGACCTGCCGCAACGCCCTGAGCTTGACAGTGAACGTATCGCTTATCGATACTATCGATAAGCGATACGTTCACTGCGAACGACAGGGGGAACCGTGGGTACGAAGTCCTGGTGGAGCCGGACCGACAATCGGCTGCTGGAGGCGGCGCTGAGCCTGGCTGGTCTGCTTGTCGGCGTCTTCGGGGTGCTGATCCCGGCCCTCGGGGTGGTCGGCCTCATCGACCCGGTGGACACCCGCGAGGTCAAGACGGAGACCGCGAGCCGGGTGCCAGGCACCGTGACCGACGCGGTGGCGGGCCACGGTATGAGTCTCACCGGCGCCCATCAGGCCGACCTCGTCTTCGCTCACCCCGACCTGAGCCAGCGCCTGTTGCTCGCGCTGCCGGAGGCCATCGGCAGCCTGCTCCTGCTCTTTGTCCTGGCCCTCCTCCTTCAGATGGCCAGGACTCTGCGAGAGGGTGACGTCTTCGTGCCGAAGAACGCCCGCCGCCTGAGCGCCATAGGGCTCACAGTGTTGGTGCAGGCCATCCTCTCCCCAGTGCTGCCGGCGGTCACCACGGCGGCACTGGTGAGCGGCACCTCCATGGCCGATCAGATCCCCTCCTCGATCACTTTCACTGGTGAGTACGTCCTGCTCGCCTTCCTCATCCTGGCCCTGGGAGAGGTCTTCCGGCGCGGTACAAAGCTCCGCGCCGACACCGAGGGGCTGGTCTGATGCCTCCAGAGGAGGAACACCGGGTCAAGGTCCACTTGGACCGGCTGCTGGCCGAGCGTGGCATGACCCTGTCCGAACTGGCGGCCAAGGTCGAGGTGACGGTGGTCAACCTCTCCGTCCTGAAGAACGACCGGGCCAAGGCGATCCGCTTCTCCACCCTCACCGCGATCTGCCGCGAACTGAACTGCCAACCCGGCGACCTGCTCAGTATCCGCGAGGACTGACCCCGGTTACCGGCATGGCCGGCGCTCCGTGCGAGAGCGCCGTGTACTGCCTCCTTCCGTGTGGCCTTCGCCTAAGAAAGCCCATAACTGCGTTACCTAGACAAGGGATTACTCATGGAGATGACCTCTGGCCGACGGCTGGCGCAGGTTGGTGTGATCGCTGCGTGTGCTGCCGCTCTTGCGGCGTGCGGGACCTCCTCGCGTTCCTACAACGTGTCGGGAGCTCCGGGGGGTGCCAGCGCCGCCTGCTCCAGTCTGGTGAGCAAGGCGCCGCAGAAGTTGGGGGGCCATGAGCGCAATGATTCCGACCAGAAGGGAACGGCCGTGTGGGGGGACGGTGATGTGATTCTCCGCTGCGGGAACATCTCGGACGTCCCGGAGTCGGCCGAGTGCACGTCGGTGAAGGGGGTCGACTGGGTCGTGAATGCGAAGAAGACCCACGGTGGGGTGAAGACGGTTCTGACGTACGGGCGTAGTCCCGCGGCCGAGGTCACGGTGTCCGAGCGGATCAAGGACAAGGACGCCGTCATCGGTGAGATGTCACCGATCGTGTCGGGGCTGGCGAAACAGAAGACGTGCGCGAAGCGGAGCTGAGCTTCTGGGGCCGGGGCTCCTGAAGTAGCCCTGGAGGGCAGGATGCCCGAAGGTGCGATGGTCGCCGGTGTGGTCAGGACGTAGAAATCAGTGGAACGTGCGTGCGGGTGCCGTCATCGGCGCCGGGCGCATGGTCAAAAGAAGCATTTCCACTTCTACGGGGAGAAATCATGCGTACTCTCTCGCGCCTGGCCTCTGGCGGTGCCGCTGCGGTGGCCGCCGGCGCGCTGCTGTTCGCAGCCGCGCCCGCGCACGCCACGTCGTCCTCGGGCACCTGGGGCATCCCGGGCCACAAAATGCAGGTGAATGCCTGGCACTGTGGCTCGTACGTGAGCACCTGTGACTGGAAGGCGTCGACCAAGGTCTATAAGGGCACAGCCCACGACAGTGCCCAGTGGGTGCAGAACCGGGCCATCCTGACCGCTCACGGCATCAGCGTCTCCCTCACGATCTCGAAGAACCCTGAGGCGACGCTGAAGATGACCAGCAAGTCGCAGGGCGAGGTCCGCTGGAAGAACTACGGCGGGAACAAGTGGATCGCGGACACCTACGGTCAGATGAAGCCCAGCAGCCTGACCGTGTACGTGTCGACGAAGTCCTGTGGCTCGGCCCAGATCACCAGCAGCATCAAGTTCACGGAGAAGTGCGTCACCGCCGGCGCGGCCTGATCCGCGCTTGACGCTGCGCACCACCTGAACGTCTCTGCCCCCGCCCCCTTGGCGGGGGCAGAGTTCTCTTACGGGGGAGAACGAGTATGTCTCACGCCAGGAGAGTCGCGAGGAAAGCGGCATGGGCTGCTGCTGCGGCCTGCGTCTTGATGTCGGCCGTGTCCTGCACCCCGCAGGGCAGCCACCATGAAAGCAGAGAACCGGCCTACTTCCAGAGCCTCGTCAGTCAGGCCAACGGCCTGTACTACCACCCCTTCCTGAGGGAAGAGCCCGGCAGCCCCGAAGCTCAGTCCTACGCGCTGCGCATCCTGGCGGAGACCGGCGGGAAGCCGAAGGTCACAGTGGGAGCCACGACGGCCGCAGCGCTGCGCTCCGATGCGCTCAAGACGTCCGCGCTGTGGGGGAGGTACTGGCTTGTCCCGCTGCGCGAGGCCGGGGTGTCGGCGGTGCTGGGGCGCGGCGACGCCGAGGACGTGGAGAAACTGCGAACCGGCCGTGGGTGGTACGCAGATCCCGCCCTCGGAGAGAAGAGCGACGAAGGGCGCCTGGGTGCCACTTGGGCGGCGCTGGAGGTGGAGGCGGCCACTGGAACTCTCGCCCAGCTTCCCGGCGCCGACAAAGCGATCACCGCCGACTGGTTGGGCCGGTTGGCGGAGGGCAGGCCGCAACTGGATGAGGCCGCGGTCCTGGCACGCTGTCTGTACCTGCTCGGCAGGTCCGTCCCCGACTCCCTGACGTCGGTGGCGCCTCCGGACACGAGCCGGTTCACCGAGCGGCCGGACAATGAACGCGCCGCCCTGCTGGAGGACACGTACAACTACGTACTGCTCCAGGAGTCAGCTGGCAAAAAGCCGCATGTGGACCAGAAGACATGGCAGCAGGTTCTGTCCCACAACGTCGGAAGCCTCGACTACGACCAGCTCTACAGCCTGGTGCACATCCTGCGCGCCACCGGCAGCTCCAAGGGGGAGTTCTCGGCGGTCACGCGCCGTCTCGAGCAACAGCGCATGCAGGACGGAACGGTGCGAGACCCGTCCTCCTACCTGGGCACGCCCGACGCGTCGCTGTTCGTACAGCAACTGCGGAGCGTGGCCGGGTGGCCTGTGCGGGACAAACGTCTCCTGGCTGCGGTCGAGGAGCAGGCCAACTCCCAGGACGCGCCCCGCGACGGCGCTGCCCGGCTGAACCTCGCTGCGCTCAAGTACAGCGCCGGCGGTGAGCCGCTTTCCCGTCAGGAGGCCGCACTGTGCCAGGATCCGTCGACGGTGCCGACCACGATCACCGCAGACAACGTGTTGGCCTGGCAGCGTGAGGCATGGGACTGCGCGGAGTCCGGCGTACCGATACCGGTTCCCTCCGTCACACGCTGGAGCGTTGACGATCTGGAACGCGCGCAGGCGGCCGCCACGCTGGTGGTCGGTCTGCACCAGGCTGGCCAGGAGGATCGGACACCTGGTTGGCTGACCGCGGACGCGCTCAGGCGATGGGCAACCGACCCCGGGCCCCGCGCAAGCGTCTATGACCGTGCGCTGATCGTCCGTGCCTACCTGCTGCTCGGCGGCCATGCCGATGACTCCATGGTGAGACACCTTGCCAGTCAGTTCAGGGCGCATCGGGGCTGTCCGGGGCTTCCTGGCCTGTACCGACCCGATGACGAGCCGGGCTGCGACCTCAAGACGACGTGGGCGGTGTGGGAGCTGGACAAGGCACTGGGTCGGAAGCTGGGAACTCTGCCCTCGTAGGACCCCTGAGACAGAAAGTGAGCAGAACCTCCTTGAACGCACTGCTGACAGCGAGTGGGGTAGGCAAGTCCTATACCCTGCGCGGCCAGCGGGTCGACGTCCTCAAAGGCATCGATCTCGCTGTCGCACCGGGATGTGTCACCGCGCTCGTCGGACACTCGGGGTCGGGTAAATCCACCCTCATGCACATTCTCGGGCTGCTGACGAAACCCGACACCGGCCGGGTTTGTCTCGAGGGCCACGAAACCCACGGGCTGTCGGACAGCGCACTTGCGGACCTGCGGCGTCGGCGTCTGGGATTCGTCTTCCAGTCCTACAACCTGCTGCCGCAGCACAGCGCCGTGCGGAATGTCTTGCTTCCGTACACCGGCAGGCGCCGGGAAGCAGAGACCCGGGCGCGCAGTCTGCTGGAGCGCGTGGGGCTGGGGGACCGGTGCGAGCACCGGCCCAGCGAGCTGTCCGGCGGCGAACAACAGCGCGTGGCGCTGGCCCGAGCACTGGTGAACGATCCGCCACTCCTGCTGGCCGACGAACCCACCGGAAACCTGGACACCGAGAGCGAGGCCCTGTTGCTGGGCCTGTTCCGGGAGTTGGCGGACGACGGGCGGGGGGTGCTGGTCGTTACGCACAACCAGGCGGTTGCGGATGCGGCCGACATCGTTCACCGGCTGGGCCGGAGCGCCGGTCTTTCGGCACAGGACGAGACGAACGGCCGCTCATGGGCAGCCACCCGGGGCTCGCGGGAGGGTGAGCTGTGAATCTGCTTCAGGTGGCGTGGTGGAACGTGCAAGCGCTGCGTAGGCGGCTGCTGGGGCTGGTGACGATGGTCGCGGTCGCCGGCGCTGTGTGCTTGAGCGCGATCGGGATCGCCTCGAACGCACAGGGGACGACGACCAGCCAGGTCGGGGAGTCGACGGCGAATCGGTCGGTCACGGTGGACTCCCCTGAGGGACGTCCTGACACTGCTCAGCTGACGGACGCGACGGAGAAGCGCCTGGCGAAGATCGCTCACGTGAAGTCGGTCCAGCACAGGCTTCAGGTGTCCATGCCGGTACGGGACAACCCCGAGGGCGCCGACCTGCTGTATGCGACGACCTACCGCAAGGCGCTGGCGCCCCCCGTGGTCAAGTCGGTACGCAAGGAGCTGTTCCCGCTGCGCCGTGGAGAGGTGGTCTTTCCCGCCTCCACGCACGGGGTGGACCTGTCTTCGATGGTGGGCAGGACGGTGACGGTGGACGCGCACCGATATGTGCGGCCCGGCGTGGGCGACACGGTGAGCGACCGGGTGAAGGTGGTGGGCCTGTACGACCCCAGCTGGCAGTTCGACGGCCCGGACACCGCATATGCGGACGATGCGACGGTGGTCAAGTGGGCGGCAGCTGCGGCCGGCAAGACGACCGACGACTATCTGCGCACTTCGGGGTGGGATCAGCTGACAGTGGTGGCTGACAGCGCCGCCCATGTAGCGGGTGTGCTCAAGGCCGTGCAGAAGATGAACTACCCGGCCAACTCCTTGCAGCAGCAGCTTCAGGCTCTTCCCGGAGTGCTGCAGCTGGTCAGGCTGACCGGGGACGTGCTGCTCGGCGTCCTGGGTGTACTTGCCTTCGTCGGGGCGGTCACGGTGACGGGTGCGCTGGGGCGGCAGCGGGCCCAGGAAGTGGGCATCCTCAAGGCAGTCGGTTTCCGTAGCCGCTCGGTGATGGCGATGCTCGTGGCGGAGATGGCGATCGCCGGGGTGGTGGCGGCTGCGGCCGGCGTACTGCTTGCGGTGGGCGCGTCCAGTGCGGCTGCTGCCGGTCTTCGGCGTATCGGCGACATCGCCCCGTATGTACGCGACACGGTGCCGCTTCCGGGGACACCGACGCTGATCTCCCTGTCGGTTGCGACCGTTGTCGTCGTAGCCGCCGGAGCCGTCCTCCCGGCGCGCCGTGCCGCGCGCATGTCCCCCACCGAAGCCATGAAGGACTGGTGATTCCTGTTATGCGGCGTAAGACGTCGTACGCCGCGCTCGCGGTGTCCGCTGCCCTGTTGGCTTCCTGTTCCGGTTCCGACGATGTGGAGCTGGGAAGGGACTGGAAGGGATCGCAGACCTTTGTGACTGCGAGCGTGTCCGGGCACACAGTGGTGGTCGGCATCAACCCCGAAGCCCACCACGCGCAGGCGCTGGCTGTTGTGCCGCAGAAGGACGGCGACGATGACGTGCTGGCTCCTCAGCTCGTGCAGTCGGCCGACGGGACGTGGTGGCTGTCAATGCCCCGCAAACGGGAGCGTCCGGACCGCCTTTTCGCGCTGAACACCGCCCGGCACGCCCTGGATGAGAAGGACGATACGGAGCGGCTACGTGAACTCGTGCCGGGCAAGAACCTGGTCGCGGCCGTTCATGACTCCTCCGGAAGCGATCAGAGTGCTGCCACGGCGGACAGCGAAACCACCAGTGTGCTGGTACGCGATGCGAAGACGTGGAAGAAGGTCCGGGACGTGCAGGTTCCGGGATCGGTCACGCTGGCGGCGTCCGATCCGTCCAGTGACACGGTGTGCCTGGCTACCCGACAGGGATCCGACGTGAAGGCGAGTGTGCTCGACCTCACCACCGGCAGGACCAGGCAGGTCGGGGAGGCCGGGGACGTGCAGGTGCAGCAACTGGCATGTCCGGCAGGCACCCCGGTCCTGGCCGGTACCCCCGCCCGGAACAGCCAGGGAACCACGGTGAAAGTGACCCTGAAGAACACCGCCGGGGCGACGGTGGTGAGCGCAGTCGGCGGAAGGGTAGATGCCGTGCAGGCGTCGAAGACCACCGTCTTTGTCGTGGTGAGCTCCGGGGAGGACAGCGATCTCATCGAGCTGGACCGGAGAGGCGGGCGCGAACTGCGACGCGTGACGGTCAAGGGCATGGACAGCTCGTCTCTGCTGCGGCATACACGGGATGGCTGGCTGATGGTCTCGGACGACACCGCAACCGTGGTGGACCTCGACAAGGCGACGTACCGGACGTTCAACCTGCCGGGGACGCTGACGAGCTTCTGAGCCTGTACGAAAGGGGCGTCCACGCGTTGTTCGGGTGAGGCCCCTCTCGTTGAGCGAGTCGGTGCGCGTGAGCGATGCGTGAGCGGACATCGAAACATGGGCCGCCGCGCAGCGGACGGGACATCAAGCTCCGTGGCGCTGATCAGGCAGAACAGCACTACGCGGCAAGGCCCAGCACCGCTCATCAGGGATTCGATACGTCTCGTAATGCGTAGGTCTGATTCCGTTGGCGAAGTCGACTGGTTGAGGTCAGGCCGCTGCGAGGCCGTGAGCGGTGCACAGTTCGCGGATTCTGCTGGGGCGGGCTGCGGG